>JAWOGN010000307.1:0-8476 GCA_046496815.1 Desulfatiglandaceae bacterium
GGAATGATAGCGTTTGTCTTCGAGTGTAATCACTACCACAGCGTTGTCGGGCATCTCCTCCTCAACGGTGACATAAATACTCAGGAAAAATCCGATGAGGAAAAGGCCGATGATCGTGACGGTAATGATCTGATATTTTTTTTTCATTGCCAAAGATTTCACATGCCGTCAAGAATATGCAGCAACCGGCAGCGCGACACAATTGCTGCGTTCGGGTACGAATCCGGCAGCTTCGGGGAGTGAAATGGAGAAACGTTTTCCGGTTTCTTAACTTTGTATTATTACCCGTTTTGGTATCTAAAGTCAACTTTTCAGGCGCTCATACGGCAATCTTTCCTGCCGTTCACTTGCGTTCTTCGGCCGTGCAATCACCCTTCCAGATCACTTTAATGATTGTGTTTTCCGGGTCCGTCTCAAAATAGGTCAGGCAGTTCCGGCCTCCGGCGTACCCGCCGGTGACCGCTCCGTTGATTTCGGGATATCTGATGAAGGGCGGGTAGTCAATCAGCGGCGTATAGTCTATCTTGTCGAGTCCGAACGGGTCTTTGATCTGTTGATAAACGTAAACCCGGCCCTCTGCAGCCTCCTCGAGCGTTCTATCCGGATAGCCCCAGCGCTCGATGACACTTTCAATATCCTTCCCGACAAAATCCAGACATGTTTGCATGTAGCCCTTGCTTGTCTTGGTTGTCGTCGTTGCACAAGCGCCGGTGAATATCGTGAGTAGGATGATCAGAATAAGAGCGCATGCTCTTACCTTCCCATGTTTCATTTTTGCCTCCTGAGTTCTTCGCGTGTGCCCCTCTGCTCGGTGACGGTATTTGCAAATTCCTCCATGGCGGAGGCACCCCTGTTTTTCGTGAACGGCTTCAAATAAATGTATTTGAGCAGCTTTTGCAACGACTGTCATATTAAGCTGTAGGGTCCTGAATTGCAAATGCTTTTTGATTTTGGAGTTTATTCGATGGCCGGCGGAATCACATTGATGGCTGAAGAATCCAGACATCCAGAGGCGCTCCCTCAGGTGCTTAAAAAACCTCGGGGCGTCAAACAGGGGACCCTGGAGATCGAACGATGGAAGCCGAGTGCGGCATGCCGGCGGTGCGGGAGTATCGGTCGAAGGGGGAGGCGGTGTTTCCCGGTTTTCACCGGGTTTTGGGGCCTCTCGCTTGTGCCTTCAAGGGCTGACGGCTGATATCCGATTTCGTCTCCCGTTTCTGGGCTCCCTTGAAAAAAAGGACGGATCCCCACAGTGCGGTGAGATAAACCGCAAAGAAAGTAAAAAGCAGGTCATTTGTTTTAGACACCAAAATCCAGAAAAGAATCGCACCAAAGAAAAGTAATTTCGTCTTCATATAGTGTAGTATCGGGCGGAATCCTTTGAACTTTAGCCCTTCGAAAAGGGCTTAAAAGACCGCACGGCATGCCAGACCGGTTGTTTGCCCGGGGGAGACTTCTATCGGGGAAGAACGGACGGTCAATTTAAGAGCCTGACTTGATTTGACATTTGGCCGAATGATCGGTTAATATGAATTCGGCCTCCTTAAAAGAAATCAAGTCAATTTATTTCTTTATTCTCTCATGTGGAGGTTCCCTCATGAAATGCATTCCCCAAAAAGCGTTATTTTTGATCTACGGTGAATCCTTTGGGGGGGTGACTTCCCCCCGGGTGCATACAGAAGCTAAGCGCTTCCATCTTTCAAATCCACAAACGAGGAGAAAATGAAAAAAGGAAAGAAGCTCTACTATCTACCAGCAGTTGCCCTGACATTAACTTGTTTTTTTTCTTTGATCGGCTGTGGGCCTAGTGCAAAATCCATTGCGTATAAAATGGATTCACAGGTAGGGACGTTGACCTACGATCAAGCCATCAGCCGGTGGGGGCCACCTATCCGGGTGGTCGACGGGAGCGGGGTTTATGTGGCCGTATGGTCGGTGGAAGCACCGCCGAACCCGGGCGTAACCGTTTTCAATTTTCTGACGCCGGTTCTTGCCGAGAGTTTGCCGCAGGGTTACCCCATCGTGAGCTCCATGGGCCACGGGGAGGCCTTGCGGATTGCGTTCGACAAAAGCACGCGGTCCATGGTGGATTGGTCTTATCGCAGATGGTGAGGGTATGAGCATGATGGACGACCCTTGGGTTGACTTCAGCGCCGCTGATTTGGGGTTTGGGTCGCTTGAAAAGGGAGCGGAAGTCCCTGGGAGCCGTAATTTGGCGATGGGTCCGGCTTCGGCTTTCCGCTGGATTTTCTCAACGCTATTCCATAATATGGAAAAATGATGAAACAGAGCACGCCGCAGGCCTACCCGTTTCGATGCGTGTTGAGCTTCAAACCCCTTATCGACTCCTGTGAAAAAAACAAGGCGTCATGGGGGGAAATGGGCGTTTCCTACCTGGAAAAGCTCAAGGCGAAACTCGACGAGGTCCCCGAGCTGTGTGGTCCCATCGAGGATCTTTCTCTTATCCGGCGTCACGAAGAACTGGTGAAGGGACTTGTTTCGCTGGTCCTCCCGCCCACATCCTGGGAGAGCGACCTCGTGGGGATCTTTGTGCCCTTCAACCTGCAGCCCGTTTATGTTTCCCCCCCCTTCCGCCGACTCCTGCTGGACGAAGCGGGACACATCAAGGGCATCGCGCTGGTGGGCGAGGAGATGTTCCTGAAAGGCAGGATCCTCAGAGCCTACTATCTCATTATCGAGAAGTATTACGGCATCGGCCAAAAATTCGAATATCCCATCGTCCGAGTGGTTTCGGACCCAAAGACGGGGTTGGATCTCCATCTCAGGATCAAACCCAATCTCCAGTTCCTCGAAATTCATCACAAAGGTGAACTCAAAGAGTTGTCGGAAAAGGAAAGGGCCGTGCTTCTGGAACACCTTGCGGAACCGGAAGTCCTCCGCGAAATCCTCCCCCCTGAAAACTTCGAGATTCACGGGCTTTCCGTTTTCAACATCATTGACGTGACCCAGTCCGAAATGCTCTCCGCCCTTGGAAAGGACCTCATCGATCAGGAGTCCATTTACTCCCAGGCCGGCTTCATGCGCTTACAGCAAAGAATTCGGACCCTCTTCCGGTGTCCCGAACTCGTGATCAGCCTGGTTGCCATCCATGAAGACCAGGTCATGCTTATCAACCTCGGTTGCGAGCTCTCATCCTCTTCTGTTTTCTCAGGATCTCGTCACATCCCGCTTTCCGAATTCCAAGGGAGCCTCTATGAACAGGCGGTGACGGAAAACAGGGTGCTGCGCATCCGGGATCTCTCCGCGGAAACTCCCCGTTCCAGGGCAGAGAAGGAAATGATCAAGGGCGGCGTGAGATCCCTGATGATTGCGCCCCTGACCTACGAGGGAGCGCTCATCGGAACCCTGGATATCGCATCGCCTCAGCCCGAGGAATTCGGGCCGATCGATATCATGCTTCTCGCGGAGATCGCCCCCATTTTTTCGATGGCCGTCAAAAGAGCGTTGGAAGAGATCGACCACAGCCTGCAGGAAATCATCAAGGAGAAGTGCACGGCCATTCATCCTGCGGTGGAATGGCGGTTTCGAAAAGCGGCCTATCAACACCTGAACCGCCTCCGGATGGGTCAGGATTCGGAAATGGAGCCCATTGTGTTCAGGGATGTTTACCCCCTTTACGGTGTCTCGGACGTACGGGGATCATCCGTTGCGCGAAACCGGGCCATCGCGGAAGATCTCGAGGAGCATTTGAATCTGGCCCTCGCCGTCACGGAAGCGGCCGGAAGGTTGAGGCCGCTCGCCGTCTTGGAGGAACTCGGGCACAGGCTGCGCAGAGAGGTCGAACGCATCCGAATTGGCATCAGCCCCGCCGACGAATCCGCTATCGCCCATTTACTGAAGCGCGAGGTGGAAGCCCTTTTTCCCCATCTTCGCACTTTCGGCCCGGAAGTGGTCCGCGCGGTCGACGCCTATGAAATGCTCGTGGACGAAAGGCTCGGCACGGTGTATCGCAGGAGGAAGGAATTTGAAGACAGCGTCTCCCTGTTGAATCAGCGTATCTCCTTTTACCTCGATAGGGAAGAGGGGGAAGCCCAGGCCATCTATCCCCATTATTTCGAGAAACACCAGACCGACGGGGTGGACTACCTGATCTATTTGGGCGCCGCCCTCAATCAAGACGGGAGTTTCAGCGACCTGTACCTTGAAAACTTCAGACTCTGGCAGTTGATGGTGGCCTGCGGCATTGCCTGGATCACCGAGCAACTCAAGGGGGAACTCAAGGTTCCCCTGGAGACGGCGCACCTGATTCTCGCCAGCCATACGACGCTTTCCATTCGGTTTCGCTTTGAAGAAAAACGCTTCGACGTGGACGGAGCGTATGACGTGCGCCACGAGATCATCAAATCCCGGCTGGACAAAGCGATGGTCAAGGGCCGACCGGAGCGTCTCACCCAGCCGGGCGTGATCGCCGTGGTTTTTTCACAACCCCATGAGGGCAGGGAGGTTCGCCGACACATGGAGTTTCTCGTCTCAAAAGGCTACCTGAAAGGGGACGTGGAATCCCTGGATGTGGAAGAGCTTCCCGGCGTCCAGGGGCTCAGGGCCATGCGGGGGAACGTGGACTTGGATTCCCCGGCTGTGGCGGAGCGAGTGACCGGGCGCATCCGGCCTTTGCCTCATGCCGAGGCGAGCACGACAAATCAAGGGAGGAAATAGTGTTTTCCGGCCTTTATTGAGCTGAGTTCGGCATTGCCAAAGCAAACGAGTTTGTGCAGCAGTACGACTTGCAGGGGATGGTGGTGGTTCAAGAAATTGTCTTGACCATCGGCCAAACTCGTCTTACAAAATAAGACATGAAAACTTCAAGCCTCACAATAAGATTGAACAATGATCTGCATGTCCTGCTAACGAAAGCCAGTCAGCGATCCGGGAAAAACAGAAGTGCAATTGCGAGGGAGGCCCTCAGACCTCAGCTTCGTCTGGAACAGTTTGAGGAAATCAGGAAAAGGGTAATGCCGTTTGCTGAATCTCGCGGGTATTTAAGCGACGAGGATATTTTTCCCCAGATATCATGAGGGTGTTTCTTGATACCAATGTGCTGGTTGGTGCCGCCGCCCCGCGTGGCCTTTGTGCTGATGTTCTCAGAGAAATCTTGGTTTCCCATCAACTTATTGTTTCTGTCCCATTGATCGCCGAAATATAAGGATGTTCTACAGACCAAAATCGGGACCCCCCAAGAAATAATATCCGATTTCTTAGAGGTAGTGACCCAAGATTCCATTTTGTCTGAAAATATTAAGCTGACAAATATCGAAATAGATGACAAGGACGATATCCCTATCCTTTCAACTGCGTTAAACGGAGATGCGGAATTATTCGTGACCGTTGACAAAGAGTTGCTTGATCTGGAAAGAATCCAGTCCATGCGAATCGTATCTCCCAGAAAGTTCTGGGAGACGCTTAGAACCCAACCATCGGATGAACACTGAACGAAAAAGCCGGCGCTTTTTCGGACTTTACGGCACCATCAAACCTTTGTACCAAAAAGAGAGGAAAGTCATGCTCCATGACAGAATAGCGTTGAAACCTTACCTCGAAAAAATCAAGGGGTTTTGCCGCCCCCTTTCAAAAGAAGAGCTGGTCGACGTTGTTGTCAGCCTCGCAAAAGATGTGTCTACGTCCGAAAGAGCGGGATTTATAGACAAGATCGAATCCATTCTTCCCGCTCGCGGCCCGGCCGAAATTCCGGATAAGCCTCAGATAGATCAGGTGCTCAACGACATTCAGGCCCTGCGGGAAAGCATAGAGGAAAGGATTGAATCCATTGAGGATGGAAGTTACTGGGATGGTCCGGATATCTGGGAAGACAATGGGTACGACGATGAAGATCCTGAATACATTCATGATGATCAGATAGAGGATATTGCCGCCCTCTTTGCCGAGGCTGAAAACCTCTTCATGGACGGCTGGCTTGAAGAGGCGCGGCAGGTGTACGCCTCGCTTTTTGATTTGGTGGGCTACATTGAGGGAGTAACGTATTTTTCCTCATCAGACGAATTGGATATCAGGGAAGCCCGGGCAATCTATTCCCGGTGCATTTATGAAACTTCCGAACCTAAAGGGAGGTTGGAGGCATTCGTTGAAGCCATGGCTGTTTATGCTTCCAGCCCGTATGAAGAGAAAACCTTGTATGATGAGAAATACCCCCTCCTACAGGAGGTAATGGATGCCAGGGAAGGCCGGATGGAAGGCCTCGAAGCCTTTCTTCCCGATTGGAAGAAAATTTTGAGCCGAAATGAGACGGCTGCAAGATCTGCCTTCCTGCTCCTGGAGGCGGTTCACCTCACGGACGGTATAATCGAGGTCTCCAGACTTGCAAGGCAATGGAAGAACAATCAGCCAAGAGGGTATCTCTTCTGGCTTGATCTTCTGAAGAAAGAAAACAAACACGCAGAGATCATCCGGATCAGCAAAGAAGGTCTGGATGCCTTGGAAAAGGAAGCTTTCAGAGAGCGTGTCGCGCAGTTCCTGATCGATGCCGCGGAAGAAATCAACGACCGGGACCATCTTCTCTTGGGAAAGCGGGAGCGCTTTTTCTCCATCAGAAGCGACCAGAACCTGCTTGATCTTGTGACGGAGGCGGCCGGGCAGAACCGAAGAGATGAGGAACTCGAAGATGTTATCCGTTTTTTTGAAACTGGTGGCGTCGCCGATAATAAAGGGATACTGCACACGAAAGCACTTCTGATGGCAGGGAAACTGGAACAGGCTGTTTCCGAGGCAAAAAACGAAAGAGATTTGGGCTGGTCTTACGGCAAAGCAGGTGTTGTCTTCGGGGCCGTCCTCTGGTCCCTGGCCGGACGCTCCGGCAAGACGCCCACTCTCGACAAGCTTTTTCGGGACTATGCCAATCAGATTGGGTCTTATTCGGGAAGAATATCCATGGAAAATGGAAAAGGCCCCACGTTTTTCGAAGAAATCACAAAAGGGCTTAAAAATAATAAAGAAATTAATAGCCAAGCGGCCGAATGCCTGCCGTGGGCCGAAAAGATCGGCAACAGCAGAATCGACGGCATTGTCTCCAACAAACACAGGGGTGCTTACGAGAGGGCGTCTCAAGTATTGGGTTCTCTTGCCGAAACCTACATTGCCATGGGAAATGAGAAAAAGGCATTACAGGTATTGCGCCACTACTACCATGAAAAATACAACCGATTCAGCGCTTTTCGAAGAGAGGTGCAATCGGTTGTGACAGGTTCAGCGATGCTGCAACGGTGCAGGTTCCTGTAAAAGTTACCCGCGAAGTCAGGAGCTCTTCCAAAACTGAAATGGAGAAATTATGAGTGAATACCAGTACTATGAATTTCGAGCCATTGATCAGCCGTTGGATGAAAAAGCAATGGATGCCCTCAGAAATTTGTCTTCAAGGGCGCAGATCACCCCTACCAGTTTCACGAATGAATATAACTGGGGTGACTTCAAGGGGAGCCCCTTAAAACTGATGGAAAAATATTTCGACGCGTTTCTCTATGTAGCCAATTGGGGAACACGCGAGTTTATGTTGAAGGTTCCATTCAGATTGGTCAATTTTGATTTGGTCAAGGAATATTGCTGTGGCGAAAATGTTACCGCATACAAGAAGGGAGAAAACCTGATTTTTCAATTCATCTCCGAAACCGATGATCGGGAATGGGAGGAGGGTGAGGGATGGCTTTCCTCCTTGATTACATTACGTTCAGATATCCTTCACGGAGATTACCGATGCCTTTATCTTGGGTGGATCTATTGCGCTCAGATGGAAGATTTTGAAGGGGAAAAATTCGAACCTCCAGTTCCTCCCAACCTGGGCAAACTGAACGGCCCACTGAAGAACTTTGTGGGCTTTATGCGGATCAACACAGATCTGGTTGCGGTTGCAGCCCAAAAAAGTGCTTCAACAGAGGTCCCTCAGGCGGTAAATCAAAAAGCCTTGGGCGCGTGGATCTCCAAACTTTCTGATGAAGAAAAGGATAATATCCTGCTGCAGCTGATCCAAGGGCAAAACCCTCATCTTGGAGCTGAATTGGTCCAGCGATACCAAAGCAGCATCACGGTGAAACAAAATGGTGAAGCGGAGTTGACATCGCGCACTGTTACGGATCTGATTTCAAGGGGAGAAATGCATGCAGCCGAGAGAAAACGGCGGATTGTTGAACAGGCCGCAAAAGAAGAGGCTCGAAAAGAGCGGGAAAGGGCGGTTATCCGAAACAAATACCTGAATGAATTGGCCAAGCGCGAGGACCAGGTCTGGAAGCAGGTGGACGAACTCATTGGAGCGAAACGCCCATCAGATTACGATTCCGCAGTTCAACTCCTTGTGGATCTCAGGGACTTGGGGATAAAGATGAAAAAGGAGAAACCGTTTCAAGAGAAATTGCAGGGCCTTCGTGAAATGCACAACCGAAAGCCCAGTTTTGTAAGACGGTTAAACGAAGCTGGTCTGCGTTGATAAAGACGGAATCCTAAAAAGATTTTT
>JAWOGN010000351.1:0-4090 GCA_046496815.1 Desulfatiglandaceae bacterium
CATTACGTGGCGCATCACATGAGTCTGGCCGGGGCCAAAGAGCCTATCCTCGACGAGCAAGCCCTCCAAGCCGTGCATGAGCTCAGCTTCGGCATCCCAAGAAAAATCGGCGCCATCACCGAACAAGCTCTCACTTATGCCATGTTCGATCAGAAAAGAACCGTCACCCCCGAGATGGTGCTCAGAGTCAAAAACCTGGAAGGATAGAAAGGAGAAAAAACGATGAAACATCCAGGCGAAGCACAAGTGGCTTGGCAAATCTGCAAACTCATCTCAGATCTCGATGCATTGCTGTGGGCTCTGTACGGGGATGAGTTCGAAAAAATCTATGACACAAAAGTACAAGAAAAATACTGGGAATCAACTATCCACACAGAATTGGATGCATCCTACTCGTAAACCCGACCATGCATCCCAAATCAGACCGGGAGGGGACCGCCTGACTCTCCCGGTCTCGCATCATCCACCGGTCAGATTTTCTCGGTAATAATCCAGCAAAACCGTCACACGCTTTCGTCAAAAATATCCCTAAACCAGCATCTTTCGGTCGAAATAAGACCTCACAATCTTGGCGAAAGAGCGTTGTAATCAACAGTTGGACGTTGCCATATAGTTGAGCACGCTCACACCGACGCGCTTCTTGGCTTCGAAAAGCCACTGCAGATACCGACGTCGGTCTCTGGCAAATTTTAGCAGAAATTCCTTTTTGTGACACCGGCGGGTAATGTGCCACACATACCCAGGTATATAATGCCTGTTCGCCCTCGGCATATAGCGGTACCCTTAGAATAGGGTTTTGGGGGTCAAAAACGTCATCCTAAGGCCAAAAACCGCCTAATTCCAAACTCCTTTCGTCCTGAATACAAGCACTTCACTTGGGGCGACCCGGGGCCTGGCGGGGCCTGGGGCCTGGCCTGAAAATTATGACGCAGGCCGTATTCGAAGTTCTGGATAGCGGCCCATGGCGAAGGATTTTCTCCTCCCCGGACCTGGAGGTTGTCAGGGAGCTTTCAGCCAAATGGCCGCTGCGGGGAGCGGATTTATGGCATCTGGCCACAGCCAAAAGCTTGCGACAGGATTTTCCGGAGCTGCTTTTGCTGAGTTTTGATGCTCGACTCAATCAGGCTGCTAAAGGGGAATCATTAATCGAGACAGCGTAAAGTTAGACAAAATAAGGGAGATCAATAAGGAAGCCCAACGGTACGGCAGGTTACCTTTTGAGTAAGGAAGGAATGTTATAGAAGGTGTTGAGGGTTATCATCTCCGGGAGGAAACCCCTCCCTATAAGGTCCTTCTCAGGGCCGAAAAGAACGATATAGGCTCTGAAAATGCCTATTTTTGGATACAAACACTGAATAATCAACACCTTGCCGTGGCCCCACTGGCAACACTGGCACCACTGGGCACACCACTGGGCTACCCCACTGGGCTGGTCGCACCATGTACGGGCCATGTTATCGAGCATTATCCCGGCCAGGCACTTTATTCATCAATCAGCTCGATTGGGGCAATTCAGCAAATCAATTGCAGATAGCCGGCAACAGTGAAAGGGCATAAAGAGGGAGAGTAAGAATTTTACCGCTCTTTGTTAAATTCAGCAGGGTTGCTCTTGCCAATACTGACGGTGAAAACTGATTTTCGTACGAGAAATCTGCAAAAGCTGCCTGGTGGGTCGGCCGGATTTGATTTTTCTAACCTTCGGGCGGGGAGAGTGTTCAAGCCTGCAATAACCGTCGCTGCAGCAATGTCTGCATATCGCGACGGCCGTCGGCAATCAACATAACATAAACATTTTCGGCCATTATACGGTAGATGATGCGGTAGGGTTTGAAAAAAATTTCACGGTACTCACGAAGCCCAACGGCCAATAGCTCCTTCGGATAGACACCCCGTTCCGGATTTTCAGAAAGACTGGTAAAAGCCTTCTCTATTTGATCTAAAACGTAATCCGCTTTGCCCGGAACGTCGTGCAATTCGATGTAATCGTACAAATCTTCCAGATCGTGGGTTGCATCCTCGGTCAGAAATATCCGGAAGGACATCAGTGATTCCTGCTCCGGCCTCGAAGCCGATGAACGACATCCCCGGCAGGCTGGAACTTGCCCTCCTCAATCTGACGTGCGCCGAGCGCAAGAATCTTCAGAAGCGCCATGGTCTCCTGCATTTGTTCATAGCTTTCAATGCCCTGCATCACGACCCTGGCCTCGCCATTTTGAGTAATGACCAAGGGTTCATCCTGCCTCGCCAGACTGCGCACGATTTCCGCTGCATGGGCTTTCAGGTAACTGATCGGTTTGATTTGACGCGATAGTTTCATAGCCACCCTCCTAAATATGACTACATATAGACCATAAACAGGTCGTTTGTCAATCCAATCGGCTGCAGATGGCCGCATCGGAAAATCGGGAAAATATTTGCTGATAAAAACTCGCTTTTTCGGTGAGTGAGAGTAGCGAAAATGGACTTGGGTGTCAAGGAAAAGGAAACCACAACAGGTACTCAGGGTCACAGTAGAGGTAGGCTTCGCACGGAGGAATCTGAGAAATCGATGCATCTGTGTAAGACTTGGTCAGAGGCGGCGGTCTGGCTTTTTTTTCCCAAAGGCCCAGATGCTTGAGTATCTTTTTGATGACCTCGTCATCCTCGATGAAGGCTATAACTCTCATCCGGCCCTGGCATTCGGGACACGTTAAAGGTTCAATTTCATATATCTTCTGGATTAACCTGGCCCAGTTTTTCCGGTATTCCCTGGAATATCCCTCAGGTTCAAGGATGGAGGGTATCAGCTCCTCCTGATCATGACTTTTCCGCTTACCGCGACTCACGTTACTGTAATATCCATAATAGCGGACCATCTGCTCTCCTTTGTTCGGTACGTGGGAGCACATGGCGGCAAGCCATTCAAGAGCACCGAATATTTCTTCCTCGTTGCCATCCTTCGATTGGTAAACGACCTTGGATTCTTCCGGGATGTAGGTCATTCTCTCCTGGGAAAACAGGCGCGGATGATGTATCGGGTCAGGTTTTCCATCGCTTTTTCATCCCCTGGTTGAATTCTGGACCCGCAAAATACGTTAAATCCCGAATGCCGCCATCCCATGATCATGTCAACGGAATCTTGTGTGATTTTTCCCTTCGAGAGTAACATCTTAAAGACCTTGTGGCGGAATATCTTCTCCAGGTGTTTCAGTTCAAACAAGGGCGCCACGCGAAACATTCCGCTGCCGGAAAAACAGCCGTCCGTACACAGAATATGGAGGTGAGGATGCCATCCCAGGAAATCACCGAACGAATGGATGGCAACAACGGCCCCTGGAACCGCGTCCTCTTCCGGGCCCGCTTCCTGGAAGAATTCCTTCAAGGTCTCCCGGGCGCGGCGGCTGAGTTCTGGAAGGAGAGTTCTGTCGTAGAGAAAATACCGGCGGAGGATTTTCGGTATGCTGGAGACAAAATGCCGGTGGGGCAAGACTTTGAGGACTTCCTCACACAGCCACTCACCAAATTCCCCCACCCGCTTCTGGTGACATGATGGACAAAAATGGCGGCGTTTGCAGGAAAACTCCAACAAATATTCGTGGCCGCACTCCCCACATTAGACCCTTGCAAAGCCATTATGGAGAATGCCACAGTCCAAGTACTGGTAGATAACCTGCTTTACGTAGGGCCTCAAAAACCCGTACTTTTTGGGAAAGCGATCATCATAGACTTGCTCAAATTTCTAAAAATGGTCCTCAACACACTGATAATATTGTGACTCTTGAGGTTTGCGGGGCCGAAAGACTGGGGATGTGTCGGGCAATTTCCATCTCCGTGAAAGAGATTGAAATGAACCCAATAAGAAATACTGTAAATTTAACTGAAAGCCCAGAGTTGGCTGATAGAAGCCGGCCATCTGGGGTGGTGGCGATGATGCCTATAGGGGCATTCATCAGAATGTCTTGAGGGTCAGAAAAGTCGGGATAACCGGACTGCTTTTTCTTCTTGGAAGGTCGGGGCATGATAAGCTCCAGAGAAAATTTGAATAATGAAGAAGGAGAATATAAAAACCAGAGGCTTGTTTCTGATCGAGTATCTTTTCGGGTAAATTAAA
>JAWOGN010000352.1:0-4360 GCA_046496815.1 Desulfatiglandaceae bacterium
CTCTGGTTCACTGCCAATTTGGGGTTGTGGCCCCAAACGTTGGAGACGTTTTCCCTGACGCTGACTGCAGCATTCATCGCCCTTCTCCTTGGAATTCCCGCCGGCATCTTTGCGGGCAAATCGGATCTGGTGGAAAACATCGTCAGGCCCATTCTTGATTTTATGCAGACGTTGCCTGTCTTCGTATACCTAATCCCAGCCGTCATTTTGTTCGGCCTGGGAGCGGCCCCCGGAGTGGTGGCCACCGTTATATTTGCATTGCCGCCGGCAGTAAGGTTGACCAACCTGGGGATACGTGAGGTGCCCGGCGAATTGGTAGAAGCGGGAGAAGCGTTCGGGTGCACCTACCTGAAACTTCTCTTTAAAGTGCAACTCCCCATGGCGCGCCCCTCTATCATGGCCGGGGTCAACCAGACCATCATGCTTTCCCTGTCTATGGTGGTCATCGCAGCTTTGATCGGCGCCGGCGGTCTCGGTAGCGAAGTCGTTCGCAGCATTCAACGGATGCTGGTGGGCAAGGGTTTCGTCGCCGGAATTTCTGTTGTGTTTGTGGCCATCATTCTGGATCGGTCAACCAGAACCATCGGCCAGCGGCAGTAACACCGGGATCGATACCCGCCCGGTTCTTCATGTCAGGAAGGAGGTGATAACTTCGGAACACGACCCATTGAGGATTTGACTGATTAAACTGAAGCCCAAATGCTTTAAACCTGCAATTTAAAAGGAGGGATAGACACGATGAAAAAACTGAAGACCGTTAGTGTGGTTGCGCTTTTGATTGCCCTTGCAGTTGTATTCACTTCAACCACGGCCATGAGCGAGGCAAAAAAGCCTCTCAAATTTGGAGTGGTCGCCTGGTCCGAAGCGCTGGCAATAGGGGATTTGATAAAATACATCATGGAAAAAATGATCGACTACCCTGTTGAAATTACAAACCCGGATATCGGCGTCGCGTATACCGCCGTTGCAAATGGGGATTTGGACCTCTTCATAGAATCCTGGCTGCCGCTGACCCATGAGGCTTACTGGGACAAGATAGCGTCCAAGGTTTGTGATTTCGGCCTTCTCTATGAGGACGCCAGTTTGGGATGGGCCGTTCCGAACTACATTCCGAAGGAAGTCCTAAACTCGGTCACAGACATGGGAAAACCCGAAGTCCGTGAGAAATGCGGAGGAGAGATCATCGGGATTGACCCCGGTTCGGGACTCATGCAGCACTCCGCACTCATGATGAAAGAGTACCCCGAGCTGAAGGGGTGGAAGCTGACGGATAGCAGCGATTATTCCATGATGGCTGAACTGAAGCGACGCATGATGCGAAAGAATTGGGTCGTGGTGACGCTGTGGAAACCTCACTTTGCATTTTCCCGCTTTGACATTCGCTATATCGCAGAGCCAAAGAAAATCCTGGGTGGCGAGGAAAGAGCTCATATGATCGGCCGGCGGGATTTCATGGAGGTATTCCCGAACGAAGTCAGTATGTTCTTGTCCCGAATATATTTCCCGATCGGGCTGGTCAACGACCTGGTTGATCTTTACGAAACAGATGATAAGACCGCGGCCGAAAAGTTCGTCAAGAAGCATCCAAAGCTCGTTGAGTATTGGGTCACCGGTAACGTCGGCGACTGAGCAAAGGTAAAAGGAGAGCGTGTGTTTTCTTTTCCGGCGTTATGGTTTCCGGCCGGAAGAGAAAATGCGCTTTCTTTGACCCGACTGCCACGACCGTCAACCTTTTTAATTAAAGCATCGAACTTCAAAACCCACTTCAAGAGGAAGTGGGTTTTTCGACGACACAGCAAATTGATTTTGTTCATTGGCCGGTTGATTACGGTAAAACTATTAATGCACCACCCGATATGGGAGGCGATGATTGGCAGAAAAGATGGGGTATGGAAACGCACATGAATTTTCAACCTATTCACCGAAGCACAACTCCGGAAATGATCGTTCAAGAGATTTTGAGTCGCGTGAGAGCCGGGAAATTGAAGCCTGGTGATAGGCTCCCCCCGGAACGAGACTTGACAAGGATGTTTGGCGTGGGCCGCTCATCGGTCAGAGAGGCGATCGTCGCACTGGTGCTCACAGGATATCTTGAGGTGCGCCAGGGCAAAGGGACATTTCTCAGAAACACGCACCCTTCAGCCGCGCTATCCACCTCAAAGCTACAAAATGTTTTGGCGGCTGAAAGCATTCTCGATCTCATGGAATTGAGGGGAATTCTCGAGTGTAATATGGCAAAGCTGGCGTCAGAAAGAGCGAATGCGAAACATATCCGCGTGATGAAAAAAGCCATTATGAAGATGAAAAACAGCAAACATGATATCAAGCGCTTCTATCAGGCGGATTTTGACTTCCACATCGCTCTCGCCGAGGCCGCCGATAATAGAATGATGAACGAGATAATGAGACTCATCGTGGAAAAAGCCCATGAGCAGTACATCCAGTTCATGCCGGACACCCTATGCGAGCCCGAAAAGGCGGTCACTACGGCTGAAGGCATTGTGGAATGTCTGGAGAAAGGCGACGCACGAGGAGCCGCGAAGCGCATGCAGGCGCACTTAAACCTCGTCGGTGCCGAACTCAAATGTATGGTGCCAGAGGTCAAAAAGTCCAAGCGCAAGGGGCCGGTAACCGGGCGTTGCCATGAGAACATCCGTGTTTGAGGAGAAACATGACCATTGATAGGATTGAACTCACGCTCAAACCCAAGCTGGCGGTGTTGAGCGACGAACAGATTTCCCGCATTCATTCCGCAACCGCGGAGATTCTTGAACGCACCGGTGTCAAGATCACGCATGCAAAGGCTCTCGAAATCCTCCACGGCGCCGGTGCAAAAGTGGACGGCAATCGAGTACGGATTCCCGCCTGGATGGTAGACGATGCCGTGCAAAAATCCCCGTCTCAAGTCTTCCTAGGGAACCGTAACGGGGTCCGTTCGGTGATCCTGGACGGAAGCACAAGCTGGTTCGGCTCCAGCCTCGATTGTGTCGACTACCTGGATCCCGTTACCGAAGAACGCCGCCCGTTCACTTCCGAAGATTGCCGGACCGCCGCAACCCTGTCAGATGCATTGCCCAATTACACCTGGGGGATGACCTTCGGCCTGATTGCGGATGTCCCGGTAAACATCGCAGATCGAATCGCAGCGAGACAGGCTTTGGCTTACTCTGAGAAGCCTTTGGTCTTTTGTTGCAAGGACATCAACAGCCTGAAAGACATCTATGAGATGGCGATCCTCATTGCCGGCGGCGAAAGGCAATTTCACGACTCGCCGAGCATCGTATTGCTGACCGATCCGATCTCTCCCCTGGTACACGCCGATTCGGTCATAGAAACCATGCTTTTCTGTGCTGAAAAAGGGATCCCTCAAATCTGCTATTCAGGCTTGCAGGCCGGCAGCACGGCGCCGATGACCTTCGGAGGGGCCATCGCGCAGGGAAGCGCCGAATCTCTCAGCGGGCTCGTGCTTACTCAGCTTGCCGCACAGGGCGCCCCCTTTGTTTACGGTGCCCTTGCAACAGTGATGGACATGCGAACAACAATCTTTTCCTATGGGGCACCTGAGATGAGCCTGATGGTTGCCGCCATGGCCCAAATGGCGCAGTATTACAAATTACCTTTTTTTGGTACCGCCGGTTGCTCGGACGCGAAGTATCCCGATCCTCAAGCCGCCGCCGAAGCAGCCTATTCCTGTCTTTCATCCGCTCTGAGCGGCGCCGATCTGGTACACGACTGCGGCCTGCTCGATCACGGTTCCCTCGTGTCACCGGCCTACATCGTATTGGTGAATGAAGTGCTCCACATGGTGAATCAATACTTACGCGGTGTGCCGATCAGTGAAGAGACACTGGCGCTTGACTTGATCGATAGCGTGGGGCCCGGCAAGCACTATTTGCAGACCGAGCACACCCTGAAGCACTGCCATGACGTCTGGTATTCGCGTTTGTTCGACCGGTCGCTCTACACCAAATGGCTTGGGCGGGGCGGAAAACGCTTTTCAGAGCGGTTGAGAGAACAAACCCTGGGGCTGATGAAGCACCAGCCGGCGCCGTTACCCTCAGAGATTACCAAAGAACTGGACCGGATGGCGACGCATTGGGAATGAGGTGGAGCCTGATCGCACCAGCGTTTCGGTCTGCGCAAATCGTTTAGCACAAGCAGAAAAAGGAAACGGAAAGATGGGTAGAATTTACCAGCCGAAACCAGACGATTTCGGCACGGCGGACGTCGTCGTCATCGGCGGTGGCATCGTGGGGACTGCCACGGCATTCTGGCTTTCAAAGGCGGGGCTCGACGTGGTCGTCCTGGAAATGCGTGACGGACTTTCCACATTGACCACACCCGCTTCTGCGGAATGCTT
>JAWOGN010000369.1:0-2923 GCA_046496815.1 Desulfatiglandaceae bacterium
TCCTGTTCCGACCTTACATTCCGAGCCTGCCCTTTAAAGTGGGCAACACCATCAAGACCGGCAATCTTTTTGGAAAAGTGGAAGCCACGACCTTTCTCAACACCCGGCTGAGAACCTTTGAAGGCTTGACCGTATTTGTTCCCAACAGCAAGATCCTGAATGATTATGTCATCAACTATCATTTCACACCCACGCGGCGCGTTAAGCTCGACGTCGGGATTGGATATGACCAAGACGTTTTGAGGGCCAAACAGGTTATGGAAGCGATCATGGTTGAGGACCCGCGGGTGAAAACGAAGCCCAGGCCGGTTGTATATGTATTGAATCTGGCGGATAGCTGTGTGCAGTTGGGGGGAAGATGCTGGGTGGAGAACATGAAATACTGGGTAACCAAATGCGACCTGGTGGAGAAGGTAAAGCTGCGGTTCGACCAGGAAGGCATCGTCATTGCCTATCCTCAGAGAGACGTGCATCTTTACCATGAGACGGCGGCGCCGGCGTTTCCGGAACCGGAGCCGGCCGGAGCGATTTCCATTCAACCCGATCGAAATGAGAGTGTGTGACGAGGTGTGCTGAGATGAAAGTAAGCGAATCGCTCAAGGTGATCGATGCAGGGTGGGTGAGGAAGCCGAAGGGTTTCCGGGTGCACTTTCAGAAAATGGTGGGTTCCGAACTGATAACGGATTACGTGCCCGGAGAAGACGAAGCTCCTCTGGATTCGGATGTTGTGGCATGGAGGCTGGCGTGGAAGCTTGCTCAGGCCACGGCGTCGGACGGCACCGAAGCGGAAGCAAATGAGCTTGTGAACATCTATGTGGTCGATGACATGGGTCATCCCGTGAAATTCTACGGCACGAATGAGGGTAAGGTTTACAATGAGGGAACAAAATGAAAATGCGGCAGGGCAAGAAAAACATGGCTGTTCGGGTGTGTGCCGGGTGGGTATTGGCACTTGTTTTTTTGCCTGTGACGGCCGCACCGGAGCAGTTTAGCGGACAGGTTTTTGCTCAGATGCAAGAATCTCCGGAGAAAGCAGCGCCTGAAGGGAATGTGCTGAATCGTTTTGGCAAAGTTGTGGGGTCGGTTGATGTCAATGGCAACATATTTAACCCTTACGGGCGATCTGTAGGATCCGTGGATGCCGACGGAACGATATTTAATGTCAGTGAAATCGCCATCGGTCAAGTCAATCCCAATGGAGACGTATTGAATCAGTCAGGTACCGTCCTTGGCTCGGTAAACGCGGATGGCGAGGTGTTCAATCGCACGGGTCGGAGGGTCGGGAGCGTTAACGCGTCAGGAAACATTGCTCTGATAGGCGGTGCAGCCCGGCTGTTGTTGTTATGATCTGCATGGCGGTGTGTTTATGCCGAAATAAAGACCCCAATTGAGATATTCGGAAAAAATCCATATCGGCCTTCGGATGAATAAGAACGCGAAGCACCGCATTTCCTCTCACGACTCTTCAACCAACGGGCTTATCAATTACTACAAGCAAATCAGATAACACGAATTGATGTGTGTTGAAATCGCCACACTGTTTCTCATGCGGCGGCGATTATGCCTCGGCGGGTGAAGGGCATGCCAAGCTATCCTTTCGATTTTACGGTCATCTTCCTGTTTTTTTAAAACTGGTACGGATATTGCTGAAAGAGTTCTCTGCAGAAGGTTCGGTGATTGAAGGTTGTTTTTCGTCCGCTGATCCGAGGAGGAGAATCCAATGAAAAAAGACTTGAGCATGTTCGTATTGGTTTTGGCCATCGCCCTGATCGCACTGTCCATGTCCTACTAGACTTGTTTTGTCGACAGGCGAATTCCTTGAGGAAACCACGGTTTAAATTCAAGACAAAGCCGCGTGGAAAGGGCGAAGGTTTGATATGGCCAAATACGAGAAGATAACCCTGGTGTTTCCCGGGCAGGGTTCCCAGTATCCGGGTATGGGCAAAGAACTATTTGAAAACTTCGCATGTGTAAGGGATGTCTACGCGCAGGCGAATCGGATTCTTGACTATGATTTAACCTCGCAGTGTATCGGAAAGCCAAATCTGGGGAAAAAGATTGTACAAAAATGGGATTTGAATAAGACCGTATATACGCAACCGGCTGTGCTGACGACGAGTTATGCCTGCTACAAAGCCATGGAAGAGACTTTTCAAAATAACGGCATAAAATTGAACGTTTCCTTGCTGGCCGGTCACAGTTTGGGTGAATACACTGCCCTGTTGGTCTCAGGTGCCATGAGCTTTGAGACCTGTCTGAGGCTTGTGAGAAAACGAGCCGAGTATATGTCGGAACTGGGGAAAGGCTATCCGGGCGCTGGGTTGATGGCCATAATTGACAGAAACGGAGGCCTGAACTACGACAGAATCCGCGAGTTATGCAGGGATTTCGAAGTCCACATCACCTTGAACAACAGCAAGCGGCAAATTGTGGTGGGGGGGTCCAAAAGGCAGTTGGGTGCGATGGCCAAAAGACTGAAGCGTGAAAAAAAGCTGGCAACCATGTTGAATGTGGAGGGTCCGTTTCACACGCCCATCATGAAACCGGCGGCCAGCAAGTTCAAAAGGGAACTCGCCAAGAGCGATGTTTCGATCGCATCCAAACCGGTCGTCGCAAATGTGTCAACGGATGCAATTGTTGACCCGGATCACATACGGAAAGAGTTATACACACAGATTTTCCAGGTTGTGGACTGGCGGCGATCCATGGAGAAGGCGGTCGGAAACGGGGGCAATCTCTTCATTGAAGTTGGACCCAAAAGAGTCTTGACAAATATGCTGAAAGACATCGCCCCCACTGTGTCCAGCATGAATATTGAAGATATGGGGTCACTTGAAAGAGCGGTTCAAGCACTGACCCATAACAACTGACGGGTCATTCCGACTTTTTACGAGTTCATCAAAACTTATTTTCGCCTAAATTG
>JAWOGN010000387.1:0-28309 GCA_046496815.1 Desulfatiglandaceae bacterium
GCCCACGAACATTCGCAGCAAATCGAGGGACTCGTCACAACCGGAGTGTTTTCTAAAATGCGCCACCCCATGTATTTGAGTTTGATTCTCATGTACCTGGGTTTGCCCATCGCATGGGGAATCGTATGGATGCTCCTTCCTTCGCTTCTCTTTTCGGCATTGACTGTGTTGACCACGATCAAGGAAGAGGAGTTTCTGTTGCGGAGGTTCGGTCATCAATACGAGGAATATATGCAAGCAGTGCCTTGGCGGTTAATACCCAAGGTATTTTGAAGAAAGAGGCCTGAAGATGATACCTGCAGAAGAGTGGTGGCGCATTATCGAAGCCTATGGTGCTCGAATTTGGCCTGCCCAGGCCGTTTTTTACATCGTTGCAATTCTGCTCACCGGGTTGCTTTTTCTCAAACCCGGTCGGGTCCAGAACCGGATCACAAAGCTCTATCTCTCAATTGCGTTCGCGTGGAACGGGATTTTGTTCTTCTTGATCCTTGCCAAGGAAATTACCGGCGACAGCTATGGGAATTACTTGTTCGGTTCCATATTCATCATCGTCTCGGTGTTGTTTGCAGTTGATCTGTTCAGGCAGAAGATGCAGTTTTCCCTTCCAGCAGCCGGATGGCGTAAGTATGCTACTTTACTGCTAATGCTATTGGTGTTTTGCTACCCTCTGTTCGGTATCGCATTCGGACATCATTTCGCGAACCTCATTATTCCTGGCACCTTTCCGTGCCCAACGACGGCTCTCGGCTTGCTCATGTTGACGACCGCTTTGCCGCGGGTGAATAAGATAGCGTACATCCTGCTGCTTTTATGGGCGATTCCTTTTCCACCGTTCATCCAAATTCCCAAGTATGGGGTCTATGAAGATGGGATCATGTTCATTAGCGGCGTCTACAGTCTGATCTTGCTATTGAGATATTGGAAGGTTGAAAATCCACATGGCTCAACCTATTGAAAGTTCTGCATTTGATCGGTATTGATCATCCAAGGAAGCTGGTTGGATAAGAACCGTTTAAACTGTATGAGGCTATGCAAAATCCGGTAAAAGACATGGCCCTCACAGTTCCCTTTCATTAAGCCATCTGGTCATTTCAAATGAGCGAAAAGGCACGATCAATCCAGCCTGATTAAAAACCGTATGATATTTCTCATGAAACGGCCCATTTGGGGAAGCGGTTCACCGCGGTGAAGCTTGAAAGCGCACTCAGCGAGCAATCGCCCGCCATCCTCCAAATGGATCTTTCCGAGTTCCTCATCGGCCAGCCCGGGCGATCCGAGATGACCCTGATGGGATCCCATCTTTTTAAAGGTTCGATTTCCTTTTCGCATCTGCTGAGGGATGTCTACCTTGAAAGGCTTCAGAGATTTATACGTTTCTTTCACGAGCCGGGGGTACCTGTAAAGCATGTGCGATGTTTCGACCACATCGGCATGGGTTTCATATTTCCTTTCCAGGCCGGTTTTTTCGAATATTTTGGCATCCAGTAACGACTCATCGCCGTAGATGATGTTTCCCGCCGGCTCGTATATTTTGACGTTGAACTTCTTCATGATTCTCTTGGCCCCGACATGAATCGCCTTGATGTGCACCGGGTCACCGTGATGGTTCACAACCAGAATGTATCTAAATCCGCTTCGCGCCAGTGAACCGCAGACCGCTTTCACCACCCGCATCAAAGTCTTTCCACCCACATGTATGGTGCCCGGGAAATCCTTTGTCACCCCTGCGCATCCCAGTGGGATGGGCGGGAATATCACCCCCACCAGTTCTGAATCAAATTCGGGCAAATACGCGGCTGCTTTCTCTGCCAGGTCTGCTCCCTCAAAGACGTCCGTTCCCAACGGAAGGTGGACACCGTGTTCTTCAACAGGATTCAACGAAAGAAAGACGATTGTGTTTTCCTTGGGCAGGGCATCCACTTCTTCCCATGTCAGTTCATCGTATCGGTAACAGGTCATTTTTTCCCTCATTTAGTCTTTCAATGCCGCTTGCAGGGGATCCAATGCATCTCGAGCTTTCAACTATTGGTTTCGGCCTGCCAGTCTTTGAAATCATCGCTTTGGGTTGACGGGTATCTTAAGAACCTGAATGTTGCCATTCTCAATATCTGAGCTAAAAACCGCCAATGTCATCGCGGCGAAACACTGACAGGATGAACCGAATTCCGTAAACATTCCGAAAGCTTATTCCTACGGAAAATCGGAGCATGAAATCTGAAAAGTGGCTTCATAGACCCTGGCCGATTTTTCTGTATCGCAGCGTGAACCTGCGTTGATAGAAGGCCTTTTTTTTCTTCCTTAACGCTGTGCGTAGCTGTCATCCTCTATTTTTAATGCCGATAATAAACCATCTCTTATGCAAATTTTTCACCTCCAGCTTCGGTGCCCTAACCGTTTCCTAACATTTCGGTGATATTAAAACGCTTCTGGCAAGGCTTTCGATTATGCTTTTCAGGTGGTTTCAATGGGATGTATAGCCCAGATCTTCGCAAAATAAAAGGAAGGAGGACCTTCATGAAAGATAAAATAGAGATCGCCGATTATTTTTTGAGGGACATAACAGACTCGAATTTGAAAGATGTATTGGAGCGCCTAACGAAAATGGTTGAAATGATGGTAAAGGCAAATCGAGCAGGACTTCAAATTCCCAAGAAGTACGTAGACAAAATGAATGCTCTTCTTGATCAGTTTGAGTTTCATATAGAGAAACCGAGTCGAAATAAACAGGACTCAGAAAAAAAGAGGTCTGGCTAATGAATGGCCCGGATTTTTGAGCAAGCGCGTCCGGAGGCCACTCAAATCCTTCCAAACCCGGCTGTTCTAAGAAGAAACCTTTCTTTTTTCTATTCATTGCTCATAAGCTCCTAACATTTTAGGTATATGCCACTTAAGAAAATTTAATCTCTTATATTCGAGGTGTACAAATGATCGGACAGTGGTTGCTCAGCGACTTTCATATCCATACGGATTTCAGTGATGGGTCTCTCAGCTTAAACGAAGTTGTCGATCTTTACGGAAACAAGGCCTTCGATGTCATCAGCATCACCGATCACATTCTGGATCAGCAATGTTGCGAATCCTGCACAAAGAACGAGCAAGACCCCATGGCGATCGACAAAAGCGATTTCAATGATTATCTCCACACGCTGTGGCGGGAAGCGCGCAGAGCCTGGGAAAAATTTGGAATGCTGTTGATTCCCGGAGTTGAAATTACCAACAACACAGACGGTTATCATATCCTGGCCATCGACATAAAAGAATATATTGAACCGAGCCTGCCTGTGGAAGAAATCGTTCACCAGATTCATCAACAAGGCGGCATCGCGGTCGCCCCGCACCCGCATCGGGGGGCGTTGGATGACACCCAAGAGCTCCTCTATCTCTGGAACAACCACGAAAAATTCGCTTCTTTATTCGATACCTGGGAAGTCGCCAACAGAGATGATTTATTCAATGTGGTGGGCCTCAAGAAATTCAATTATATCGCAAACTCAGACTTCCACGAAAGAAGACATCTCTATTCCTGGAAAACTCTACTCGGATGCGACAAAAATGTGGAGGCCATCAAATACGCCATAAGAAAAAATGATGCGGTTTCCATCTACCTTTTTCGGCACGACAGCGTTTGTGGCGTTTCATCCTGTCCGCGATCCCATTGACCGAAGCTCGCCGCGGCGAAAACGGCGACCGTGAATGCGAAGTACCGTTCAATGCTTCACCCAGAACCTGTATTCAGACTCGGATTCGATGCTTCCCTGTGCGGTATTAGATTCTTGTTGACTTTTCGATTCTAAGGTATCCTTTTCCGAAGCCGGAAAAAAAGAAAATCCCTCCACGGAAATTCCTCTAAATTCTGATGATCTTTGGCCTTGCATCCCCTCCAGCTTTATTTTTCGAAATGACGTCATGATTTCTCCCCCCAAAAAATTCTTTTCAGAATATAATTCACGAGAAGACCAATGACACACAAGACGCCCGGGATTGCCAAAATCAATGCAATAGAGTAGAAATCCATTTCAAATTCCCCCGGAATTCTGTGATTTCGTCTGCCGGTAGCAACTACAATCAAGAAATATGATTAGAGACGTATTAGACCCGGGTTTTAAATTGATTTAATAGTCGCTGCATTCATCAAATCCAAATGAGAATCTCATCTGATACTAACTTGACTAAATCCATTTGAACCTGTAGTCCATTGAGTCAGTACATTGAAAAAAAGTAGGTAAGACTTTTAACTCAGGGTACCTTGCTGACCTTTCTAAAGGGACCAGAAAGCCCGAATTGGAGCGTTTCGTGCGCTTGATTCGGGCTTTTTTTTGAGTCGGCAGCTCGTGTTGAGGGGAAGACGGCTCAGCGCGAGACTTTGATTGATAGTCGATTTGAACCAAGAGGGAACCTTATTCCGATGGCTATGTCTTAGGTTTTAAAGGAGGAGTTTTAGAACATGAAAGACACAATAATCATTGACCTACTCCCGCTGATGGCTGTTCTGCTTGCGCTTCTTTTTGTCAACGGGTTGACGTAGGCGCGAGAAACTCTGCGTGTCAAGAACCCTGCCGATGACGATATGGTAAAGCTTGCTGAAAGCGCTTCTGACAAAGTTGCGTTTGAGGAGTATTCAGAAAAGTCGGGGAGCGTCGAGGAAAATTTTTTTCCGCCTATAATCAATAGTTTAGACAAAAAAGGGAGCAACAATGGGCATAAAGATTCTTGCATACAAATGCATGGTTCTGGACAGGGTCTTTTCCAGCGTTAATGAAGCTGAGAAAGAAGCAGAAAGCTTGAACAGAGGATTTCCCGATATGATATTTCTGCCGTTCTCCGAATCGAGTGAGTGCGATCTGTCTCAATATTCCACAATTAGAGACACGGAGCTCCGCGAATCTGAGCCTCACTAGGTCCATTGCAATTGGGAGTGAAACAAGTCAAGGAGAGAATCGTCAAATGCTCAAGACCAGTATTATCCGTCTCATATGTTTTTCTTTGCTTCTAATATCGCAACCGGTTTTGGCGGGAGACATTACGGAACCGGAGTTCTTTGAGGTTACCGATGCCTGGTTGACGAGTGATCCTCAGACCGGGGTGGATTATCATGTTTTGAGAGTCTGCCAGGATAAGGATATGACGATTGATTGTACCCAGTGCATATACAGGGCCAAAAGTGACGGTTCGGTGTGGATGCCGGTCAACAATCGCTGTGTGTATCGGGTTCGTAATGACCCAGTCTATTTTCTTTTCTTTCAGATTAAGGCGGCAACCCTCGACGGCCTGGAGAGCAAGTGGACTGACCCTCGGCCCGTAATCATAACTCGAATTTTCGGAAATGACTCAGGCTTAAGTTATGCGGGTAATATGGTAACTTACGATACCCAAGTTGATGCCCCACTTGATACGCAGACTCTACCTCAATCAGAATAGACAGGCCGTTGGATCATTAAGCCTCCGATAAAGAGCTGCGATCGCATTTTGGTGTGAATATTCTTAACTGAAGCCTTTTCGCTTTTGTTTTGACTCAAACCTCTATCCCCGCAGGAGGCCGCTTGTCAAGTTGAATGCCCGTCATCACAGCAACCAACGATGTGTGAAGATGTATCAATAATCCTCCAACACCCCAAGCCAATTTTATCACAAAGTGTGAGACGCGAAGTCATTCATAAGAGAGGGACAAGAATTCGTAAACTGAATCGCCGCAGGGCGATCAGGCAGTTCTGTCTTATATGCTCCGACTTCGATTGGCGCAAGGTCGCAAATTGCCCTTTAACACGCTGTATCCTTTATGAATACAGGTTGGGGGGACTGGAAGAGAAAGGATTGAGCGCAAGAGACAGAGTAAAGGCGATTGTCAGGTATTGCACGGACTGTGCGTATGACGACCCCCATAAGAGAGTAACCTGTGACGCAGTTCAATGTGCGCTTTTCCCATACCGAAACGGATAGCGAAGCAAAGCACCAAGAAACAAACCGACTGGTCGACTAACTGCTCCGTGTTTTCTCCAATTAGATGGATACCGAAGTGGACAGTAACCGTGGTCCTGTTCCTTTATTAACAGGTATCCACCCTACTTCTCCAGCCCCAACAAGCGAAGCTCTTATCCTTATATCACAAAATCCTCAGAAGACGTACTCGTTCAAGATACCAATTGATTATTTATCGATTTCAGACAGTTAACATCTGTCTTCATCCTAACGACTCATATTGACACCCGGTGCGGATTTCCGTATAGTCCAAGCTGGAAGAAGAAGCTCCTTGTCCATTTATTCTATGTTCCCAAATTTGGGCAGATTTGGGTGTTTCGGCAGTAACAATGGGTGAGTTCTATGAATGGCAGGACCGAAAAACTAAAGCGCACCATTCTCAAAGACCTCTATTCAGAGAATCTGGAAGCGCTGCATGATGGGTCCGGCGCGCGAAGGGAATCCCGGAGACGGCAAAGACGTCCCAAGCGAAAAAGAGCCCTGCCCTATTTCATAGGATTTCTTGTGGCGCTGCCGCTTTTTTTCCTCGGACTCTATCTGCTTTACCCTCAAGACCTTGTTGCCATCGGTCTGGGTCTGAAAGAGAAAAATGCGCCTCTCCCGGTAGCCGAGCCGCCTGATAGGGTTTTTGCCGGCTTACCTCACATCCTCCCACCCGAGGATTTGCTGCCGGAGGATCCTATGGACAAAGAGTTTCCGCAAACGGCCCCTGTGATCGAAGTGAAACGACCCGCTCCGAACGGCCCCGAAGACTACCTGGTTCTGGTCGATCCCATGGACGTATCCCTGGCCGAGCTTTTTCACTTGGGGATAAAAACCATCGCCATCGATCCCGGACACGGAGGGCGCGATCCCGGCGCCATCGGTCATAGTGGCTTGATGGAAAAGGACGTCACGCTCGACATTGCATTGCGCCTGCGCAGAATGCTGAAGGAGCACGGAAATTACCGGATTCTGATGACCCGGGACAAGGATGTCAGTTTGTCTCTCAAAGCAAGGGCCCAATTCGCAAATCAAAACGGGGCGGATCTTCTTATCTCAATTCATGTCAACTACATCCCAGAGCAACCGCTCGTCATGATAGAGACCTATTACTTCGGTGCCCAGACCGATGCGTACACCCTTGAGATCGCCGAAAGGGAAAACCGGGGCTCCGAGTACTTGATGGCGGAATTCAAGGATAT
The DNA here is from genome assembly GCA_046496815.1 of Desulfatiglandaceae bacterium. GTDB lineage: Bacteria > Desulfobacterota > DSM-4660 > Desulfatiglandales > Desulfatiglandaceae > JAWOGN01. The sequence continues at coordinate 7,161 of JAWOGN010000387.1, forward strand.
GATCGAAAGGATCAGTGATCAGTTCAAGCATCAGGAGTCTAAATTCTTGGCCATGTGCATTCAAAGAAACCTGGTCAGAAACATCCAACACCAAAACGGAACGGCCGTAAATCGGGGAATAAAGCCGGCACCCTTTGTGGTCCTTCTGGGAGCCGACATGCCCAGCGTCCTGGCAGAGGTCACTTGCATCAGCAGCGAAGCGGAAGAAAGGAAACTGGCCGACCCGGCCTACCGGGAAGAAATCGCCCGCTACCTGGAAGGCGGCATCGTTGAGTATCTTGAGAAATCCGGAAAAAAACCCATCGAAGGAGATCAGCACTATGTCAACAAAAGATAAGGTTCAGGCGGAAGAGGTCCTGTTTGTCGGAATCGATCTGGGAACTTCCAGATCAGCCGTGTCCACAAGCAGGGGAAGTCGAAAGTGGGTTCAAAGTTATGTGGGGTGGCCAAAGGATTTTGTGGCCAGTAAATTGCTTGGTAAGCGCGTCCTTTTTGGAGAAGAGGCACTTTCTCACAGGCTCTCTTTGCTCCTTTGCAGGCCTCTCGAGCACGGGGTCATCCGAGAAGGCACTGAAAAGGATGAAGAATCGGTGACCGAACTCATCGGGCATCTCATCGAACTGGCCGAGCCCAAAAGCGGCGACCGGATCTTCACTGCGATCGGTGTACCCGCTGAAGCGCTCAAGATCAACAAGAACGCCATACGGAACGCCGTCAAGAATTATTCCGAGAAACTCATTGTGGTTTCCGAACCGTTTGCGGTTGCCTTTGGACTCGATCTCCTGGACAACGCCATGGTGATCGATATCGGGGCAGGGACCGTCGATTTCTGCATTATGCATGGAACGGTTCCCTCTGAGGACGATCAAAAATCCATCCTGACAGCCGGGGACTCTGTGGACCAAAAGCTCTTTGATCTCCTGTCGGAAAAATATCCGGATGCCCATTTCACGCTCAACATGGTTCGACGATACAAAGAGCGCTTTGCGTTCGTGGGTGAACGGTCCAAGAAAGCAAAGGTGGAAATCCCCGTTAATGGCAAGATGATTGTTCACGACATCTCCAATGAAATCAAGGCCGCCTGCGAGAGCATCATGCCGGCCATTGCCGAAACGGCCATGGGAATGATCGCGAAATTTGACCCCGAGTTCCAAGGGAAAGTCCGGGAGAAGATCATACTTGCCGGCGGTGGAAGCCAGATCGAGGGCATTCAGACCTATCTGGAAACCGCATTGTCCGAGCTCGCCCCCTGCAAGGTCACGTGTGTGGAAGAACCGCTGTATTGCGGAGCCGACGGCGCCCTGGCCCTCACCCGCGAGATGCCGGAAGAATACTGGGCCAATTTGTGAACGGGTCGGAACGGCTAAATGCGAGGATGCACACGGTGCCTTAACGAAAACGATACAGAAAGCTAATTTGACAAAACAGCCTGTTTTGCAATAACGTTGATCGAAATTTAAAGGAGGTAAAGGGTATAGGCACTTAGGGGACTTTGCTGACCAGCCATGGAAACAGGAAACCCGAACAGAGCGTCAACGCGAATCGTTCGGGCTTTTTTTTGAAACTTGAGAGGAGACAAAATGCCGAAGTCAGCACCGCAGACATCCCTACTAGTGGTCATCCTTTGTCAAATAGCGTTGTTTACATGCGTTTTTTTCGTATGCGACAAGGCCAACGCTGCATTAAAGCATTTCATTCATGGGCTTTTGCAGATACTCCATTAGAGAATCCGTATTCACGGGAAAGCGCCTGCGACCATCTCATTCGAGGGGGTGCGAAGGCTTGGATCTACCGCTGCCTCTACTGCCACGGAGCTCGGTATCAGCACGTTGAAAGCGAATAGCATGTAATTGATATCCAAAATCGGACCCGTGGATGTATCCTCCCGGGGCAGTAAAATGTTGAAGTTTTACGAAAAATCTAACGGTGCTCTAATAATTTCCTAACAATAGAAAAGTAGAGGTCTCCTAAATTGAAATACTGATTCAACGCCACCCGCAAGGAGGAATCTGCGGAATAATCAAAACCTAATCCGACACTAATACTGCCGTAACAAGGACGGTTTATAACGCAATAAAATTTCGAAGGGTACTTTGCTGCCTCACCCGGTTTGAGAACCAGGAAGCCCGAATAAAGAGCACGCTGCTCATTGTTCGGGCTTTTTGTATTCAGGCCCGCAAGCAGCCGGAAAGGAGGTGGTAAAAAAGAGGGTATTCGTTGGGTGTGCAGTATCTACCGGAAACAGTTTATTCACGAGGTCTTCAGAAAAAATGCCAAACCCCGGGCGACCGGGGGACGGAAAGCCAAAGGGTCTGCCGACAAGTTGAATAGTTGATTTGAGAATTTGGAATATCGACAAATTATTCGTGAGATAAAAATGAAAAAATTGATACTTATCTACATTTTGTCCTATTCAACCATTCAGAAAGTTAACTATTTGACCAAATCACCAGATCGCCGGGCCGCCTGAGGAAAAGAAGCTAAGAATCGTTAAACTTTATTTTGAAGGAGAATCTACTATGAAAAAACCTTTGATAATTGTTGCCGCATTCATGTTTGTAGTTGGTATTGCCGGCAACGCCATGGCTGCCTTTGAAGCGGGCAATATTATTTTGACCGCTTATCAAGGCACACATACTGATACCAGTGGGAATGAAGCCTATTACGATCTGGGTGCCTACGACGGCAGCGGCCTTCCCACCACTGCCGTGGACACCGGTATCAATCTGGGCGATTTCGTGGGGGAAACCACCCCGTGGAGTGAAATCAAGGTGGGTGCAGTCGGTGGTACCTGGGACTTTGAATTTAACGCGCTCCCCGTTGTTTTCGGATCCGACTCACCGGGGGACAACCAGTTTAGCAGTAAAGTCTTTTTCGAGACAGCCTATGAGAATTTTAACCTTAACAATGCCACTTTTGATTTCGGCGGGGGTATTGCCACAAGCAAGGCTACCGATGCGGAAAGCAGCGCGCAAAGCTACTCGAACTATTTTAACAAAGTCGCCCTTCCCGGCACTTATGCACTAACTGTTAATGCGACCGGTGATTTCGGTGCCGAAGTTCAATTGGGCGTGGGCCAATACGATCTTAATCTTTACACCATTGCCGGCGAAGGTATTCCGTCGTTAATGGGAACCCTTACCCTGGATACCGACACTTCCAATGGCAACTTGTGGGTTAGTTATACTCAGGTTCCGATTCCGGGCGCCCTTGTGCTGCTGGGTTCCGGCCTGTTAACTTTGTTCGGTATTCGAAGAAAGAAAAGGTAACATTGCCGAAAGAAACAAGATCTATAAAAAGCGAGTGGTTAGTTTAACTTTATTAAAGGAGACGTGTAAAATGAAAAAAATACCTTTTATTTCAATCGCTTTGGCGACCATTTTCGGTATGACCGCTGCGGCTTCGGCTGCAACTTATACCGTTAACATGTGTGGTGCTTCAGCACAGGCCGGTTTCTGGGAAGCTTCCGGAGCCGCCGTTGTTGTAGATGAATATAATTGTGATTCTGGTGTTTTGGACTGGGAAACCGGTAATGACAAAAACTTGATCATCAGGGGTTTGAATTGTACTGTTGACAGTACTGGCACCAAAGATGACACTGTTTACGTTCGGTATCTGGCATCCAACTCCGCCACCGGTTGTAACAACTATACCTGCGGTTCTCAAAACTATGCACTTCCCTCATCTTGTAGTTTTAATCCGGCTAGTCCTGGTTCCTGCACTCAAACAGAGGCTGATGAATGTCAGCTGGGTTGTGCCGACGTTCCCTGCCCTGCCTTCAACGCGTCAACAAGAGGCGCTGGCAGTAATTGTTCGACAGGAGGATTGGTGCAAGTCGGCCCTATTGCGTATACCGCTGATACCGAAATTTTTCAAGGTGTGGTTGTTCCCTTCGGTTTTATCGTAAACGACGCTGTTACCCATAGCGTATGTGACTATACTGCTGTTTATGACGATATCGCTGTTAGGCCGAATCCCGGAGACGTCGAGTGGGCATATAACAAGGACGGGTGGCAATGTGATCCCGATAAGGCTGATGCCTGCCGTGGCGATTACAAATGTATAGACGGGTTCTGTCAGGACGGTATTGGAACCAGGACTTGTGTCACCGCAGCCGACTGTAAAGAAACCATCTGCCCCACCTGTGTGAGAAAGCCCCTGGACAACTTGAGCCTCCTGCAGGTCTGCCATATCTTCTCAGGTGCTGTCGACAACTGGCGTGATTTTGGCCCCGCTTTCTCTGAGGTTCCAGTCACGAGATGTATGCGTATGGCCGGTTCCGGTACCCATCAGACCATGATCAATGCTGTAATGGATCTTTGCGGCCTTAGCATTCTGACCAGAACAGCACCGCCTTATACATGCCACTATACGAGTTCCACCGACCTGACCCGATGCGTTGACAATGCCTCCGGCGGTATCGGCTATGCCGATGCCGACAAGGCTATGTTCACATCAGGCCTCAACAACGGCGTCCATCAGCTCAAATTAAACGGCAGCGCTCCCAGCCGTTACGACATCGCCTCGGGTAAATACCTTTTCTTTTCCTCCCAGGTATGTTTCATGGATCCTACCATTGCGGCCTGTCATACTGGGGCTGATGCTCTTGATGCCGCAATCCTAAGAGAGATTCAGACAAGAGCTGCTAATCCCACATATCTGGCCTTCTCGAATTTCGAACAGCGAGCCTACTTTTGGGCCACCCAGGATGAAATGCTGGTCGAAAGACTGAATGGCGATCCTAGAAACTTTCCAACAAACGTGCCGGCTCTCAATAGGCCCGGTGCCTCTGACGACCGCAGTGATTGGTAATAGCTGGTGTCGCTTTTTAGTATAAGAAGCTGAGTTGAACAAGTGGGCTGCTTCGGCAGCCCACTTGTTATTGTAAATTGGCTTAACGGCAAAAACATAAGCCCTGAACCAAATGATTCGAGCATCCTCTACCTGCACGCCCATCAACCGTGATGAAAAGGGACCTTAAAACCTTGTCTTTCAAGTCTTCTGAATACTCTATAATTCAATACTAATCCGGATTTAATAAAACCCAAATATTTGGTTGAAATAGTTCATAGTCGCCTAGCAGCACACAGGCCGCGGCTGGATTGAAGGTATATTATGGAATTTTGACCACTTACGAATTTTGATGGCCATGCAGCAGCCATTACTTATACCCAATAGCATTCGGCTCTCACGGTTTTGATCCCTTTAGTGCCGCTTTTTAGGAAGCAATAAAAAAAGAGAATACTGACATATAACAAAGGAGGGAAAGTTCATGACGAATTTAAGGAATCTAATCACCGTTTGCATCATCATTTGCGGTATGCCGGTAGTTTCGTGGACCGGCGGACCTAACGCCGAGGATCAAGCGCAAACGGGGCGTGGACTGCATTATACTTGCCGGGATGATGGCGGTAAACTCATCGTCACCACTGAAAAAGCTGTGGCTGAATCATCCGAAGATACCAAATCGCGCGTTTTTTTGGAAAAGGAGTCATACGAACCCGTCGATATCACTGATTACGAGCCTGGAAAAATCGGTAAAAAAAAGGATTCGCTCGAGTATCTGGAGGATGTGCTGGTGAAAAAACTTGCAGGGGAGGCAGTGAGCTGGCCCATTGGAACTGAGCGAACCCTCGAAGTGTATGCTGAAACCCAGGACCACCTGCCTGCTAGCGAGCGTGAGATACAGCTTGCGCGCACCAAGTCTCTACCTAAAAAGAAGATATATGACAAGTCGATCTTCACTGCCATGACTGGAAGCAAGGCGGCTCTCGGGGAGCCGGTGAATCTGAATTTCGGTATTGAAGGTAAGGTGGTTGCCGTAAGAGAGAACGAGGTTGAGGTCCACTTCGCACCCGAGTCGGAAATACCCCTGGAGGGGCCATTTGGTCCGGTGATCGTACGTGATAAGGGGAATTCTCTCGTAACTGAGATCGAAATGCAAAAAGGGGATCTGGTAAAGCTCGGGGTTATCGTTGGGCAAATTGCCGAGGTGGGTGAAAGCACTTTCCGCGTCGATTACAATCATCCTTTCGGCGGCAGGACATTGACTTGCGATGTGGCGGTAAAAGCTCTTGATAGGCCGCTTACACCCTCCATGCAAGCAACGCAAAAGGACGCTGCCGGTGCAAATCCCCCGGCTTCGGCAATTACCGCGACTGAGACACCAACCCAATCATCCATTGAAAAGGATGAACACTTTAAAGTGGTGGAGACCGGTGACATTGTGACCGTTGCCTATAGCGCCACATTGGAATCAGGAGAGCTTCTGCGAACCACAGATGCGGACATTGCCTCAAATCCCGACCAGAAGACAATTAAGGGATTTTGGCAGGATGCCTTTGGACCTGAAACCATCATTGCCGGTGGCCAGGAGGATTTCCCCGGTCTGGGACATGCGGTATTGGGACTCCAGAAGGGAGACCAGCAGAAGGTCGTCGTGCCGCCCCAAAACGCCTTTGGTATGCGCGACATGAAACAGGTGTTCCAATATGACCGCACAAGGATAATCCCCGCAACGGTGACAATGCCCGCCCGGGAATACACCAGTCGATTCGGCGGATTTCCGGTTAAGGATAAAACAGTGTCTTACAATGCGTATGTTAATGCTCAAATTGTCGATGTGAGCGAGAAGGGAGCTGTCCTGAAACTCTTCCCGGTGGAAGAAGAGATTAATGATGTTTTTGGCAAAACCCGCATGAAGGTGATTGACGATAACATTCATTTGCACCTCACGCCCAAGCTGGGCGCCAACTTCGAGCTTGGTAAGAGAAAGGGGCGAGTGATCGCCGTGGACAGCCTAAAATTTACCGTGGATTTCAATGATCCCTTGGCCGGCAAAAATCTTGTGTACGATCTCAAGGTGCTTGATCTGACCAAAGCCGCTGAATTTTCCGATCTGAATATTCAGTGGATTGAGGATTATGAAAAGGGCATGCAAGCCATTGAAGAAATGAAAAAGCCGGCCGTCCTGGTGCTGTATGCGGACTGGTGCGGTTACAGCAAGAAACTGTTCGATACGACCCTCCAGGATCCCAGGATCAAGATGATGAAAGACGACTTTGTCTGGGTAAAGGTGGACTCGCACGAGCAGAGTGATCTCAAGCAATTATACGAGCAGACCGGATTTCCCATGACCGTTCTGCTGGATGCCGGGTATAACAAAATTGAGGTAATAGATGGCTTCCGACCGGCCAATGAGTTTAAGGCTGCGTTAGAAAAGGCGCTCAATGATGTCAAAATAGGGGCGAAGCTGAAGGCAAAAAGCCAAATGAAAGAAGAGACATAGACCCGACGTATCCCTGACCCCTCTCTCTGATCAGAGTGCCGGATTCATTGATTCATTGGACGATCGGTTCAGCATCTTATTTGGATAGAGCGAGAGAAGCCTCGGATAGTATGACAAGTGTCTGCAAAGGCGTTTTTGGGGAAGGCTTCCTTTTTGTCTGCTCTTTTCGGCAAGCGCTATTGACTTGGGTCGGCGATTTTGATACGTAGTTTAGACCTTTTTTAAAGAAATATATCCCAAAATTTTAGATTCTCGGGTACTTTGCTGATCCGCGACAGGCAGATACCAGAAAGCCCGCAACATCTGGATACAGATGAGTTGCGGGCTTTTTTTACTGCTTGAAAAGGGAGCGTTGAGAATGAACAGTCATCACGGAAAATATCGCATGGCGTTGGCGATCTTTTTAATCGCGCAGCTCATGCTGCCGCCGGCATTACTCGCTAAACAGCCGCGAATCCCCGGATTTTACGGCAGCGGATCCAACCTTCCTAAAGTACCTTCGAATTCCCTCCCCGAAATCAAGCCGGATGGCCTGGTACAGGGCGTAGCCGGTTTAAGCCGGCCCCAGAACAACCAGTTGATTGTGCATCAAAATGAACCCAAGGCCGTCATCGACTGGAAATCCTTCAATATCGGTAAAGAAGCCTGGACCCATTTTGACCAGAAGGGCAAAACCGACTGGGCGGCATTGAATCGTATCTACGATCAGAATCCCAGCCGGATATTCGGAAAACTGACCGCCGACGGAAAGGTATTTCTAATCAATCAAAATGGCATTCTTTTTGGTCCGGATTCCCAGATTAATGTCCATTCTCTTGCGGCGGCATCGCTGGACATCGCCCAGCAAGACTTTTTGGCAAACAACCTGCATTTCACCGGCGATGATGCCCGCGGCGTGGTTTCCAATCATGGCGATATCCAGGCCGGGGCGGGAGGATTCGTTTATCTCACGGCACCGGATGTCGAAAATGCCGGTTCCATTGACGCCCCCTTGGGTCAGGTTGCCCTGGCCGCCGCAACAGATGTTCATATGCTCCTTTTGGACCCGGCGTATGAAACGCAGGACAGAATTCTACCTCACGCCTATGTAACGCCCGGCGAAAAGGGCACGGCCGTCAATCATGAATCCGGACGCATTTCCGCCGATGGCGGGGTAGCCGGCCTCTATGGCCGCAATGTTAATCAAAACGGCCACATTCGTTCCATTACGGCCATCAGTAACGGCGGTCGTATTGAACTGCATGCCTCCGACAAGGTCTATACCGGGCCGAAAAGCGTCACTGAATCGCCGGTCAGCGATGATCCCGAAGAAGTTCACCAGAGTTTTGAACTCACAGGCGGCACGATCGACATGGCCGGGCTGGATCAACCCAATGAAGTCCGTATCGGCGATCGCAATGTGATTAAGAACAAGCGAACCGTCACCCATACCATTGAGCATTGCGGTGAGGCCGCAGCGGCTTCCGGCACCATTACCATGGGCGCACGTGACAAAATCTACTTGGATAGAGGCAGCCGGCTGGATGTCAGCGGTGAATGGGTGAGCAGGAGAGCGGCTGAAGCCACCATATCGGCCCAGCTGAACAGTGTGGAGCTGAAAAATGATTTTGTCCAGAAAGACGGGGTTTTGTTTGGGGCGACGGTGGAGATTTTACCGGAAGAGGGATCGAGCATTGGTGATTTGTCTGCCCATTTGAATGGCGAGTTCGCAACCGCGCGTGAGATGGCTACGGATGGGGGTGACATTGTGTTGAATGCCGTGGAAGGTGAAATCATCGTTATGGGGGAGGGTGATGGAAAGGCGCCGGCTACCTTAGACTTCTCGGGGGGCGGTACGACCGTTTTGCCCGGGCACTACAGCAGCACCAAGCTGGTCTCCGGCAACCATATCTATGATATCAGCAATGCACCAACGTACCTTAAATATGATACCGTGATCAACCTGCAAGAGAAGGTTTATGAGCGATACGGGATAAAAGAAGCCTATTGCGGGCTTTACACAGGCGGTACTAATCCACTTCTTTCATATAGGGATGGGTTTATTCGAGGTGACGATGCGGGTACGTTGACGATGGCGGCCAGGGGTATCGCTTTAAATGGTCGGCTTGATGGTTCAGCCACGCGTGGCTACTATCAGACAATAACCATGCTTCCGGAGGTCATGTACGGCCCATATGCAGTTCAAATGGCAGCAGGTGTCAGAGCACCCAGAGGCGGGGAGTTAGTTATCGGCCCGAATTACGTTACCATGGAATGGGTTCTAATACAATATGGCGCTGATGAAGTGGTGATTGCAAGGGATGTCCCTGCGCTACCTACAGATTTCAATGTCGATACCGCGTTAATGGATGGCGCTGCGGCCTATCGTTCCGAGTATCAGGATGCCGGAGGAAGAACGCTTTATAGAAGTATTCTTCCTGCTGAAAGATTGAATAGCGCCGGACTGAGCGATTTAAGGATCGAGGCCACCACCAAAATCATGGTGGAAAAAGATGCCGTGTTGGTCTTGAAGCCCGGCGGTTTGCGAATCAATTCCACCCCGGGTGCGTATGAACCTTCGGTTTACAAGGATACTGTGACGGCTAAGCTGGCGTTGAAGGCCCGTGCCATGGATCTACAGGGGACCATCAACATCCCTGGTGGCGATGTGGCTATTTCGATCGAGGACACCATAACTTCGCCGACGAGTCCAGAGGCCGATAGAAGGGTTGTCATGAACGAACGTTTCTTTATGGCCGACGGTGCCGTTATCTCGGCCGCGGGAGAGCGCATCGACAATTCCCTGGCAGGGGAATTAGGTAACATCCGACATGGATACATCGACGGCGGGAATATCTCAGTAGGTGCTTCTACGCCAGGCGGCGCTGAGGTCATTTTAAAGACGGGCGCGATAATGGATGTGAGCGCCGGCTACGAGATCGATACCGATGCAACCATCACTGCCGGAAGCGCGGGTTCGATAACGCTGCGAGGGTCCACACTGGTGGTGGATGCGGATTTGCGGGGCCATTCCCTTGATTATGAAGCCGGAGGCCGTATTACCCTGCATGCCGACAAAATCACTGTGAAGCCAAAACGAGAGAGACTCCCATCGAAATTTGGGGTCGATGATGACCTGAATACATTTCAGGATGGATCTTTCGCAGATATGAAAACGGAGATGGTTTTTCAAGACGATCAACTATCCGAGAGTGGATTCGCACACATTTCTCTTTACAGCCGTCATGATTTAACATTATCCGACGGCGTTACGCTGATGCCCTCATGCGTAAAGACAGCCTCTCCCACACCAGGCTCTGTTTCCGCGAAATCGATTGATGTGATCAGCCCGGCGGTCAACCGGGTTTTGGTAGAGAATGCATCCGGGCGAATGTTTATGGATAATGATGGATATATCGCCGTTCCCCTTGATTATCTCGGAGAGACATCCATAACGGGCCGATCTGGAGTTACAATCGAAGAGGGCGATTCAATTGATTATACTAACGGTACCGAATCCGTGGTGATGGTCCCCACTGCAAGCATTGAAGTGGCGCCCGAAGGGAGCATCGAGCTGTCGGGGTTGGTGGCTGAGATTGGGGGCACATTTAAAGCGCCGTCCGGAAACGTAACGGTGGAGGCCACCGGTTATGATCGCAGCGTGGCATTGCATGAAACCAGCATCATCGACGTATCCGCCTATAACCGCAAGGTGCCGGGATCGACAATTCCATATGTAGGCAGCCATTATGACAGCCTAAATGGCGGCTCCGTGAAGATTGTTGCAGAAAATTACGGCAATATCCTCATGAAGCCCGGCTCAATAATTGATCTCTCCGGGTCGGAGCCGGTGGCCGGTATATTCTATGGATCAGACAACACCATTTACACCGATAAAGTCGCAGCCGATGCCGGCAGCCTCTCGTTGATCTATTATAACAATCTTGTTTTGGACGGTCATATCAATGGACACGCCTATCATCCCCAGGCCCATGCAGCCGCTTTGTCCATCACCAGAACCAATTGGGAGGAAGGAATAATTGTTGATCAGAGCATGGCGGATCTCCTCAAGGCGGGTGGATTTGACACCCTGGCACTTTGCAGCCTCAAAGAACTGAGCTTTTCAGGGGATATGGATGTGGAACTCCACAGAAGTCTAACCCTGGATGCCCCCCAGATTCGGGGGATCGATAATGCATCGGTAACTTTCAAGGCGAATGCAATTAACCTGACCAATAAATGGGATAAATACGAAACGTATATTGAGAGTCAGCTGTACGATTTGGCCTTGGTTGGGGACCATGCACCGTTATCGGCTGCGGAGGAGCCATCTCTGCTCTCATTTTCCGCTACTTTCATCGACGTCACGGGCAGCATGGCGGTTTCCGGGTTTAATAGGGTCATGCTGGATGCCGGCGCTGACATAAGTCTGGCATCTGAGCAGTATTACGACAACAATATTCAACATGTGATTTGGACAGGCAAATTGAGAACTCCCGGAGATCTGACGTTGAAGGCTTCACGTATTTATCCCACGACATATTCCGATTTTACCCTGGCCTCCGACGCCGGGCGAATCACTACGGAACGCGGAAGGAAACCGGCTGACGGCCCCATCGTCTCCGCCGGAGGTTCGTTGACCCTTGCCGCGGCGGAGATCGATCATCACGGGTACCTGGCCGCTCCGTTGGGCCGCATCCATTTTAGAAGATCACTGCAAAATTTAGACAGCGCGGACGCGGATACTGTTTTTCTGGCAGAAGGCAGTGTGACCAGCATTGCTGCCGACAGCAATGTTCAATATGGCTACATTGAGGACTTTGAATGGTTAAAGAAACTGACACCCTCTACATGGACAGAAACCGGGGAACTAAGGATCAACCCCGTGGAATATATCGATGCACTCCCGGAACGCAGCATAGATATCAATAGCGATACAATGGTCATGCAATCGGGCGCCATGATTGACACATCCGCAGGAGGCAGCATATACGCTAGTAACTTCCAGCCGGGCATCAACGGACTTGAGAACGCATTGGCCGCAGAAAATACCTATGTCATCGTTCCCGGCATTCATAAAGCGGGTGCTGCGATCTATGTTGGACAAGGCGCTTACGGACTGCCGGCAGGCACCTACCCCTTGCTGGATTCGTCCTTTGCATTTATGGACAATGCGTTCGTGGTTCATTATTTGGGTTCGGCCAACCGCGCCGGCATCCCGAGTGTAACCGATGAGGGCTATGCCGTGTTGGTCGGCCGCGATGCATTGTCAGGTACCGGTTTTGCCTCCAAGTCGCCGAACCTTTACAGCATCAGACGGGCCGTCGATGTTATCAATCAAGGTGACTACATGGTTCAGGCGTTGGCTGCGGAAAAGGGCGGTAATCTGAATATTCTAAGCAACACAATGGTGATGGACGGCAGTTTGCACACTGATCGCGGAGGCCTGTTGACCATAAGCGGAACCCGGAGCGCCGTGGTTAAATCGACATCGACCTTAGGTACAGGCTATAATTTTAATGATATTGCCGATCTTATCGTGAGCTACCAAAACACCGCACAGGTTGTGGATACCACCATTTCAGATAGTAATTTAGGGGAACTGCGCATCGGCACATTGGCGAAAACCGAAACGGTGACCATTGCCGAAGAGGCCCATCTCGAAATACCTGTAATCCAATTAGCCGGGAGCAATCTGATTCGGCTGGAGGAAAACAGCTCGATTACAGTGTCGGGCCAAGGGGAGGGGCATGTAATTATAAATACACCCGATGGGCGATTTGAAATGGGTTCCGGTTCAACGGTCAATGCCTCCCGGCGAATCGATATAAATGCACAGAGCGCCCAATTTTCAAGTGAGATGAGTTCCAACGGGCAGGGCACTTTGGCAATCACTACCGCTAATATCTTTGTGACAAACGATGAACATACGGATCAATCCTCGGCAGGTCTTTATCTGCCCAGTACTCTAAAGGGGTTCGCCGGTTTCAAAGATGTTGCGTTTAAGGCTGAGGCAGGCCTTACCTTTTTGGGTGAAACGCTGTTGGGCGTAACCGGAACCCTGACCCTTGATACGCCCGTGCTGAACGGCGCATCACTGGATAGTGAAAATTACACGACCCAAATAAGCGCACAGAATATCCATATGCTGAATTCCGGTGATGCCGGCACGGATACCGCCGCGGCGCTAAACGGCGAACTGTCACTCGAGGCCGCGGAAGATATTATTATTGGGCATGGGAATATTATACTGGAAGGATATGACGAGGTGCTTTTTAAGGCGGGCCGGGATATAAAACTCATCGGCCAAGGATCGATGACCACCAGCGGCGATACCACCATCCTGGCGCCTCGGCTCACCACCGGCTATTACGAAACCGTTGATGAAAATCATCAAACCATCTTTGAAGCAGCCAATTTTAGGTTACAAGCCGGCAATGAAGCTAAAGGGTATCGCGACATCCTCATTCATAAGCCTGATGATGACTATAGCCGCGCTACCGACGGCGCCGGGGGAATCATCGAAATTAAGGGCGCCACCATCGGTGTGAAAGATGGATTGATCGATGAGGTGTCTTTCAATGGCGGATGGATCGATGTTTCCGGTGGATGGGTGACGCTCACAGCCACCGATGCGCCGGCATCGGGTAACGCCGTCGATCTTTCAGGCAATGCCCTTATCGATGTTTCCGGCAACGACTATGCGCCGGGCGGGCGCGTAATGCTGACATCTAAGACCGGATCCATTGGTATCGGGGCGGATGCCGCCATCGATGTATCAGCCGGCGGACAGGGTGACGCTGGGACACTGTCTCTCTCGGCAGCCCAGGCCGGGGTCACCATTGACGGCAGGCTATCGGCACTATCCGGCTCAGGGGGAGCCGGGGGACGGTTTTTGACGGATATCGGCGGGATGGAAAGTACGGCCATGACAGCTTTATGGCAATCCCTCGGCGCAAATGGATTTGATGAGCAGATTCATGTCCGCATGCGTACCGGTAACATCAATCTGGGTGCCCCTGAGATCATAAAAGCCCATCAGGTGAATTTAACCGCTGACAGGGGCGACATCTCCATCAGCGGTACCATTAACGCCGCGGGCGATGCCTATAGGCCCGACGGTGGAATGGTGGCGATCAATGCAGGAAACAGCTTGACCCTTGGAGGGACGATCCTCGCCAATGACTGCGCCGGCTGTTCAGACGGCGCCGGCGGCCAAGTACGGCTGAATGCCGTGGATAATCAATTAGGTTTTTCCACCGGCTCACAAATTAATGTCTCCTCCAATACCGGTGCCGGCGGCATTGTCCATTTCAGAGGAGCTCAAATCGACTCGAATCCCGATGACGGTACCATCATCTACGACGATGTGAATATGGAATTATCCGGCGAGGTTATTGGCGCGTCCAAGGTGATTGTTGAAGGGGTAAGGCGCTATATGTATGACACGGATGAATTCAGCATAACCAGCAATTTGTTTGAGAATACCTATCACGCGGACGCCGATGCTTTTTTAAACTATGCCGGCAACGTCAGCACCCGCTCGATAAACACAGGTCTTACCCTGACCGGTGGACAAGCCCGGGCATCCAAAATCATCCCTGGTATTGAAATCAGAAATACCGGTGATATTACAGTGACCGATGAATGGGATTTGACGGAATTGGGTTATAGCGCCCTGGCAGGCAATATCACCCTGCGGGCCGCCGGAAATATCAATTTAAACAACTCCCTTGTGGATCATCCCTCTGTAGACGATAGATTTTATGATGATGATGGCAATTATATATATGATGACTATGCCAGAGAAACTCTGACTGACACGAACCTGCCGGCGCAATTGAGTGCTTCATGGTCATTCAATCTTGTGGCCGGATCTGATCTGTCAAGCGCTGATCTGATGGCAACCATATCCGATGTCGACTCAAGTGTCGGCAGTCTGAACATCAACCATGACCAGGTGATTTATACCGAAAACAACACCATTCGCTTTGCCTCGAAACGGGATACCATTCTTTACGGCTACTCACGCGTGTACGATCCTTGGAATGATTTTTGGCCGGAAGATAACCCCGCCCCCCGGTTCATGGTGAATGACACGATGACATACAATATCGGCACTTTTTTCGGCGATATTCAAGGCGATTGCGGGCAGGATCTGATCATTATGAACAACGGGGCCATCCAGTCCGCATTGGGGGATATCACTATCAACGTTCAACGTGACCTTCACATCGAGCTGAACGACGGCTCCGGGGGCGCCATCCGGACAACCGGAATCGGCCCGCTGGATGGTTGGGGCGCGGATTATCGATACGATGAAGTTCATGA
Organism: Desulfatiglandaceae bacterium; assembly: GCA_046496815.1. Lineage (GTDB taxonomy): Bacteria > Desulfobacterota > DSM-4660 > Desulfatiglandales > Desulfatiglandaceae > JAWOGN01. The sequence continues at coordinate 22,759 of JAWOGN010000387.1, forward strand.
TGGTGGTGACATTCGCCTGGATGTTTACGGTCAACTCCGCATGGGCAATGTGGCCCTGGCGGATATTGACGCGGGCGCAGACCAGATTGACCGCATTCCATTTTACATGGCTAAGACTACCTACGGCCAAGCAGCACCTACACCCCATCTAAAATATTGGGACAATATCCACCTGAATGTTGATGAGAACCAGGCATATACATATGTTTGGTCGGCCGATTTTGGAGAAAGCTTTTATAAAAATTATGAATTCACAAACACACCAACGGCGGGCATTGCGACCATGGCCGGTGGATCGGTAACGGTCAATGCCGGAGAAAGGCTGTCCGGCCAGGTGGGCACTTTTAAAACCGGTGATTTATCCATTTTTACCAACGGCGATATTTCCGGCTATCTTCAGGTGGCAAACGGAGAAGGTCACATCACTGCCGGGGGAAATATAACCAGCCCGCATAGAAACGAAACGGCCGGCAATTATGCCTATGCTACCAGCCTGGCGATGAGTGACGCGCAAGTGACGGTTTTCGCAGGTGGAGAGATCGATTTCGGAACCGTATTCAATCCAAGATTTCCGCAAACATATGCCGAGTATGTCACTGAGCAGAACCAGCGGCGCTGGCTGGACTACGATTATGGTGAAATGCCTTCGTCCGTATCCATGATGGCTTCAAGAGGAAACCTTGGTTTTTCCGGTGAGTTTTGGTACGGCGAGGGGAATTATGCAGATGATGAGGCCTATACGGTTCTGCCGCCCACGGCTTCACTCACGGCCGGTGCAGATATTCTTCTGGGGAGAAGCATTATTTTGGCACCGTCTCCATACGGAAGCCTCAATGTCCATGCCGGTGGCAACATTGTTGGCTATATCGACAGTTCCAGCAATGTGCGTCGATCCACGCTGCGCATGTCGGATCTCGATCCCGACGCCGTATATAGAAGGAATGAAGGTGGAGACCCATACGATTTGTTATGGCTGGACGAAACAAGCAGTGATGCGCATGCCGGCGTAGAAGTGCTGCATAAACGCGATCGTTTGCCTATTTCAATTACCGCTACTGGAGATATCCGGGAAATTAAGATTATTTCGGCCAAAGAGACCGTTGTAAATGCGGGTGGTAATATTCAGGGGCTCTATTACTTCGGGCAAAATGTCCATTCCGACGATAAAACCATCATTCAGGCTGGAGGAGATATTGTCCTGGATTCGGTGATAGACCGGACGGGCAAAACCGGCTTAATAAATGCCGGTGGAGGTCTTTTTCTTGTGCAGTCGGGCGGTTCCATGGATCTTGGGACTACTGAGGGAATTCAAGCTGTCGGAAACAGTTATTATTCCGAACTTGGTGAAGATAACAGCACCCTCGCTGTGATGGCGGGTTGGTGCCAGGTTGAAGATATAATTGATAGAGAAGAAGGTATGGCAGCATTTTTTGACGGCATTCGAGCATACGGTGAAGCGTACAGCGTCCTATTGGCGAAAGGCGATTTAGCAGGGGCTGCTGAAATCTTGGCACAGGCAAATGAGGAGTGGATCGCACCATTGAATGCAGCCAGTTCATCCCCGAAGGTCACAGGAAACATTGAAATGATCAATTCAAGCATCCATACCAGCGCTGAAAATGAAGATATCTATATTTTTGTAAAAGAAGATTTTAATGTGGGTTCGACCGTTATTGCAAAACCAGGTGTCGCTCAAAAAGAAACAGGTGTTTTCACTTCCCAGGGAGGCGCAATTAACATCTTCGCAAATGGGGACATAAATGTGAATGAATCCCGCCTCATGACATTTAGAGGCGGTAATATTACCATATGGTCCGATCAGGGAGATATTAACGCCGGTAGAGGCTCCAAAACCGCTATTAATGTGGGATCACCCCAAACCGAGGCCATATATGACGATCAAGGCAACCTTGTCGGCTATCGTATTCAATGGGAACCTCCCTCAGTCGGAAGTGGTATTCGTACCTTAACGTATGATCCGGATGGGTTTCAAGGACCGCTTGAGGCACCACCTGCTGGTGATGCGTATATTTTCGCGCCGGAGGGAGTGATCGATGCCGGAGAAGCCGGAATAGCGGCGCGTAACGTCATTTTAGGCGCAACTGAAGTCCTAAATGCACAAAATATCAGTTTTGCTCTGGGTTCAGTGGGTGTTCCGGAAACGGGCCCTACAGCCAATCTTGGCGCGTTGGCCGGTGCGGGAAGCGTCTCTGAGGCCAGCCAAATTGCCGAGGAGTCGGCCGCCGTACAAAGCGCTCAAGAAAGAATGGACGCATATACCAAAGCGCTCGCAGAATCGCTGGTGCCGAAGTGGATTGCCGTTGAAGTCCTCGGTTTTGATGAGCCGGATCAGGGTGTGCGGGATGACTAAATCCTATTAAGGAGACTTTACGATGCAAAAAAGACAATTTGAAATCCCCGTGATTGATAATATGCAATTTTCTATATATTTTATCAATTTCAGGAGGCTCTTCAGTTTTTTCAGTCTCACCATCCTGTTCTTAACCATTACTTGTAATTCGCTATTTGCAAATGAGCAGGTAAAATTTCTTTCATTTCTGCCGAAGGATCCGCAGAGCCGCAGTGAACCGGCACGGGCTACAACTCGAAGTGAAGATGAACTGCTGGCGGAAGGTTACATGCCTATCGGAAATATCGACGTTTGGTATGATACTCGAAAATGCATTGGCGATAAATGCACGCAATATTCTCATGAAGAGGACTCTGTCTCACGCTTATTGAAGGAGGCGGCCATAAAAGGTGGCGATTTGGTTGTTCTCACAGCAAAGAACAAGCGCTCCGAAGAAGAAGATTTTATAAAGGGAGAATGTTTAAAATGGGAAGACATAACGGATAAGGTTGAAGTCCCAGTTTATAAATACGTAACCAGAGATTCTGCAACTTCTAAAATATTGATTGGTTATGAGTACAAAAATGAGAAAAAGACTATTTGTAAAGAATTCGAATCCTCTACCATTATTAATTCTTCAATTTATAGTCACGGCACCGTCTGGCGCAAGGGATCTAATTCCGGCCTTAAAAAAAAAGAGAATAAACAAAAACCACAAGGTGATAGAGAAATTCCCCTGGCAAGAGTCGGCAAGAAGTCGGCATCTTCCGGTAATTATAAAATCGGCTATATAGACAAGTCCGGCAAATTTTTTATAGAGCCAAGATATAGCGCTTCATACGGATTCTCCAAAGGGCTTGCGCCGGTGCAAATCGAAGATGGAGGGAAATGGGGCTATATCGATAAAACCGGTGAAATGGTTATTGAACCCTTTTTTGAAAAAGCTGAGCCGTTCAAGGAAGGCTTGGCTCTCGTCAAATTAGGAGGCCGTTTCGGGTACATAAACACGGAGGGTATTTTTAGAATTACGCCCAAGTTTGAAAATGCTTATTCCTTTTCTGAAGGCCTGGCCGCTGTAATGATAGGGTACAAATACGGTTTTATCGACAAATCAGGTGAGCTCGTGATTGAACCCGCATATAGTTCTGCCGAACACTTCTCAGAAGGACTGGCCCGTGTAGGAATAGAAGCAAAATATGGCTATATCGATAAATCCGGTACCTTCGTTATCAAGCCGATGTTTTTAGATGCTAAATCTTTTTCGGAAGGCTTGGCTGTTGTAAAATATGATCACAAATATGGTTTCATCGACAAATCAGGCCTATTTGTTATCAAGCCGAAGTTTGAATACGCTAAATCTTTTTCTGAAGGCTTAGCCGCCGTACAAATCGATCGCAGATTCGGCTTTATCAATAAATCCGGGAAGTTTGTTATTATTCCCGACTTGATTGTCGCTGAACCATTTTCCAATGGATTGGCGAAAGCCGCCGGCCCTGATGAGCAGAAAAAATCAGGTTACATTAATAAACACGGCAAGTTCGTTTTTCATCACCCCGATTGTAAATCTTCCGATTTAAGCAATTTTAGCGCCGGGCTGGCCACCGTAAAATTGAAGGATAATAAATATATCATTATAGACAGCACTGGAAAGAGCGTTGGCGAGTTCGAGGCCGACCAAGCGTATGAATTTACCTATGAAATGAACTAAAAAAATCCCATGATGCAACGGACGGAGAACCCCAATATGGCATAATTAAATTGGCATAGCAGGGCATAATTCTAATGAACAGTGCCGCCATACAATCCGCGATAGGCGATATTAACATTACCGTAGGGCGGGACGTGCATATGCAGTTGAATGATGCCGCCGGCAGTGCAATCCGGACCACGGGCACCGGGCCGATAGATAAAAACAAATGGGATGACAGGATCTATGCAGAAACGCGCGTTGGCCGACGCAGGAAGCGTATCTGAGACCAGCCAAATTGCCGAGGACTCAGCAGCATGAAAAGTGCCGAAGAAGGAATGGAAGAGTATACCAAATCGATGGTAACCAAATGCATTGCCGTTGAAGTTCTCGGGTTTGAGGAAAGAAATGAGAGCACTGAGAAAATGGTGCAGGGAGGTCAAAATATGCGATATGGAGCTTTCAGTACTGTCGCCTTTATCTTTTCTTTGCTTTCTGCATTCCCCGCTGTGAATTCATCGAGTTATGCAGATATAGAATTGGATTATCAAAATGGATTAGTTACCGTTGAAGCAACCAATATTCCACTGATCGATTTTCTGGAAAATTTGTCGCAATTGGCCTATATTAAAATCTATGTTGTTGAGACTATTGATCCGACACAGCGCATACGTCTCGATTTTGACGAACGACAAATTGAAAAGGTTTTGCGCTCTGTATTAAGGGGATACAACCATGCCATCGTTTTCAATGTACCAGAAATCCGCCAGGCAACCGTTTTCACATACAATGCCAAAGGAAACAAACAGGTCAAACTGGCTAGTAGCGAAACGAATCCACCGGTGGACCTAAAAGAACAGATCGAACTGGCTAGTAGCGAGACGAATCCACCGGTGACATTAAAAGCAACACCATTTGATCCATTACCAAACACAGAAGAAGCCAAGAAAAACTGGCTGACCCGTAGGATTGCCGTGCTAAAGAAACGAATCGACTCGGGTTTGTCTGATAAAATATATACTCAGTGGCTTGAAGGGAGTAAAGACCCCAGTTCTGTTGTTCACGATAGAGACAGATTGAAAGCTTACCAAGGCCAACTCAGTAGGCTGCTCGGCTCAGCCGTGGACCTGCTGAAATGATTCTGTAATACGCCCTCCGGCTTAATCATACGCAACTCCGTTTTTTTAATCTCATTGCTCTCGTGGAATTCTCCTCCTGCATTTCCATGGATCCCCGTCGAAGATCCCCCTTTCATCCGGACTCCAATGGAAACCTGGATTCCGGATCACGCCCGGAATAACGAAAGGGAACCTGGATTCCGGATCAAGTCCGGAATGACAAAGGACTTGATGAGTTTCTTGGGGATGATTTTGAATGGAAAATGATATCACCAAACCCTAATTGTTTGCTAACAGTTCATTAACAGACCCCATCTAGATATTTAGTCTTTGTGAAATTACCTATCGTTAAGAATGAGTCGATGCAGTCCCACAAAACTGTTTGACGGCGTATCG
>JAWOGN010000389.1:0-3865 GCA_046496815.1 Desulfatiglandaceae bacterium
CTGGTCGGATGCCTTCTGCCCGCCATGCACCGGGGGGAAAAACGGATTTTCCTGGATGCCGAAATTTGCCCGACGCTCCGGGAAGGCCTGGAAACGGTCATGGGGCTCATGAAGGAATGGTCCCATGGGGCTTATGCGCCGTTGGAACTGGAAATGAGAACCAGGCCCGCTCCAAAGGCTCTCAGAAAAGACCGGCACGCCGGATTGTTCCTGTCCGGAGGGATGGACTCCCTCGCGGCGCTTCGGATCAACCGAATGAATTTCCCGGAACACCATCCCGGATCCATCAAAGACTGTTTGATCATTCATGGGTTTGACATCGGCGGCGTGGTGGAACGGGGCATGAAATACCCTGTCTTCGACCGGGCCAGAGCCGCCATGTTGAAAGTCGCCGAAGATGCGAAAGTAAGCCTGATACCCGTTTACACAAATATTCGTCATCTATGCGATGACAGAGCCCTGTGGCTGGACAAATTCTTCGGGGCGGTTCTTGCCTCGGTGGCCCACGCCTTTGATTCCCGACTCAATCTCGTCTATGTTGCGGCCTCCTATGACATCCCCAATTTGGCCCCCTGCGGTTCCCATCCCCTCCTCGATCCGGAGTACTCCACCTGGGAACTGAGAATCAAGCACAGAGACGTTCAGTTGTCTAGGCTGGACAAGTTGAAAATCGTGGCGGATTGGCCCGTCGCTTTTCAAAACTTTCGGGTGTGTCTGGCAAATGTGCCGGATCGGCTGAACTGCGGGCGGTGTGAGAAGTGCGTTCGCACCATGACCGAGCTGATTGCCCTGGGAATGCTTGACAAAACGAAAGCGTTTGAGGAAAACGACGTCTCTCCGGAGCTGTTGTCGAGTTTCAATATACGGATCCGGCATCGCGAACCCTTTTATGAAGCGATGATCCCGCTTCTCAAAAAACGCGGTCGGGATGACCTGGTCCGGACGATTCATAAAATGCTCGCGGGTTGAACTCAATTGAAATCCGCAGATTATTGTTTACGCGCCTGATGATTTGATATAAGCGGTCGGCAAGTATTCGGGCGGTGTTGTTCGTTGCTTTGTCACGGCAGTTATGCTATGAGCGAAAAAATGAAGTTTTTTCAAGAGCGCCATATCCCGATTGTTTCAGTATGCACATGGAGGTTCCCACGGGTCTCCCACCTCGACAGGGAAACCCCTTCTCAGCCCCTCCTGTGAAAGGGACACGGAAAAGGGCATTGAAAATGACACACGAACATCAAGTCCCGGGAAAGCGGCCATGCAAATAGCCTTCCTCATGGACAGGTTGGAGTCCATCAGTCCGATGGACGAAACCACCAGTTACCTGATGTATGAATGCAACCAGCGGGGTCACGCCGTCTTCTTTCTGGAGCCTCACGACCTGTATGTGCGAGGCAAGGAAGTGCTGGCAAGGATGCGAAATATCACGGTTGAACCGAACCTGTCGATGGTGGCATACTGGCAACGCCTGATCGAATGCTTGAAAAAAGATGAGTTGATATTTGAGAGCGTGACCGATCTCAACGCGCTTTTTTTGAGGAAGAATCCACCCCTGATCTATCAGACCATGGAATTCCTGGCGCCGATCAACAACCAGGTGTTTATGATAAACAGCACCACGGGGCAGGTTCTCGGTAACAGCAAGCTGTACACGCTGAATTTCCCGCACATCATACCCGAGACCCATGTGTCCAGGGATCCGAATCGACTCAAGAAAGTTATCGATGATTTCGGCGGCGCCATGGTCGTGAAACCGCTTCAGCGATTCGGCGGTGAAGGGGTCATCAAAGTCAGTACACAGGACCAGGAGAACTTGATTTCGCTGATCAACTATTATGTGCGTGCGTTTCGGCCCTATCCCGAAAGGGAACCTATCATGGTGCAGGAGTATCTGAACCAGGTAAAACAAGACGGGGATGTCAGGATTTTGCTTTTGAATGGCGAAATATTGGGCGCCATGAGAAGACAACCGGCTGAGGGGGATTTTAGGACCAATATCCATGCCGGGGCGACGGCCCACAAACATGAAATCACCGCGGGCGAAAGAAAGATCTGCAGCACCATCAAGCAGAAACTGATCGCGGACGGACTTTTTTTCGTGGGCATCGATGTGATTGGCGATAAACTGGTGGAAATCAATTGCGTGAGCCCGGGGGGGATCCCGCGGATAAACCGTTTGAACCATACCAAGCTCGAAGCAAACGTCGTGGATTTCATCGAATACAAAGTGGGCGAGAGAACGAAAGATCCGCTTGCAGAGCCGACGCATTGAGCGAACGGCTTACCGCTGCTTTAAGCGCGGTTTCGTGGAAAATTTAAAGAAAACCGGTGAAGAAAGGAAAGGTGACGACAATGAAAGTATCCCGCTTTAATTTGAACCGTCGGTGTGCCGGGATGATGCTTTTTTCCGGCTTCCTGGCAATATCCATGTTGACTCTGGGGGTTTTTCCCACCCCGGCAGGTGCCGACGGCATCCTGAAAATCGGGCTTCTGCAAGAACCCAAAACGCTCAATTTTTGGCTGGCAAGCGACAGATGGTCCGGCAGGCTCCTCTCTCTGATGTACCAGCGACTCTATGAGCGCGATCCGGAAACCCTGGAACTGATCCCGTGGCTGGCACAAGAGCTTCCGGTCTATGATGAAGCAACCGTTTCCTATACGGTGAAGCTGAGGCCGGCGAAATGGTCGGATGGTTCGGAGCTGACCTCTGAGGATGTGGCTTACACCGGAGAGATCATCAAAGCGTTTAACATGCCCAGACATGCCTCCCGCTGGAAATCCGTCAAGAAAATTGAAACCCCCGACAAACACACCGTGAAATTCTATCTGGACAAGCCCATGGCGGTCTTCACGACCCGGACCTTAATGACGCCGATCGTGCAGAAAAAGGAGTGGTTCGAGCTCGCGGAAGCGGCCAAAAAAACCGAAAAACCGCTTACAACACTGCTGAATCGGAAGATAGAAAAACCGGTGGCCAGCGGTCCTTTTGTCTTGAAGGAGTGGAAACAGGGGGCCTATGTATTTGTTGAGAAAAACCGGCATTTTTTCGGCACAGGCCAAAAAATCAACAATCGAGTGCTGGGGCCTTACATCAACGGGATTATTTTCAAGTTTTACGGCACATCCGATGCCGCGATCCTGGCGCTGAAAAAGGGGACGATCGACATGTTCTGGTGGGGGATTCAGGCGGGCTACCTCGAAGACCTCAAAGAAGCCCGGGATATTAAGCTGTTTTCCAACAAAAGAAGCGCCCTTTATTACTGGGGTTTCAATGTCCGAAAACCACCATTTAGTGACGCGAATTTCAGACGGGCCGTTGCCGTGCTCATCGACAAGGATTTCATTATTTCCCGAATTCTTCAAGGACACGGCAGGCCGATGACGTCCATCGTCCCGCCGGGCAACACGTTTTGGCACTGCCCGGATTTGCCGCAATACGGGACGGGCCTTCCCCGTGAGGAACGGGTCAAACAGGCCTACGATATGTTGAAAGCGGCGGGCTATACCTGGGACGTCCCGCCGGTCGACACAGCCGGAAATGTGGTCAAGGGCGAGGGCATCCGGCTACCCGACGGTCAACCCATGGAAAAATTCACCATCTTGACGCCGCCCGCCGACTATGACCCGCTCCGCGCCATGAGCGGGGTCATCATCCAGGAGTGGCTGAGGGATGTGGGCATCCCGGCCTCCGCCAAGCCGATGGCATTCGGGGCCTTGATCCAGCAGGTGAAGACCCAACAGGATTTCGATGCGTTCATTTTGGGTTATGGAAGCCTGGATATTGATCCGGACTGGATCCGAAGCTTTTTTCATTCGAATCAAAACAAACCCAAGGGATTTAATATGAGTGGGTACACGAATCCTG
>JAWOGN010000014.1:0-14556 GCA_046496815.1 Desulfatiglandaceae bacterium
GGTTGGCGTTCAATGCGAGTCAGATTTACGAGGCGGTCGAATTCAAGACAGGACTTGCCCCGTATCACAGCCATAATGATGTTTATACCGTAGCCCACCCGGCTCTAGGAGTCGACGCAAAGTATTCCGAACACACCTGGGAGATGCCGTTGAGCGCCGGGGGAGAGCATAAGCACCGAATCCGCAGAGTAGTAGTCATTTGACCAAGGAGATGATGTAATTGATAACCCCGTATGACTTCCTGACCGATGTTGACAGGTTCAAGGACCGATTCGACATCAAGACCAAGCTGGCGACCATCGACCCGGATTACCTTTCTGGTGACCCCAAGGTGCAGTTCGATGGTGAATCCGCTATCACTTCCAAGACGTACAAGGTTCTTGGCGGATATACCCCGCCTCGAAACCATGAACACGCTTTGCGCTTTCTAATTGACCTGAAAAGACCGACGACCCCGGAACAGAAACTTTCCTTACGCGAAAAATATTCTTGAATTCCCGACACACTATTCGTATTAGGATCAAAAGAAACAATTATTCCCTCAGGACATCGATACCAGCGAGATCGCGTATCTATGCTATGATTCGAATCTGAACCGTTAATGCAAACACGATACGCCACATGACGGTGGCGCTTGGCAGTTGCGGGCACTTCGTGCCCGTTGAAAGAACCTACCCATGAGAAACATACTGTCCGCGGATATTGGGGGAACCAACAGCCGGTTTGCTCACTTTACCTGTCAATCCGACAATCAGGTTTCACTCGTCGAATCCAAATGGCTCAAAACACGGGATGCCGCATCATTTCCTGAGCTGCTTTACCGCCTTCAATCAAGCGCTTTCTCTCTTGCCTTTGATCAGGTTGAGGCGGCGGTTTTCGCCGTCGCCGGACCGGTTGAGGGGGGGACATACAGCAAACCGCCTCACATCCCATGGAGGATCGATGTTTCCAACCTCCGTGATGAATTCGGATTGAAAAGATGCGAACTCATCAATGATTTTGTGGCTCAAGCGTTCGCCTGCCGCTCTCCGGTGATTGAATCCGCCCGACTGATTGTACCCGGAGATATTCGCCCGGAAGCTCCACTGGTGGTGATTGGTGCAGGCACGGGTTTGGGACAAGCGGCCCTGTTACCCTGTGACGGTAGTGGCTATGTGCCACTTCCCTCCGAAGGGGGTCACGCTTCATTCCCCTTCGAGTCGGAAAAGGAACTCGGTTACCTGAAGTTTCTGCTGAAAAGGGTGGAGGCGCCATATGTCACAACCGAAACCGTCGTATCCGGCAGGGGCTTGAGTCTGCTGCACCAATTCCTAACCGGAGAGAAATTGGAGCCGGCTCAGGTGGCATCTCGGCTCAATGAAAATTCTGAAGTCCTGCATTGGATGGCGCGTTTCTATGGCCGGGTGTGTCGTAACTATGCCTTTCAGTTTCTCGCCCGAGGCGGGGTGTACATTGCGGGTGGCGTTGCCGCAAAAACCCCCGTCCTTGTGACGCATGAAGCATTTTTGAACGAATTTCATCGCGCAGAGACGAACATGTTCCATGTATTGAAACATATCCCCGTATTCCTAAACTCGAATGAAGAAAGCGGTCTTTGGGGCGCCGCCCTGCGTGGCGCCCATCAGCTCCAGCTGGATCCAAAATGAGCCATGGAATATTTCCGATTGTATCAATTCGGCGCGTTGAAATCCTGCCTCCCATTCCTCCGCTGCTCGGGGGGTCCAGCGCCGAACGCTGAGCGCGTATGCGTTACGTCATAGCAACTTTTGAACACAAGCAAGAAGGAGAAAAAAATGCAAATCGCCATGATCGGATTGGGACGAATGGGCATGAATATGGCAAAGCGGCTTTTAGCGGGTGGACACGACGTCATCGCTTACAACCGGACGCCCAACAAAACAGACCAAATGTCGAAAGAAGGGGCCATTGGGGCCTACTCACTGGTAGAGGTTGCGGAAAAGCTTCAGTCACCACGCGTCGTTTGGATAATGCTGCCTGCGGGCCGCGCAGTTGACGAGCATATCGAACGGCTGAAAGAGATTCTCTCACCGGATGATATCATAATCGAAGGCGGAAACACTTACTACAAAGACGACCTTCGGCGGGCGGACCTGCTCGCAGCGAAGGGGATTAAGTTCATAGATGCAGGCGTCAGCGGAGGCATTTGGGGACTTAAAATCGGCTATTGTCTCATGATCGGCGGCGAAAAGGAGAGTTACCGATTTCTTGAACCCATTTTCAAAACGTTGGCACCCAAGGAGGGTTATCTTCATTGCGGACCCGTCGGCGCGGGGCATTTTGTGAAAATGGTTCACAACGGCATCGAGTACGGAATGATGCAAGCCTACGGGGAGGGATTTGATATTCTGGAATCCTCACCATACGCTGATTCATTCAACTATTCAGAAATCGCTCATCTCTGGAACCAGGGGAGTGTGGTTCGTTCGTGGATACTGGAGCTTGCCGAAGGCATGTTCGCAAAAGACAAAACATTGGCCGAGATCAGCGGATACGTGGGGGATTCCGGAGAAGGCAGATGGACGGTGCAGCAGGCCGTGGAAAGCGGAGTGTCTGCACCGGTGATCACCTTATCGTTGATGCGGCGGTTTCGCTCACAGGTGGCGGACTCCTTTTCAGACAAAGTCGTCGCAGCCCTTCGTCGCGAGTTTGGGGGCCACCCTGTGGTTCCTTCCAACAAAGAGCGGTGAAATACTGGAAATTCAGGCAGGAAAACGTATCATCCAAAAGAACTATGGACAGTACATCCGTTTCGTATTTATTATATCAAATTCGGGTATCAATTTAGATTTTTGAAACACGGCGATCGGGGCCGTTGGGATCTCTTTCAGAAGACCGCAACACAAACTCTACACTACACGGTGAACGCCCCCAATCCCGAAATAGGCAGCTCGGTAAAGGCAGAGAAGACCGACGTTGCAACAGCGATTCCCTTCCGGGGCTGTCCGGGGTTGAGTTTTGAGGCCCAGCTGCCGTTCCATGGAGTGAGGGAGGGCTTTGCGGTCTTCTGAAAGAGATCCCAACGGCCCCTGTTGTTCTGCTCAAGAGTTCTTTCAAAAATCTAAATTGTTACGAAAGAACCTAAAATGAGTTTAATCCAAACCTTTTAAAGAAAACACCAATGGCGAAGAAAAAAGCAGCAATTCAGAAAAGAAAAACCGCGGCTAGGGCCGATTCAACCGGCAAACAATTGGTGATTGTAGAATCACCTGCAAAAGCGCGAACCATCAACAAGTATCTGGGCACTGATTACCTGGTGATGGCGTCCGTGGGACACGTCCGCGACCTTCCAGACAAAAATCCAAAGGGTATCAAGGACCCGGTGCCGGGGGTCGATCTCGAGCATAACTTCAAACCGACTTACCAAGTGATCCGCGGTAAAGGCAAAACAATTAAGTCGTTAAAAGAGGCGGCCGTGAAGGCTTCGGGGCTATGGCTCGCAACGGATCTCGATCGCGAAGGGGAAGCGATTGCCTGGCACCTGATCGAGGCACTCGGATTCAAGCATGAGGATGCCAAGCGTGTGGTGTTTAATGCCATCACCAAGAAAGAAATTGAAAAAGCGTTTCAGAATCCACGCGGAATTGATTTGAATAGAGTCAATGCGCAGCAGGCGCGGCGTATCCTCGACCGGATTGTGGGATATCAAGTTTCGCCCCTGCTGTGGAGAAAAGTTGCAGGAGGACTCAGCGCAGGTCGCGTGCAATCCGTTGCCGTCAGACTGGTCGTTGAACGTGAAAGAGAAATCGAGGCATTCGTGCCTGCGGAGTATTGGAAACTCGTCGGGTATTTTACCGCCGAATTGGTCGAGGCGGCTGCCAAGGCGGAGCTCTGGCATCATTGGCTGGCGGAGGCACCGGAGACTCGAAACGGGCGAAAAGCCAATGGGCGACCAATGCGTGAAAAGAATGCCTGGTTGACGGAACATCACTGCATCGCAGCGGAATTGACTGAGATTGGTGGAAAGAAATTCCAGGCGGCAGAAATGAATGCTGCGCTGACAGCTGCGCAGCTTGCAGGGTTTGTGCTGGATGGGAAAGCCGAAGAACAGGTTCCTAAAGTCGGGGGGGCTGCAAAAAACGTGATCGTTCTCAGCGGTCACTTGCGCAACGGGCCGGAATGGCGAGTGAAATCCATTCAGACCAAACGGACCAAAAGCAGACCCTTTGCACCCTTTATCACCAGCACACTTCAGCAAACAGCTTCAACACACCTGGGTTTTGCCGCCCATTCCACCATGCGCCTCGCTCAGGCCCTTTATGAAGGGGTGCCCATCGATGGTATGGGTTCAGTCGGTCTGATAACCTACATGCGAACCGATTCGACATTCCTGACCGGTGAGGCAATTGGAATGGCGCGGCAATTTGTCAGTTCACAATTTGGAGATAAATATCTGCCGGATAGGGCAAACGTTTTTTCGTCCTCAAACAAAGCTGCACAGGAGGCCCATGAGGCAATACGGCCTACCGATGTGAACCTAACTCCGGATCGCGTTCGTTCCTCACTGAATGACCAGCTGTATAAACTCTACAAGTTAATCTGGGACCGGTTCGTATCCTGCCAGATGACGGAGGCTGAATGGGACGCAACCACCGTTCTGATATCCGGAATGGCTGACAAAGTTGAAATGGTTTTCCGCGCGACCGGCCGCAGGCTTGTTTTCGATGGGTACTATAGGATCCTCGGAGTTCCCAATAATTCTGAGGACCTGGTGCTCCCGGAGATTGCTCAGGAGCAGGAACTTGCGCTGTTCCATTTGGATCCGACACAGCATTTTACAGCGCCACCCCCGCGATATACGGAAGCCTCATTGATCCGAAAGCTGGAGTCCGAGGGTATCGGTAGGCCCAGCACTTACGCCCAGATCATTCAGGTCATCCAGGCACGCAAATACGTCGAAAAAATCCAAAATCGATTCCATGCCAGCGATCTGGGCAAAGTCGTGACGGATAAACTGATCGAAGCCTTCCCAGAGATTCTTCAAGTCAGTTACACGCGGGATATGGAACAGCAGCTTGACGACATCGAGGAAAAACATGCCGATTGGGTGGAAATGCTTGAGCGATTTTATGGTCCGTTCAAAGCGGACCTTGAAGCGGCATATAAGGGCATGGAACACGCCAAATCGGAGACGCAACCTGCCCCCCACATTTGTCCGGAATGTGGAAACAGTACGGTTTACCGTTTTGGTCGCAATGGTCGTTTTCTGAGCTGCTCGCAATATCCGGACTGTAAGTTCGCTGCCCCCATTGACCGTGACGGCAACCCCGTTTCACCGGAACAGACGGACATCGGCTGCCCCAAGTGCGGCGCCCCCACACTCCTCAGAGGGGGACGTTTCGGTCCGTTTCTCAGTTGCATCAAATATCCCGAATGTGACGGCATTGTAAATTTAGACAAACGGGGTTGCGTGGCTCCACCAAAGTCGCCTCCTTTATTGACAGACTTACGTTGCCCTAAGTGCGATGCGCCATTGAACCTCAGGCGCAGTGCTCGCGGGCTTTGGCTTGGCTGCTCCAAATTTCCAAAATGCCGTGGAAGACTGAGCTGGGCTTCGCTCGAAACGGAAACCAAGAAGAAGTGGGAGAAGGCCCTCGAACAACACGAAAACGCGTTTCCAACTCCGACCATACGAAAGACAGACGGGACACCCACCGGGGAGGCGTACAAACCACATATCCAGAGCCTCAACCAGAAGAATGGGCAGGCCATGTGAAATTCGGCCGGCATCCCTGTTCATGTTTCAGGAGGTAATTCCACGTAAAGGTCGCTTTTCTCCCAATCTCTGGTTTTCTCCTGGGAGGCCTTCAAAAAACATCTCCCTTTTTTGTCACGGATATCGTACACGCTATGCCTGAGGATCGTAACCGGTGTCCCTCCCTTTAAATGAATTGTGATTTCATATCGACTGAAACCGGCAACAATGCCCTTTACGACCTCGCCCTCAAGCAGCGTGAAAAACAAAACCCGTCTCTCTTTCATGAGCGGAAAAAGGGTCTTATTTTTGACGTGGTATCTCTCGCCGGGAGCGATTATCGGTTCCAGGGAAAGGTCCCTGACTCTTCTGTCGACCTTCAAGACTGGTAATACTGCCCCTGAGAGTTTTTCCGGATACACGATTTTTATATCCGTTTTCGGTATCGTCGCTTCGTTAAGCCCATCGCCTTTAACTTTAAGGTCATAGGTCATATTTTCGATGATGGAGCGCTTAACGATGCGTCGCTTGTGGAGATGAAATTCCCAGGGTTCTCCTGAGGCGAGGGCTTCATCGAAAACCGAGCGTCTGTAGTGCTGATGCAGATATTCTTGGAGTCCTAAAAGATATCTCATTTCCGATCCTTTTTGCTCACACGGCAAAGGGGTCTTTCCGCGACTTAGATTTGATAGGGTTTTTCGAAGGATCTTACAGCTCTTTCCAATAGTGGAGTGCTCCTGTTAAGCGGTGGGTGATCTTTGCATTATGGGAGAAAGCTTCATGAAAACGCAGTGCAAGGGCACCCCTGTTGCGACTCGACTGCGTTTTCGTGTTGTGAGCGCACGTGCGGAATCGCATCCAATCTCACCGGAACCTTGCTGCGAGAAACTTTATTCAAGATCGTTCTTTTAAAGTTTGTTTAAGTTCTTCTTCAAATTCCTTGAAAAATTTGTCTTTTTCTTTCCAATCAGGACCGAATCGCTTGTTGAAGTAACCGCCGAGCCTATCAAAAAGCTTCTGCCACACGGGTTTGCCTCCATCAGTAACTACATCTTCGAGAAATCTTGTGAGCTCAGAGATTTTCTCCTTTGGGAGAAATGAGATGGCCCCCAATTTAATGGATTTTTTCAAAGATTCGGGTGACAGGGCATGGGCCGTCAGCATGACGGTCGGAAATCCTCTTGAAACCGCATTTTTTAATAGCTCAAAACCGTTTACACCCATGATATCTAGGATTACGATGTCATAGGTATAGCTGAGGAGATACTGCAAAGCGGTGTCATAGTCAGCGGCTTTGTGAATAAGGCACATGTCGAGTTCTTCCTCAACGGTTTCAAGTACATCAGGTTCGTCATCAACCACCAAAACAACTTTGTCCTTCAAAGGGCTCTCTGAACTCATGGCGTTGCGTTTCTCCTTCCTCATCATCATTTGGATAGTAATATAATTTATAGCAAAAATCTGTTCATTGTGGAATAAATAAAATCAAGACAATATTATTGCGGACTATCCGATCCGCTTCATGGCGGGAGACTTCAAATGCAAACGCCTCAGGGTCGAGCCAATTCTACAAAAACGATCGAGAAAACTCCTGATAGAAAAGGCTGGTGGCGTCACTTTTTGGACAGACTTGCGCGGGTCAACCGGTCGTCATCCGGGACGACCTGTGCCCACTGAAGGATTCCCTCACATCGTGCCGGTGGCACGAAACGTTGAAAGATTGTGAGACATGACCATAAGGAGGTTTTTATTGCATGAAGATCGGCCAATTCTATGAAAGCAACCAGATACATTTCGGATTGATCGAAGAAGATTCCCTCATACCCATTGATTTCAGAGGAGATGTGATCGATTTCATCAAATGTGAAGAACCTCCAGAGCGGCGTGGCGAGCCCATTCCACTGGACCACGTCGATTGGGCACCGCCCATCACTTCACCCTCAAAAATCATTGCTATCGGATTGAACTATAAAGACCACGCTGCGGAAAGTAAGGGAAAAGTGCCTGAAACGCCGTTGGTTTTTGCAAAATTTCCAAACAGCCTGCTTGGACACCAAGGCGAGATAGTCTGGGATGCAAACGTGACCAGAAAAGTGGACTTCGAAGCAGAACTGGCTGTCATGATGGGGAAGGCGATAAGAAATTGCTCGGCGGAAAAGGCCCTCGATGCGGTCTTCGGCTACTGTTGCGCCAATGATGTGAGTGCGAGAGATTTGCAATTCGGCGATGGTCAATGGGTGCGGGGAAAGTCGTTGGACACCTTTTGCCCGCTCGGTCCCTGGATCGTAACTGCGGATGAGTTACCGGATGCGGGCTCACTCGATATTCGATGTTGGCTAAACGGCAAACTTATGCAAGACAGCAGTACGAGTCTGATGATTTTTGAGGTGTCTGCCTTGGTAAGTTTCTTATCGAAACATTTTACGCTGCTTCCGGGGGACATCATTTTGACTGGAACCCCTGCGGGCGTCGGGGTTTTTCGCGAACCTTCCGTCTATATGAAGCATGGAGATACGGTGGTGGTTGAGATCGAAAAAATCGGGCGCCTCGAGAACACGTGTCGAACCACTTAATGGAAAAGATTTATTATGTCAGAAGCGATGGTATGCATACGTGCCGGAGGGCTTGTCTTGGAAGGCCTTGTCGGCGAAGGCGGGGCAAACGGGGCCGTGGTGGTAACGCATCCCCATCCGCTGTATGGCGGGAACATGTATAACCGTGTGGTCGCCGCGATCGTAGAGGGTTACCGGCGTGAGGGGTATTCCACCCTCAGGTTTAATTTCAGGGGTGTCGGACAAAGCGGAGGCGTTTACAGTGAAGGGATCGGTGAACAGCAAGATCTTGAGACTGCGTTAAACTATTTTCGTGAACGGGTAAAATGCTCTATTGATCTGGCTGGGTATTCCTTCGGGGCATGGGTCAATGCAATCGCGACGAAAAAAACAGCCGGGTTGCGGCGTTTGATACTGGTTTCTCCGCCGGTGAATTTCATGGACTTCTCCCGCATTGAATTCAATCCTAAAATCGAATTGGTGATTGCCGCGTCCAAGGATGACATTGCACCCCCGGAGATAATCAAGAAGATGCTCCGGAAATGGAACCCGGAGGCAAAATTAAATATTATAAGGGATGCAGATCATTTCTACCAGGGAAAAACAAGTGAAATAACCGAGATCCTCCAAAAGTTTTTGAGAGCAGGTGATACCGCCTTGCACATGCCGAAGTCCGCTGCAGGACCGGAAACAGATGAATAGAATCGGTAGGCTCAGAAATCCTCTGCTGCGATATGCATGGGGATCCAAAACCGCTATCCAAGAACTCCTTGGGAGTCCGGGGATATCAAAAGAACCCATTGCGGAGCTCTGGATGGGAGCACACCCGAAAGCACCTTCAAAGGTTCTGATCAATGGGAGTTGGGTATCCCTCGATCAAGTCATTGAGAGGAATCCTGAATCGGTCCTTGGGAGGGACAATGCTGAAAAATTTCATCGAAAACTCCCCTTTCTGTTTAAAGTCCTGGCCGCTGAGAAGCCTTTGTCAATTCAGGTCCATCCCAATATCCAGAAAGCAAGAGAGGGATTTATAAGAGAGAATGAACTCCATATTCCATTAGACGCACCAAATCGGAATTACAAAGATGACACCCACAAACCCGAAGTGCTTTGTGCGCTGACACCGTTTCAGTGCTTAAAGGGATTCCGCAACATCCCGGAGATGCTGCGCATGCTTGAAAAGCTCTCCCCCTCGATTATTGATGATGAAATTCATCGTCTTCGAAAGAATCCCGGGACTTTCGGATTGAAACGGTTTTTTTCCACTTTGATGACCCTGGAAAAAGGTCTTCAGAAATCAATCGTCACCGAAATGGTCCGTGTTTCGAATCGATACGCCGAAGAAGACCCTGTCTTTACCCACATGGCGGCGTTGAACCGGGAGTTTCCGGGAGACATCGGCGCGCTGGCACCCATATTTTTTAACCTGCGGACCCTCGATCCGGGAGAAGCGATTTTTCTGCCTCCCGGAATGCCTCATGCATATTTGAAAGGTGTGGGCATTGAGTTGATGGCCAACTCCGATAACGTACTGAGAGGGGGGTTGACGCAAAAGCACATGGATATCCCCGAGCTGTTGCGCGTCATGGATTTCAGCATCGACACGGTTGAAAAAATACAACCGGAAATTGGAGAGACCGGCGAGATGTTTTACCCGACCCCCGCAAAGGAATTCGTTTTATCGGTCATCACGTTAAATAATGAAAGCGTGTACACCAGCGCTCAAAGAAGGAGCGCAGACATCCTGATCTGTTTGGAAGGGGAGGGGACAGTCGACGATTTAAGATGCAGCGATCGTCGGACTTTGCGGAAAGGGCAATCGGTTGTAATCCCGGCAGCTGTTTCGCAATACCGAATTCAGGGAAATGCCACCCTCTATAAGGCCTCCGTGCCATTTTGATTGCATCAAAACTTAATCAGGGGGTGTCGCGTTTTCTTTTACTGGGGAGACTGCGGCGCGGGATCGGCCTTGGACTTACGCACGCGTTTGAGGCAGTTCCCGGGACCCGCTTGTCACAGCTCTCCTTTATACTCTCGCAAAAACCGCTCGAAGAACATCTCCATGAATGCGTGGCGTCCGTTTGCCAATCGACGTCCCTCGGCGGTAAGCATACACGCCTTTATTTTGGACAGCTTTAACTTGAATTCCCGATAGGCGGTGTCTTCTATCGTGTACGGTGCGGTTTCCTCCGGACGCACAGTCGGGTTATGAAGTTTGGCTCCCACCTCTCCTGCAAACTGGAAGGCCCTGCCGACACCTATGGCGCCGATGGAATCCAGTTTATCCGCATCAAAAAGCGTTTTGGCTTCCAGGGTTGCCGGCGTGCAGTTTCCACGAAACCTGTGAGCTCGAATACAATGGATGATGCCGTCCTTCCGCTCATTCGAAATCACGTACTTATCCAGGAGGGTTCGCGCAATTTCAGCCCCCTTTTCCGCATGGCAGACAGCGCCTTTGGATTGATCTTGCCAGGCACGGCCGACATCGTGAAGGTATGCGGAAACCATCAGGATTTCCAGGTCCGCACCTTCAACCTGACCGATGTGCCGGCAGAGATTACAGACGCGGCAGGTGTGTTCCCAATTATGGCTCAACCTGGAATTGGTAAAACATTGTTCTGCGTATGTTTGAACGTCTCGAATATTCAGTTCCATGAGCATTCTCCCGTATCCGCACCGTCCGAAATATTGGGTTTATCCCGGCGGTTGGGTGTGACAGGTCATTCCGGTGGAAGCCTGAATCTTTCATGATTTCAATAGGATATTTTTTTATGTCGGCGCAAGTCCGGCATGACAAATCTCGAGACTGCCTCTCTGCGCCGGGTTCTACTTATGGTACTTCTCGCCGCGGTTGATGGTGAGTGCCCGGTAGAGCTGTTCCAGGAGGAAAAGTCGGCTCATTTCATGTGTGAGGGTAAGTCTTGAGAGTGAAAGGATGCGGTGAGCGCTGTCCAGGACCGATTTTGAAAGCCCGAGCGGACCGCCTATGAGAAAAGCTATCCGATCGTAAGACAGAGACAGTGTCTCAATCCAGGTAGCCAGTTCCTTGGAATCAAAGCTCACACCCGTTCGGTCCAGCGCGACGATGTAATCCCGCGGAAGCAGATTTTTCAGCAGAGAGTTTCCTTCCGTTGCCGTTATCTCCGCAACAGGTTTACCCTTTTTGATTTTTACCGGTCTTACTTCGATCCATTCTGTGTGTGCGTATCGTTGTAGGCGATCCATATAATAGGATTCGCCTTGCACCAAGAAAGGCAATCGGGTCCGATCGACAACAATGATTTTGAGCTTTAGCATAGAAAATGATGAATCCCATGTTCAAAGCGGAAACGGAATTATTTCTTTTTTAGGTCCAGAATCTTCGCTATCTCTTCGGCAATCTCCCCAACAAGGCACTCGAACGTCTTTCCTGTTGGAGGTCTTCCCGGTGAAGAACAATTGGACAGTGCTTGATACCTCAACCGAATGGGTTCGTTTCTTAAATCCGCTCTGGGGTTGACCTCGAAATCGGGATCAAACGAATCCTTGAAATACATTTCCTGAAACCCCGAAAACTTGAGTACATGGGCAGTTGAATCAAGGACGCCCACATCGTCCGGCTCAATGTATCCGGCCCGGATCGCTTTCTTTAGCCCGGCGAAAGACTCGCCCCCTTGTGTGCAGGCGATATTTCCATTTCTGTTGGCAACAATCATGGCATCCATGATCTCCTGCTCGGTGACCTGCACCACAAAAGTACTTTTCTTTCCCGCCGCACGATTGTACTGCTGAACCAGTTCAACTACCCGCGGCATGGAGACGGGATTTCCAATCATGGCGGCTTGTGCCACGCTCGGACGTACACTCACCGGCAAAAACCGTCGCTTGTCGGGGTCATTTTCCATGTAATATCGATAGACGGGATCCGCGTGTTCGGACTGGACCCCGACGATCTTCGGAAGGTGGTCTATGAGTCCTGCACGAAAGAATTTCAAAAAACCACTCATGACCGCTGTGATGTTTCCCGCATTGCCGATGGGCACGAGAATTGCCTTATTTTCAACCTCATAATCAAAATCCTGTGCGATTTCGTAGGAAAAGGATTCCTGCCCCAGGATCCGCCAGCTGTTTTTTGAATTCAAAAGCGCAACGTGATAGGTTTCTGCAAGGCACTCCACCACCTTCATGCAGTCATCGAAAACGCCGGGTATTTCCAGAACCCGGGCACCGCTTCCAAGCGGCTGAGACAGTTGCTGGGGTGTAACTTTTCCCTCAGGGAGGAGGACGGCTGATTTCACGAAATCCCCCAGATACGCTGCATAAAGCGCAGCGGAGGCTGAGGTGTCTCCCGTGGAGGCGCAGATGGCGAGAATATCTCCCGTTTTTTCTCTGCCGGCCATGAAGTTAATATAGCTCAGTGCACATGCCATCCCCCGGTCCTTAAATGATGCACTGGGATTGAGGCCATCGTTCTTGAAGTAAAAATCGAGGCCAACCTCCTTTTTCAGGGTGGCATTTGCTTCGACCAAAGGGGTGTGCCCTTCGCCCAAGTAGACAATCTGATCCAACGGGATGATAGGGGCTATGAATTCATAAAACCGAAAAATGCCTTTGATCGCCTTGTGGTTCAACATCCGACGGTAATCAAAAATTTTCCGCCACCTTTCGCCGTCCAGGCGGTCGAAAACCGGTACATTCCTAGAGTGTAGCAAGAGGACGGAACCGCAAGCGGGGCATGTGTAAAGAAGACGAAGTATATCAAATTCTTTATTGCACCCCATACATCGGTAGTACATTTCTCCCGAAGGCTCCGGAAGTATGTAAGTGCGAATATCGGATGGAAATTCATCGATTTTCATATTTGATTCCTCAAGACTGTTCGGCTTGTGGTATTTGAGATTCGGCTCATTTGTCGTATCATTTTCTCCATATGATCATAAAAGTGTGATCTATTTCAATGAGAGAATGGCCTACGAAAGTCGTATACAGCACCACACACTCCCATTCACCAGCCCAAAAACTCCTCCTAAGGGACTCAGCGGTCCGGGGTCGCTTTTGGATCAAACCGGACGTTTCAGCGGTCGGAGGTGGGGCTGTAGCCTGTGATTGAGTTGACAGATTGAACCGGCTGTCCTATCACTATCCGGAAAGTAGCGGAAGACCCGGTTCGAAACCCGGCTTCGGGACAAAAAAAGTTTGCTGAGTTCCACCTGTTCCATCCAGACCATGGGAGGATCAGACTCCCAAGCGATAAGGTAAGGAGAAGTGTCTTCATGAAATTCACGGCGGACTATCGAGTTTATCGAATCCTGGCAGTGGGATGGATGGCCGCGATTTACCTGCTTTCTTCCATGCCGGACCTGTCCGGCCCCGCTCTTTTAAAGGGCCAGGACAAGCTTTTTCATGTGCTTTTTTTCGCACTACTGGGGGGGTTCTTCATCTGCTCATTCAAACCGTCAAAAAAACGAGTGCCTTTTACCCGTGTTCTTTGGGTGACCCTGTTGGTCGCCGGATACGGCGTTTTTGACGAATTACACCAGATGCATGTGCCTGGACGTGATGCAAGCATTGCGGACCTGGCCGCAGATGCAATCGGCGGCTTTCTGGCAGCCCTTATACTGTGGAAGCGACCTCTTTCTTCGAAAGGGCCTCCCTAGAATTCGTCACCACCGAAACAGAATATGGATCTCACCGAGGGGGTGGATTTGAAAACGAGGCGCATTCCCGATGCGCTATCAGACGCCTCATGTTCCACCAAACCCGATAGTGACTTTCTCTCCTTCAACGATAACCGGCACCTTTCTAACACCACCGGAATGCGAGAGCATTTCCTCCAGTTTACCGCTTTCACTTCTTACATCTACGTATTGCGCAGTGTTTCCATAAGCCGACCTGGCATCTTTTGTGTAAGGTCAACCGCCTTTTCCATAAATGATCACTTTCTTATTCACGAGTCCGGCTCCTTTCCCAAATTGTTTGCCACCCGGAAACGGCCCTTTTCCAGAATTTCGGCGTCGATCCGGCACGCGGACAAGTCCGGGAGGTGGGTCTGCCATGCGGACATGTCGATGTACGTCCAACCGTATGCTTTTCCGTCTCTAATAGGAAGTCTCTTTTTTCCGAACCGGGACCGCATGGGTTTTTAGCTCTGAGTTTATGTATGGACACTGACGGGTACAGTAAATTGTACAATATGTGGTTTTTCTCCATGATTATATGAGATTCCGTGAGATATTGCAATCCCGCGGATGCTGAGCGGGATGGGCTGATATTGAATGTTTTTGTTTTTTATGATATTTTATTTACATTAAG
>JAWOGN010000017.1:0-3495 GCA_046496815.1 Desulfatiglandaceae bacterium
ACAAACCGACCGGACGTGCTCGACCCCGCCCTGATCAGGCCCGGCCGTTTCGACCGGAGGATCACCCTCGAACTCCCGCAAAAGAAGGCAAGAACAGAGATCTTGAAGGTCCATACCAGAGATGTTCCGCTGTCCGATGATGTGGACCTGGTGGAAGTGGCAGGTCGGACCGTGGGGTTTTCGGGTGCAGAACTCAAAAATCTGGTCAACGAAGCGGCGCTGCTGGCCGCCCGAAGGGAAAAAGACAAAGTGGAGCTCGAGGATTTCGATCAGGCCAGGGATAAGATCATCATGGGCATCGAAAGGGAGGATGTAATTCGAGACGAAGAGAAAAAAATGATCGCTTGTCACGAAGCGGGTCATGCACTGGTGGCCAAGCTCTATCCCGGTGCGGATCCCCTGGAAAAAGTGAGCATCATTCCCCGTGGCCGCTCTCTGGGGGCGACGGAACAGGTACCCGAGGAGGACCGCCACAACTTCAGCCGAACCTATCTCCTGGGGCGGATAGCTGTGATGCTGGGAGGAAGGGCGGCTGAGAAAATTGTCTTTGAGGACGTCACCTCCGGCGCGGGCGATGATCTTAAAAAAGCCACGCAACTGGTACGTCGAATGGTCTGTCAATGGGGCATGAGCGACAAAGTGGGACCGGTCACCTTCCGACAGGGCGAGCCACATCCTTTCCTGGGCCGAGAGATGGCAGAGCCAAAAGATTTCAGCGAAGAGACCGCACGCATCATCGACGAGGAAGTGCGTAGAATTATCCAGGAGATGGAAGCGAAAGCGAGCGAAATTCTTTCGTCCAACCGAGAGAAGCTGGACGCCCTGACAGAGGGCCTTCTGGAGAATGAGTCCCTTTCCAGTGAGGAGATTGAAGAGATTCTGGGGCCAAAGAATGGTGAGACGTCGGAAACAAAATCAGGGAGCTTTACTGATGACTGATTATTGTTATGCAACCTCACTGATCACTGATGACTGATCACTTTTTTTTGAGTCCCCAATACCCAATACCCAATACCCACTACCCAATACCCAATACTACTTCATCCATCTTGACCGCACGTAGTCCATAATCCGTTTTGCAGATTCGTTGGGCGTGAGTTTGTCCGACGCAACGAGTACGTCGGGATGAACGGGTTCCTCATAAGGCGTTGAAACGCCGGGTAAGTTTCCATCAAGCCGGCCGGCTTCCGCCTTTTGGTAGAGATTTTTTTCAACCTCCTGTCCATCCCGTGAGGCCTCACGGGACCGACATATCTCCAGCGGACATTTGACGTAGATCTCGGCAAATTCAGGGATTCGCGTCCTTGCCAATTCTCTGAACGCCCGTCGGTTGCCGGTTGCGTCGATGATGACATTTTGTGTGCTGTGGGCCACCAGGAGCTCGGCCATCAAAACCAGGCTGCGGTACACGATCTGCCGTTCTGCATCGGTGTATTTGGGCTCCGGTGTCAAGACTTTACGAATGTCGTCCAGCCTGAGGGTTACAAAATCAAGTCCGGTCACTGCAAACAATTGCTCAAGTTCATTGACAATTGTGCTTTTCCCGGAACCGGGCAGTCCGGTCACCCATAAGCAGAAGTTCATTGCCGCTCCAGATAGTCCGAGATTCGCGCCACGTGAAACCGATCCGCTTCCAGAACGGCATGACCGAAGTTGAGGAGTTTTCTTCGGTTCGCATCCGAATTATCCGGGTAAAACCGCGGATTGGCAATTACCAACACTCTAAAGGCAAAAAAGGGTTGCGCAACCTCAAAGAAATCGTCGTCTTTTGTTTTCTCCAGATACGCGTCAAGGAACAATCGAAACAGCTCTGCAAATGGACCCTCAAAAGTTCCCCGATCCCTGATGGCATAATATATGTAATTGACGCTCAAACACGACACGTCATCGGCCGGTTCTCCCCAGGTGCCCCTTGAACGGTCCAGCAGAACAAAATCATCTCCCTGCAGCCGGATATTGTCCGGATGGTAATCGCCGTGGACACTGCACAGCCGCTCGCTTCTGTCTCTGATCTTTCCCCACCAGGGGAGACATTTCCCCGCATACGCAACAAGCTCCTCGGCCGTAGTGAAATCGACGTCGTCATAGGCATCGATGATGCCCATAATACACTCCCCGTGGCCGATGAGGTCACGAATACGCCGTCTGTAGAGAATCTTTGCATCTTCCCCGGCATACTTCAACGCGTGAATATCACCGAGAAAGTGGGCCAGCATTTTGGCTCTCTCCACGTCCGACCCAGTGAGATCGCCACGTTCCAAGATGGCGTCCAAATCGTTGAAGTAAGGCTTTCCTTCCGCCTCTTCCATAAAAATGTAGAATTCCCGGGCGTCCTTTACCGATATGAGACTGTCCGCAGCCTCCCCCACCACGTCCACTGCCTTTATGTGCTTCGGCATATCATTGTAGTTGGCATTTGCAAGGAGTAAGACCTGCGCTCTGTCCGAGTAATGATCATGTCCGAATCTGGAGGGAAAGAGGGCCTTCATGATCAGACGCTGCTCCTCACGGAGTGTGCTGAACGAAAGCAAATATGCGGCGCCGTGAACCCCTTCTCCAAGTCTTCGCATGTCCCTCAGCTGCGTGCCGGGCCCGAAACGCTGCCTCAGGTAGTTTTCAACTTTGGTTTCGATGTCCATGCGATGTTCTCCATCTTCTTTCGAATGGTATCAATTTTGATTATGAAACAATCGTTTCCGCGTGACGGCTGAACAGCTCCGGTGATTTTAGCCTGTTACGGATTGAAAGGAGATGCTTTTTGGGGATTCTTGGGCAATGTAAAATAGAATGTCGCCCCTTTTCCCTTTTCGGATTCCACCCAAATCTTGCCGCCATGGCTCTTGACAATCCGCTCCGCGATGGAAAGGCCCAACCCCGTGCCTTCCTCGTCTTCTTTCTCCTCCAGACGCTCGAATTTCTCAAATATTTTTTGATGATCCTGCGGATCGATCCCGATGCCGTTATCCCTTACATGGAATTGGTGAGCATGCGCTTTGTCTTCATGGCCGACCTCAATTCTTGGGGCGTCGCTTGTCCGCGTAAATTTGATGGCGTTCACGAGGAGGTTCTGAAAAACCTGGTAGAGTCGCTCTCTGTCGCATGATATGATCGGCAAACCCGCCTTTACAACCAGATCGAGCCCCTCGTTCTGCTTCAACCTCGCGCCCAGATCTGATACCACCTCGTTTACGATGTCCGCGGATGGGTGTTTTTCGATTTTTGGGACCATTCGGCCGATTCTTGAAATCGAGAATAAATCCGAGACGAGAGTTTCCATCCTTTTGGCGCTGGACATGATCGTTTCCAGGTATTTCTTGCCCTTGTCATCGAGTTTTTCCGCATAATTTTTGAGCAGTCGATCAGAAAAACCATAAATCGATATCACAGGGGTCTTCAGGTCGTGGGAGACCACATGGACAAAGTCTTGGAGTTCCTCATTGGTTTTACGCAGTTCCTCTTTCATACGTCTTTGTTCCGTCACATCTACGACGTTTC
>JAWOGN010000124.1:0-16751 GCA_046496815.1 Desulfatiglandaceae bacterium
TTTATCACTACTACTACATAATGTATTTTTCTCTTGACATTTTTCCTTTTTTTGTTTTTAGTGCACATGAAGTATGAATAGATTTAATTATATGGATTCAGCGCTTTGTAATCGTGCGTTGGGGGCCGGTGGAATCTCTCTGAAAAGGCCGCAAAGCCTTACCGCATACCATGGAACGGTAGCGTGGCCTTCAACGTCATGGTCATTGGGACAAAAAGCTTCTCTGGAGAAAGGAGAGCGATGATGCGGACCATTTCGATTGCGAATCAAAAGGGCGGTTGCGGTAAAACAACGACAGCAATTAATCTATCCGCCTGTGTGGCGTTACACGGAAGGAAGGTGCTGCTGATTGATATGGATCCACAGGGTCATGCGGGACTGGGCCTTAACATAAATCCTGATCAACCGCGAAGCACCGTGTTACAAGCCCTTTTCGCTTTCAATGGAAACGTCGCATCTTTGGGTGATGCGACTGTGCAGTTGACTGAACACTTGCATGTCGCACCTTCAGATATCGAATTGAGTGCCTTTGAACAACATCTGTCAAAGGTACCGGGCAGAGAGATCAGGCTCAAGGAGGCCATTGAGGGACTCTCTCCAGAATATGATTATGACTATATCATCATAGATTGTCCCCCCAGTCTCGGACTGCTGACTTTCAATGCGCTCGTGGCTTCAACCGAGGTGTTCATTCCGATCGAGATGAGTTCCTTTTCACTGCATGGAACGCGACGGTTGTTGGAGATCATCGACCTGGTCAGAAATAAAACCGGACATGATATCCGGGTCAAAGTCATCGGAACGATGTATGATAAACGAACGAAAATCGCAAACGAAGTCTTGGCAGAAATAAAGAAACATTTCGAAAGCTCGGTCTTTAGAACAGTGGTTCATTCGAATGTCAAACTGAAAGAAGCTGCGAGCTTCGGCATTTCCATCGCCGACTATGAAAAAAAATCAAACGGTTACAAGGATTATTATAAGCTCGCAGAAGAGGTGTTGGAAGAGGAAAGCACCCTCAAAGACTTACTGTCTATAACACAGCCGGAGCCATCATTTCAGTCAGCTGAGGTACCGAAGGAGTTTGTCTTCCATGCGCCGGATGCAAAGTCCGTCAGGATTGTGGGGAGCTTCAACGATTGGCGACCCACCGAAGATTATTTGATGGAGCGCAGGGGAGACGGAGTCTGGTCAAAGACGGTCCTTCTTGCCCCGGGGGAGTACCAGTACAAGTATATCGTCGATGATATGTGGGTTGAAGATAAGCATAACCCGATATTAACCAACGATCCCTTTGGGGGCAGAAACTCCATCATCCAGATAAGCGAGTAAGCGGATCTCAAGTGGAAAAAAAATGCCCGGGAAAGGGGTTGGAGGATGTTTCGAATGTATTCTTGTCGAACAATGATGAAAAAGGAGCAAAGCCGAGTGTCGAAGGGTTCTCTTCGCTCATCCTAAGAAAGGAAACCTGCGCATCCTGCACCCACCTCGTTGACCATCCCTCTGCTAAACCAAAATGCAGCGTATTCACCTTTGAAAATGAAAAATACGGCGTCCCTCACCTGGACAGCATCTCAATGCGTTATGCAGAGAACTGCAAGCATTTTCAGCCCTCCACCTCAATGAACACCGGAGAAAAAGCAGAAGGGGGAAGCAAAGGCCCCCCGCAAGCGGACGCGCAAGGCATTGAGGAAGCCGTCAGCGTCCACAGGAGAATCGCGTACCCGAACACTGAAAGCGCTCAGCAGAGTATACGAAAAACCCTCTTTGAATGTCTTGAAGACGGTTTTCACATAAAAAGCATGACGCTCCGAAAGACAACCCAGGGAAATCTTCCCGGTGAAGCGGAAAAAAGAGAAGAAATCACCCTGTTCGTCAAAGGGACCTAACAGAGACCAACGCCGGTGGGTTTATCCTTTTACCGTTCAACCCAAAACAGAAACAAATAAAATCATAGGCGTTCAATTTATGATCCGGGCAATCCGCTCTGGTAGATCCTGTGGAATGTGCAATTTTTCGTCCGGGGTCATTCGTTGATAGGACAACAGGCTCAATGAGTTTGCTCAGCCGATCCGAGTCTACAAAACAATTCCCGGAGTCCGACAATGATAGAACATCCCCATGGTGCCGGTAAGAGCAGTTTTGACCTAATTGATGCGAAAGTTCTTCTTGCACAACTTGAACTGGATAGCGGTCTCGTTCTTGTCGATCTGGGCTGCGGCAAAGGGGATTATTCCGTTGCCCTGGCGGAACATATTGGTGAAAACGGACGTGTATATGCGGTTGATGTGTGGCCGGAAAGCATCGCCCAGTTGAAAACCCGAACGGCGAAGCAGCATATCCGCAACATCAAGCCCATTCTGGCAGATCTCGGCCAAAAGCTGCCTATTCAGGATCGTTTGGTGGATATCTGTCTCATGGCTACAGTGTTTCATGATCTGGTGCGAGAGAACTTACACAAAAACGCCCTAACGGAAATAAGGAGAATCCTGAAACCTGCGGGCAAACTGGCCGTTATTGAATTTAAGAAAACTGAAGGAAGGCCGGGGCCTCCACTTCGAATCAAGATTTCACCCCAGCAGCTTGACAGGATGCTTTTTTCTCACGGTTTTGTCAGAATTACAACCACCGACCTCGGTCCCTACAACTACATGACCGTCTTCAGATGTCGGACGGGACAAGGACTCAAGAATCATAAAACTGTTTGAGACAAGCACATTCAAAGACTCCTGGCCGGCTTCACATCGCGTTTGATCGTCTCCAAATAAAAGTTTGATCTCTATCAAAGATTGCTGCTTCAATGCTACAGAGTTGATAGCGCGAGAGGAGTGCTGGTTGTTTCACAGCTTAGACGCGGTTTTGCCGTTTCGCCTCTTTACGATTTCCATAAGGATTTTGCGCGCCGCCGACGACAACCCGAAGCCTGGCAATTCCTCCAGCAAATTCTCGTAGGTGCCATAGCCCCCAAGATACCCGTTGATGCGCGCGGCTGCCGTGGAATTCAAAAAATCTACTGCTGCGGGGTAAATGGTGTTAAAGTCCCGCATCAGGACTTTCTCCGAGCGAAGCCGATACTTCTGATGGTAGTCCTCAGCTAAAAAGAACCGATTGAACGGAAGAATTTCCGTATGGATCTTGCCCCTCATTTTATCTTCCTGAAGGTCTTTCGACGCCATGGCCGATTTTTTCTGCGCTTCACTATGGTAGAATATAAGAGACATATACTGTCTTGACCATGGCTGCGCATCGGGGCTGTGACTGTCCCAAAAAACCTCCAGCAGCTTTTCGTATGAAATGACGTCAGGGTCATAATCCGCTTGAATGGTCTCGGTATGGTCGCCCAGACTATGATAGGTGGGATGATCTTTCGTGCCCCCAGCGTATCCGACGCGGGTTCGAACGACACCCCTGATACTCCCGAACCGGGAGTCCGGCCCCCAAAATCAGCCCAACGCAAAGGTGGCCGTTTGTACTGTGATCGGTGCCGAAACATCCATGGGCGGCTTTGTCAAATATTGCACCGGAATCGATTCTGTCATACCCATATCTGGTCCCTCTTTTGTCGATTTAACCGCGTCGCATGAGAGGAGAAATGGAACCAATACCCAACAAAGAACCAATAGGTCAGTCAAAATTGAGCACTTTCTCGAGATGGGATACCTTGGTGTGTAGGGAGTGTGCCCGCGTGGAAACGCCTTTTTGTGATTATTCATTGAAGATATCCCCATCGAGAAAGTACTTTTTGACAGAATGGTTTCTTACTTATACCCAAGTTGAGCGGTTCTGATGACTCAGAAAGTCGGGGACTCTGGATTCCGGCCTTCGCCGGAATGACGAATAAGACCCAGCGGGTTCCTGGCATGCCGGTCCCGGATCTCGTCCGGGATGACGGATCCGGCATCCAGTCAATGGGGATGCTGGTTTGCTCGAGCAAATCGCTCAATTTAGGTTATACAAAAAGCATATACCCGAAAGCTGACGACTCCTGGCATGCGGACTCAGTCATACACGCTGAATCGCTGAATTTAGAACCAGATGTTGAAACCTACAGCGAATCAATCGTACTTTTTGAAGCTCCCAATCCCCCCATTCATGCCTTACTTTCCTTCGAATAGCGTTAAATACTCCCCGTAACCCTCCTTTTCCAAATCTTCTTTAGGAATGAACCTCAAGGACGCTGAGTTAATGCAGTAACGAAGCCCAGTGGGTTTCGGCCCGTCCGGAAACACATGGCCCAAGTGTGAATCGCCATGTTTACTCCGCACCTCGGTCCGGGACATGAAAAGGCTTTTGTCCTCTTTTTCGACAATGTTTTCCGCCTCAAGCGGTTTCGTGAAACTGGGCCACCCCGTTCCCGAGTCAAACTTATCGAGGGAACTGAACAAAGGCTCACCGGAAACCACGTCCACGTAGATTCCCGCTTCCTTGTTATCCCAGTACTCATTTTGGAACGGACGTTCGGTGCCGTTTTTTTGGGTCACTTCATACTGCAGCGGGGTCAGCTTTTTTTTCAGCGTTTCCTCATCCGGCTTTTTGTATTTCTTTTGATGACTTGAAATTGCAGTTTCCATTTCAC
The DNA here is from genome assembly GCA_046496815.1 of Desulfatiglandaceae bacterium. GTDB lineage: Bacteria > Desulfobacterota > DSM-4660 > Desulfatiglandales > Desulfatiglandaceae > JAWOGN01. Next base: position 4,577 of record JAWOGN010000124.1, read on the forward strand.
TCCCCCATATCCGCTTCAAGAATTGATCGCGGCCGGACCCCATTCTGTATTGATTATATCTCACAGGGTTCCTTCCGTAAAAATCCTGGTGATACTCCTCTGCCGCATAAAATTTGGTGAATTCAATGACTTCCGTAACTACAGGCTTAGTGAACTTTCCGGAATTGTTCAGCGTCTCCTTTGTTGTTTCCGCCAGTCGCTTTTGCGCCGCATCGTGATAAAATATAGCGCTTCGATATTGAGGGCCGCGATCGACAAACTGGCCACCGGGATCGGTTGGGTCGATGTGCTTCCAGAAGAATGCAAGCAATTCCTGGTAGCCTATTTGAGATGGATCGAAATAAACTTGCACCGCCTCGATATGGCCCGTGACGCCGGCGGACACTTCTTCATACGAGGGATTCTCCTCCGTGCCCCCCGTGTAGCCCGATATCACTTTCAGGACGCCCGGCACCTTTTCAAAATCAGACTCGGTGCACCAAAAACAGCCACCGGCAAATGTGGCAATGTGCATCTTCTTGTCTCCCTTCAACATCTCATCACCATCCGTTGCTTGCACCGACTCAACAATCTGCAAACCGCCAAAAATGAAAATCATTACCATTGCGAATACGAATACAGTTCTCATTTCATTTACCTCTCGTCGGCAATCTCATCAACCATACATAGGAATGCCGTGTTCAATGGTCGCTTATTTTTTTGCTTTCTTAAAAAAATAAGCACGAATCCAAGAAATAAAATAGAGAGACTGCCAAAATCTGCTTGGAATACCGCGGTCACCTGAGGTGCGAACCGGAAGCGTGAAGTGCGCCGACATCTTGAGTGCAGCCACATTGCTATTCAGGGCCGGATATGCGATTTGGTAATATGGGAGTCTCTCACCAATCAAGTTATTGAAAAAACGGGTTCGTTCTGCGTTCTCTGTCGATGGTGCTTGCAGGTCCATGGCCCGGGTATGCTCGCAGACTTCCATCGAGGGCAAAAATCTTTTCTCGGACCCCTTCAATAAGGCGCTGGTGGTCGCCGCCGGGAAAATCGGTCCTTCCTATGGAACCGGCAAAAAGCGTATCACCCGTAAACACTGCGCCGGGCGCCTGATAACAAACGCCACCCGGAGAATGACCGGGTGTATGAAGCACTTTGATCGTGTAGCTGCCGATTTTGAAATCCTCTCCTTCCCGTGCTTGTCCATCCGGAGGAAATCCGAGGCCCGGCGAATCCAACGCGTGAATAAAGACCGGTGCGCCGGTGATCTTTTTCAATTCAGCGGCTCCGCCAACGTGATCGATATGGCCGTGCGTGATAAGGATGTATCTTATCTTCAGGCCGGTTTCCGCTATGGTCTTTACGATCCGAAATACCTCTTCCCCCGGATCAATAACCAGCCCTTTCCGTGTTCTTTTGCAACCGAGAATATAACAATTGGACTGATAGGGTCCGACGACTATTCTTCTGAGCATGAAAAAGCTCCTTTCATCGAAATCAGACAGTAAGGGAAAATTAACGCGTAACGGAACCTTGTCAAGCTTGACAGGATCAGGAGACTTGCACGATCAGGAAGGGGGACAGGCGACTACTCCGCCATCGGCTTAAGGACAAGCATTCCCAAGGGGGGCAGATCCAGGCTGAAGGAGTAGGCGTATCCGTGCCAGGGACGAAGTTCTGCAGTGACGCCGCCTCCCAAACCTATGTTTGAACCCCCGTAAAACGCCGCATCCGAATTGATGAGCTCTTTGTAGAATCCGGGAAGCGGCGCTCCGATGCGATAGTTCGGTCTCGGGACGGGTGTAAAATTAAACGCGAAAATAAGGACGTTCTCCGGCGCGCTTCCTTTGCGGATGAAGGACACCACGTTGGTGTCAGCATCTCGAAAGTCAATCCATTCAAAGCCGGAGGGATCAAAGTCGATTTCGTGAAGCGCGGATTCCGTGAGATAGATTCGGTTCAGATCCCTTACAAACCGCTGGAGGCCCTGGTGGGAATCATACTGCAAAAGATCCCACTGAAGGGACTGGTCATGGTTCCACTCCCACCATTGACCCAGCTCTCCCCCCATAAACAAGATCTTCTTTCCAGGCTCTGCATACATGTACCCCAGCAGCAACCGCAGGTTCGCGAACTTTTGCCAATCATCTCCCGGCATTTTGGACAGCAGGGACGCCTTGCCGTGAACCACTTCATCGTGTGACAAAGGGAGAATGAAATTCTCGTGAAATGCGTAGAGCAACGCAAATGTGAGGTTATCCATATGGTACCGGCGATGGACGGGTTCCTTGGACATGAAAGTAAGCATGTCATGCATCCAACCCATGTTCCATTTGAACATAAACCCCAAACCACCGAGATGGACCGGCCGGGTGACACCCGGCCACGCGGTGGATTCCTCGGCAATTGTGATCACCCCTGGAAATCGCTCATAGACCTTCGAATTGAAAGTTTTGATGAACTCAATCGCTTCAAGATTTTCTCGCCCGCCATAGCGATTGGGAATCCATTCGCCTTCCTTTCGCGAGTAGTCCAGGTACAGCATGGAGGCCACCGCATCCACTCTCAGCCCATCCACATGGTACTTGTCCAGCCAAAACAGGGCGTTGGCAACCAGAAAATTCCTCACCTCATTCCGGCCGTAGTTGAAAATCAGGGTATCCCAATCCTTTTGCACACCCTGCCGGGGATCGGCGTGTTCATACAGATGGGTGCCGTCAAAGTACTCGAGCGCATAGGCATCCTTAGGGAAGTGGGCAGGGACCCAGTCCAGTATAACCCCCAGGCCTTCAGCGTGGCATCGGTCTACCAGATGCATCAGGTCCTCGGGAGAACCGTAGCGCGATGTTGCCGCATAGTAACCGGTCACCTGATACCCCCACGAGCCGTCAAAGGGATGCTCGGCGAGGGGGAGAAACTCAATATAGTTGAATCCCATCTCTTTCACGTAGGGAATAAGCTCTTCCGCCGCCTCTCTGTATGAAAGCCACCGGTTCTCCTCGTCTGTCCGTCGACGCCAGGAGCCCAGATGGACCTCGTAAATCGCAAGCGGCCGGCTTAACGGGTCCATTTCCGAGCGAGACTGCAACCATTCCTGATCGGACCATGTGTATTGATTCACATCATGCAACACGGCGGCGGTTTTGGGCCGCTTTTCGAAACGAAATGCGAACGGGTCGGCTTTAATGAGAAGCGTTCCCATTTGGGTTCGTATTTCGAACTTGTAAAGAAGCCCTTGCCTGAGATGGGGCACGAACAGTTCCCAAACCCCGGAACTTCCTCGAGAGCGCATTGGATGGCGTCGGCCGTCCCATTGATTAAAATCACCCACCACGCTAACCCGACTTGCAGAAGGCGCCCACACCGCAAAGAGACTTCCCGAAACTCCCTGGTGCAACCAGGGATGGGCCCCCAGTTTCTCATAGATTTGATAGTGGTTTCCCTGCCCGAAGAGATAAAGATCATATTCAGTCAACACGGGCTCAAAGGAATAGCAATCGTAAAAGGTGGAGATGAGATCTGTGTCAAAATCCACTTTGAGACGATAAGGGAAAATTTTCGTTTCCCCTTTCAAGACAGCCTCGAAGAGCCCCCTGCTGTCCACCTTAACGGTGGGGACCTCTTGGCCCGGCCTGAGATCCAAAACAGCCACATTTCGAGCTCCAGGGAGAAAGGTGCGGACCACCACACCCGGCTCGCCGTCCGACATTATGGGATGCGCGCCCAGCACCGCAAAGGGATCCGCCGACTCACCGGCAACCAGACGTTCCGCCTCTTTCGGATGTAGTGTGGAGTGGTTTAACACGGCATTTCCGTGGTTTGCAATTGGAGCTCCCATCAGGTGCGATGTTTAGGGATTTCAGCCGCATTCGGTCCGAGCACTGAATACCTTAAGATGCAAGCAGGCACTTGTATTTCCATGATTCCCGCCGTGCGATTGCTCAATTTGCAATGGATTCCGACGCGGAATCCATGGTATCGAATTCATGAATCGCTGCGACAGGTTACACTTAAAAGCGGTGGACATTCCGCTACATCCGGAAATGCATCGCGCCGTCTTCTAATTACGCCCAAGAGACGAGACCCATGACAAAACGGTTTTCAAGCCGTTTATGGGTGGGCATGACCCGCACGGTGTAGCCGAAGCGGCCTGTCTTTGGACACGGAATATATCCGCGGAATGTGTAGATTTCTTCATTTGAATTCAGCACTTCCAGGGGCACCGTTTCCCGTTCGATAAATTCCCCCTGATGATCCAAGCGGCCGTAATACGCCTCAACGATGACGTCCTCCGGAGAGAGCTGCCCGAGCCTCACCCTGGCGCCCACTTCCACCTCCTGACCGACCGACATTTCGAGGTCGTCACGGGTGATCAGCTCCTCCACGGACACATCTTTCCACCCTGTCATGAGCTTCTGTCGCCAGGCGGCCAGATCCTTTGCTCCGGCAAAGTCACGGCCGCATAAGGTATTGAAACGTGTCGAGCACGGCAAGTAATAGCGATTCACATACTCCTGTACCATCCGGTGTGCATTGAATATTGGGACCAGGTGCCTGAGACCGGCTCGCATCTTCTCCACCCACCCTCTGGGAAGCCCGTCTCGGCCCCGCTGGTAAAAGAGCGGTACGATTTCTTCCTCCAAAAGATTGTAGAGGTCGCGGCTTTCAATGTCATCCTGTGCATCTTCGTCTTGATAGACTTCTCCGTGACCCAACGCCCAGCCGAAGTTTCGATGATAACCTTCATCCCACCAGCCGTCGAGAACGCTGAGGTTAAGGGATCCATTGGCCAGCGCTTTCATGCCGCTCGTTCCACACGCCTCCAGCGGGCGACGGGGCGTGTTGAGCCATAGGTCGCTGCCGGAAACCATGCGCTGGGTGACGTGGATATTGTAATCCTCCATGAACACGACACTTCGCCGAAAACGCTCCTGCCGGGACAAATGAATGATTTTCTTGATGAACTCCTTGCCTTCGTTGTCCTGGGGATGTGCCTTTCCTGCAATGACGATCTGTATCGGGTGTTTTGGGTGATTGACGATCCGCGCCAGTCTATCGGGATCCCTGAAAAGGAGTGTTGCCCGCTTGTACGTTGCGAAACGGCGTGCGAAGCCGATCGTAAGGATTTCAGGGGTTAGGACCTCGCCGGCGTTTTGTATGTCGGCCACGGAAGCTCCCCGTTTTTTGAGTTGTTCCGCCAGGCGACGCCGAATGAAACCGACCAGTATTTCCCGACGGCGTTCATGGGTCCTCCATAGCTCAGTGCTGGGAATTTGAGCTACCTGCTCCCAAACCCGTTGATTATCCGGATCTTCCGCCCAGTCCGGCCCTAAGTAACGGTCCAAGAGCCCCGCCATGTCCATAGAGATCCAGGTGGGCACGTGGATACCGTTGGTAATGTGATCAATCGGGACGTCCTCCACGGGATGGTGACGCCAGACCTTTTGCCACATCCCTCGGGAGACCCGACCGTGCAATCGGCTCACACCATTGGTATGAGCACTGAGTCGCAGGGCCAGTGTGGTCATGCCGAAAGGTTCGGATTGGTCTCGAGGCTCTAGACGACCATATCCCAGCAACACCTTGAAGCTAATTCCAAGTTCTTTGGCATATTCTTCGAAATAGGCCCGAATCAATTCCGGGTCAAAGACGTCATTTCCCGCCGGCACGGGAGTGTGAGTGGTAAAAACAGTACTCGCCAGTACGATTTCGCGGGCGGCGTCAAAAGAAAGCCCGTTCTGCCTTCTTACGATATTGATTCGCTCCAGTGCGGAGAAAGCCGAGTGCCCCTCGTTCATGTGAATAACGGTCGGATCGATTCCCATGGCTTTTAGAGCCCTGAGGCCGCCGATGCCGAGGACAATCTCTTGCCTCAGCCGCATCTCACGGTCCCCGCCGTAAAGCTGGCTTGTGGTTCCGCGAAATTCCGGCGGGTTGGCTTCCACATTGGTGTCAAGCATATACAGGGGAACTCGTCCCACATCAATGCGCCACACCGAAATTTGGATCGGCGTATTCTTGAAGCTCACCTCCACGCGCAACGGACGGCCACTTTGGTCTCTGACAAGCGAGACCGGCATGTTTGAGAAATCATTCACCCGAAAGGTTTCCATCTGCCAACCATCGGATGTAAGGTACTGACTGAAATAGCCCTCCTGATAGAGAAGACCAACGCCCACCACGGGCACATTGAGGTCACTGGCTGATTTCAAGTGATCCCCGGCCAGAACACCCAGCCCCCCGGAGTAAATCGGAAGGCATTCGGCCAAACCAAATTCCGCCGAAAAGTAGGCCACCCGAAAGGGTCCCTCGGGACTGTAATCGGCAGCAAGGATTCTTGGCTGAGAGAGATAACGCTCGAAATCTTCGTTGATCCGTTCCAACTGAGCCAGAAAACCCTGATCAACGGACAATTCATTCAGCCTTTCTTGCTGAACCAATCCAAGCATCATAACCGGATTGTGCCTACACTCACCCCACAGTCCGGGATCGATGCGTTGAAAAATTTCACCAATTTCATCCTTCCAACTGAAGCAAAGGTTGTAAGCCAATCGCCGCAACGTCTCCAGTTTTGTAGACAGCTTGGGTATAACGTCATACTTAATTTTTGGTTTCATGGATTTCCCCGACCCTTAACTTACTCCGAATACGGATGCCCCATTCCACAGCCTTTACATACTCGCCTTCGATCATTCTCCAAAGTCTTCTTGCGTTACAACGGTAATGCCCCGCTGGGTAACCGTGAAGCGGTTTCGGTCCATATTTGGATTGCATCCAATCTCGGTGTGAGCCGGAATACGCACTCCTTCCGCAATAATGGCTTTCTTTATTCGTGCGTGTCGGCCCACGACCACATTCTCCATGATAACCGACTCCTCTATTTTGGACCAACTTTGGACGAAAACATTATAAGAAAGGACACTATTGCGGACCATACTCCCACTGATGATGCAACCATGGGCGACAAGTGAGTCAAGGGCCTGGCCTGCCCGAGGGTTTGGACCGGATTGCTGAGCAAACACGGTTTTAACCGGAGGATACTGCCGTTGAAACGTCCGAATCGGCCAGTTCCGGCCGTACATGTTAAAATACGGATTCACCCCTGTCATATCCATGTTGGCATTCCAATAGGAATCCAGAGTCCCCACATCCCGCCAATATCCCGAGTCGCGGGTCGTCTCTATCGACTCCCGGCGCTTACCATCCTCATCGATATAAAGGATCAAATCTTTGATTCTATTTTCTCTTCGAAAAGGATACGCCACGACCCGATGGGATTCCAGAATATCAGGCAAAATGTGCTTCCCGAAGTCGGGCCGGCTGTCCCGACTCAACAGGTCAATTAAGACCTCGGTTTTGAAAATATATATCCCCATGGAAGCCAGAACATGTAGGCTGTCTCCGGGGATTGTTTTCGGATCCCGGGGTTTCTCCTGAAAGCCTCGCACCTTAAATTGAGGATCAACCTCCAGGATTCCGTATTGGCTGGATACCTCCGCCCCCTGTTCGATGACAGCGATCGTCACGTCGGCATCATGCGCCTCATGATAAGCCTTGAAGTGCGCATAATCCATCTTGTAGACATGATCGCCGGAAAGGATAAGAACATGTTCGGGGGATTCCTCTTCAATGAGGTACGCATTTTGACGAATAGAGTCGGCAGTGCCTTGATACCATTTCTCCCCGGCCATCATCTGAGGCGGTGCGATTTTGAGAAAATGCCCCAACGCGGAGCTGAATATGTTCCATCCCCCCTCCAGGTGCTGCATCAGCGTCTGGGATTTGTACTGCGGGAGTACGATAATTTTATATTCACCCGAATTGATGCAGTTGGACAAGGTCAGGTCGATAAGCAAATAGATGCCGCCAAACGGGATGGCCGGCTTCGATCGGTGCTTGGTCAGGGGCATCAGCCTCTCGCCCTTTCCTCCTGCCATGATCACCGCCAGACAGTTCTTCATCTTTCCCAGTCTCCGAGTTTTATTGAGAGGGTCTCTAGCCCCTGCAGAGTTCTTTTTCCAGGCATTCCCACACCTTTCTTGTTGTCAAACGAGAGAAGGAAGTATAGGGCGTATGTCCTCCCGTGTCAATAAAGCAATGGAAGCCTCGAAGATTTCTCCCGGAAATGAAATTACTTGATTTTAACATCCAAGGTGTGCTCTTAATTTGATGCGAATAGGGGGAATTGCGTATGGCAAAGGAGAAATTTCCGGTTACGCGGGCTGTTCGCATGCTGAGAGCGCTGAAAGCGAATTTTTCCCTTCATGCTTACAAATACGAGGAGAGAGGCGGGACTGCGTCAGCCGCCGATGCGTTGAACGTGGATGAGCGGTGCGTGGTAAAAACACTCGTAATGGAGGATGGAAACGGTGATCCCATTCTCGTGCTCATGCACGGGGACAAAGAAGTTTCCACCAAGGCCCTTGCCCGGATCTTGGGAGTCAAGACAATCAAACCCTGTGAACCCCAAGTTGCCTTTAAGCATACCGGATATCTTGTTGGGGGAATCTCACCATTTGGAACCAGGCATCCATTCAATGTTTGCGTTGAAGAAAGCATCCTCGGCCTCAAACAAATCTACATCAACGCAGGAAAACGAGGTCTCCTGGCGGAGATGTCTCCCAAGGATCTGGAGCGAATTTTAAAACCGACGGTTGTTCACGTAGCCATATAATTTCGCTGTTCTCATTCTTGTGGGTGTTTCAAACGACTTGAGGACCGATGTATCGTTCCATGAAGCTTTGATCAAGGCCTTTTCGGTCCATTTTGACCGCAAGCGGCAGATACTCCATGATGTCTTGGGCGGTTATGCCATCCTCGCCCTTATCTCCAGCTGCCAGATCCCCGGAAAGGCCGTGAACGAACACTCCCTTTCGGACCGCATCATGAATGGGCAGCCCCAGGCCGAACATGGCTGCGATCGTCCCTGTGAGGACATCCCCGGATCCCGCGGTTGGCATGCCCGCATTTCCACTTAAATTGATATAGATTCTCTCATCCGGATAGCCGATCAGCGAATGCGCCCCTTTCAACACGATCACTGCGTTTAATTCCTTGGCGGTATGTTGAAGGGTTTCGGTTTTTTCCGAAGCGATTTCGGACACCCCTTTTTTTGTGATTCTTGACATCTCACCCAAATGGGGCGTCAGGATGGTTTCCGCATCCCTTCTCTTTAGAATTTCTAACTTCTCACAGAGCGCTGTAATGCCATCTCCATCCAGAAGCAGGGGTTTTCGAATCTTCTCGGCCAGTTTCCTTGCCAGCTCTTTCGTTTCCGCGTCTAAGGACAAGCCGGGACCCAAAACAACCATGTCCATTTTCGCTGCCAGTTCAAGCAGCGCAGGTTTGTTTTCAAGTGCGATGGATCCTGATTTTGTCTCTTTTTGGGGAATGAAAACGATTTCACTACCTTTATTGGCAAGAAATGCCGTCATCGATTGGGGGGCTGCAAGCCTGGAATACCCGCCGCCCGCTTTCAGGAAGGAAAGCGCCGCGAAATAGGGAGCGCCATAATAGCCGGACGCACCGGCAATGAACAACACCTCACCCAAATTCCCTTTATGCGCACTTTTATCTCTCGGAGCAATTTCCGGCGGCAGGTTAATCTCAATTTTCGTTGCGTCCGTCTCATAAATGGACGGTGGAAAGGATAGGTGTGTGACATAGAGTTTCCCGCATCGCTCATATCCCGGGTAAAGCATGTTCCCCACCTTTGGAAGGCCGAAAGTGACGGTAAAATCCGCCTTTACCGCAACTCCCATGATTTTACCCGTATCGCCATGGATCCCCGACGGAATGTCCACACTAAAAACCGTTTTTTTGCTCTCATTTATCAGCTCAATGACATCACGATAAAGGCCTTCAACGTCCCGCGTGAGACCTGTTCCAAAAATTGCGTCCACAACGGCGTGGGAGTGGAAGACCTCCATCTTTATGGATTCAGTATCGCCAATCTCCTGAACCGCTATGGGCAGCCGGGATACGATATCGGAATTTTTTTTCGCAGCTCCCCTAAGTTTGTTTCGGTCTCCCAAAACATATATTTTGGCCTTCCCGCCATTGGAATGGATTTTCCTGGCAACGACAAAACCGTCACCCCCGTTGTTGCCGATACCGCAAAACACTGCGAATTTTTTACCCTTAATGCCAAACTCTCTTTGAATCACAGAAAAAACAGCCCCTCCCGCGTTTTCCATCAAAAGCATCTCAGGGATGCCCAGTTTCTCTATCGCAGTGCCGTCCATTTTTCTCATCTCAGCCACACGACTCACTTTCATATCCGCCCTCCGGTAAGAATTAGAATCATTGAATTCCTGTTTATATTTTCGCCCTTTTTATAAGAAATCCATACCCAGACTCAAATTTTAATTCGGCCTTTATCAGGCCATAAATAGGCTCGGTCGATGCACTTGCTCCACACCCTGCGGATCCCATCTCCTTGTATCCGAAAAATCAAAGGCTTTAAAATGAAAATTGAAAAAAATTACAGAAAATGAAAGCTTTTTCAAGATCCCGTCTGTGAAATATTTCCTCAACACCCCTCCGCCTTACCCTTAACCCACTGAATTCACCCCCCTTTCCATTACCACCCATTTGACCCCTCTTCCCGATAACTTACATCCCTCCATCCCATTTGTTCAGTAAACCACAGCCCTTACAGCCTGTCAAAAACACCCCCCCACCTAACTTCTCCATCCCTCCCATTCCCGTTGACAACCTCACCCCCCTCCGATACATACTCTGCCCACATTCTTTTCCTTCACCCTACGGGGCTCCTGTCAGGCTGTCGGATCAAACGTCTTCTTTTGCGGGGAATTACTTTTGTCCATCGGGTACGTTTCATGAATGCGATTTGGCAAGACATCAAAGCACGGCTTCAATCCGAGCTTACCAAAAACACCTTCTCCCTCTGGGTGGATCCCATCCGCTACCTGGAAAAACGGGACCGGACCGTCATCCTCAACTGCCCCAACAAGTTCTCCCGCAACTGGGTCCTGGAAAATTACTTCGACCTCATCCGGGACAGGTTCCTTCAGGCCGGGGCCGACGCGGTAGAGCTGGTCTTTAAGCCCACGGCCCCGAAAGAATCCCCCGAGCCCCCTTTCATCGCCCCTGAGCCCCCCGCGCAGCTGATCCTTCCCAGTATTTCCGGAAACGGAGGCGGTGCGCATCTGAGAAAAGACTTCACCTTCGATCGGTTTGTCGTGGGAAAGAGCAATGAGTTTGCCTACTCCGCCTCAAAAGCGCTTGCCGACGAGGGTTGTGTGGATTATCACTGTCTGCTGATGCTGGCAAACACGGGGCTGGGGAAAAGCCATCTGTCCCATGCCATCGGCCACAGCATCTTGAAGTGCAAGCCCACGACCCGGGTCCGCTACATGACCGCCGAGGACTTCACCAATGAGATGATTTCATCGTTGAAGCAAAACCGCATCGAAGCATTTAAAGACAAGTATCGTCGCGGCTGTGATGTGCTGTTGCTCGAGGAGGTCCATTTTTTGAGCGGCAAGCAGAAGACCCAGTCGGAGCTGGGCTATACGCTGGATTGTCTGGCCAACGACCACAAGCGGATTATCTGCACCAGCGCCCTGGCGCCCAAGGATGTCCCGGCCATGTCCGGGGAGCTCACCTCGCGGCTGACCGCGGGTCTGGTCACCACCATTGGGGGGCCGGACTTCGACACGCGGGTCCGGATTCTGAGGAAGAAGGCTGCGGAGCACAACCTTTCTCTGTCTGCGGAGGTCATCGAGTTTCTTGCAAGCCGTCTGAAGCGGGATGTGCGTCAGATGGAAAGTGCGCTCAAGAGCCTGAAAGCCCGGGCGGAGCTATTGAAGGCGAAGGTGGATCCGGAGCTGGCCAAGGAGGTGGTGGGGTGTCTGGTTTCCGGGCGGCGGTCGGTGAGTCCGGACGATATCGCCACGCTGGTTTGCCGGTACTATAAGCTGGATCCGGGGCTGATGCGCTCCGCATCTCGAAAGAAGGTGCATACCGGCCCCCGAAACATCTATGTGTATTTGTGTCGGCGCTATACCGATGAGACCATTCAGGAAATCGCCAAAACCATCAGCCGGAGTCATTCTGCGGTGATCTACGCATCGGAGCTGGTGGAGCATCAGATGAAGCGCGATGAAAAGATGCGCCGCCAACTGGAGTTCCTCAGCCGCAAGATTGAGAACATGAAACCATGACC
>JAWOGN010000239.1:0-3471 GCA_046496815.1 Desulfatiglandaceae bacterium
GTTCTTCCTCTTGCAGCGGTTTGAAGCGATCGGCTTCCTGATCGCTGCCAAGTCGATATTCAGGTTCGGCGAGGTCTCCAAACCGGAGCGGCGGAAAGAGGCAGAGTATATCCTGATAGGAACGATGCTCAGCTTTCTGATCGCCATTGTGACCGGGATAGGGGCAGCGTGGGTGGTGGGGCTGACGTGAGTGGCGGGTGGCGCACACGGATTGCATTGACCCAAAGGGAGTAGGTGAGTGCGGGCGATAAGAGATGTAGCTGTGGAAGTGCTGGGGGCAATACTGCCGGTAGCGCTGACCGTCGCCGTTCTACTAGCGGCCGTATTCAGGCTACCGTGGGAGCTGCTGGCACAGTTCGGGGTCGGCGCGCTGCTGGTGATGAAAAGGGCTAAATGCCCTCTATGAACACCGTCAAAATTACCGATGGTCAGCACCGGATTCATCAAAGGCTTTTCAAGCTGTCCCAAATCACGTATAAGCTTCATTTTTCGATAAGCTACCTATAAAATTGAAAAATAAGAAACGAGTGATCCCGGGGAGGATTCTTATCCAAATAGACAAAAAAAGTTGACACCATTTTGAACATTACTATAATGTCGGCCTTAAGATATATCAACCCAGTTTCCATGCCGAAGTGGCGGAACTGGTAGACGCGCTAGGTTCAGGGTCTAGTGGGAGAATTCCTGTGGGGGTTCGAGTCCCCCCTTCGGCACCAGATAGCACATGTAACCTGCTGTAATTACAGCAGGTTTTTTTTGTTTTTAATTAATCCAGGGTAAACCTCCGGCTGTGCCGGAGGTCGCTGACTGCGGAAAATTGGTCAATTCCATCTGTTACACACTTTCCTTACACACTTTTGCAGATGGAGTGGACAAAAATGAAATCTATCAATGGATTTTCCAGCTACCTTATCCGCAATACGCATTCATTTTGCTTCCGGATCAGAGTCCCCAAGGACCTTCAGAACCTCGTAGGGAAAAAAGAGCTTAGGTATAGTCTCAAGACGGGCTATATAGGTATTGCAAGGACCAAGGCTCGATTTCTCGCCAGTCAGTTACAGTTAATCTTCAGATCACTGAGGAGGGGTGGCACTGCCATGAAGGTGTTATCGGATGATCTCATCAAGAAAATCGTTGGGCAATATATTAAAGATTCCATAAAGATGCTCGACCAAAGCTTTTACGAGGAATGGGATGAGTCTTGCCCCCCTCCTCAATTTGGAGATGCCCAAACGTTTCACAGCTATGTCGATTCCCTCGGTAGCATAAGAGAGAGCCTTATCGTCAATTTGAACCTTGGGGATTTCAGTATACTGGAAAACGTCATCACCAGTCTCACCAAAAAGAATGAAATCAAGCAAGTAGATGACCAGTCGCCGTTATACCGAAAACTCTGTGTAGAGATCCATAAAGCCGAAATCAAGCTAATCCCACTTCAGCAAAGACAAATGATGTGCGATTTCTCTTACAGAGACGAAGTGCCCGACATTTTTCCGGAGGTGTTTCCGAGAGCGGTCAAAAGCACAGCCACAGAAGGAGTACAGGAATCTGAGGTAATTGAAAAGGTCATGGAATCGTTCTGGCAAGAGCGGGAGCCGAACTGGAAAAAAAGAACGGCAGTTGACTATCGGACCTGCAGGGATCATCTGGTTGGGTTTTTGGGTTCAGACACTCAGATTCACACCGTGAGCTATCAGCAGGGCAGGGACTACAAAAGGCACCGATGGAAAAAGGTAGCAAAAAAGGAAAACCACTGTCCACAGCCCGAATTAACATGTATCTGGGTTTCGCGTCCCAGGTTTTCAATTTCGCCAAAAGAAACAACTATACAGATAAAAATCCGTTTGAAGGCCTGCAAATATCTCAAAAGGACAAAAGGGTCGATGAGCTCAGGGATGTGTTTGATCAGGAAGATTTGACGAAGCTTTTCTGTGAATCCAAAGAATAGGCAGAGGATAGCCACAAGTCTCCCCAGAATTTTTGGGTACCGATTCTGGGTCTTTACACGGGTTGCAGACTGGAAGAACTCTGTCAACTCTACATATCAGATTTGACTGAGGTCGATGGAATCTGGTGCCTTAACATCGTTGAGGACAAGCCGGACAAATCCGTTAAGACCGGTGAAAAAAGGATTGTCCCGCTTCATCCGTTCATCATCGAAGATCTCAATTTCGTTGGATATGTGAGAGGCTTACCTGACCAAGCGGGGAGAGTCTTTCCAGAACTGAAACGGATAAATCACCGGTATGGGCATTATTTTGGCAGATGGTTCAGTACGTTTCGAGAGAAAAGCGGTATCGATTCGCCACCCAGGAAGAAGTCATTTCATTCTTTCCGGCATACGGCAATCAATCATCTAAAACAGAATGATGTTCCGGAGCACTATATTGCGGAGCTTGTCGGCCACAGCACGCAGAGTATCACCATGGGACGGTATGGAAAGAAGTATCGGCCCGACAAACTCATGGAACAGGTCGTTTTGAAATTGGACTACGGCATCGATCTCAGTCACCTGAAAAACAGCAAATACGTAATGCGGGACTAGAGGTCTTTTCCCGTAATTTTTTGCAAAAAAAATTGAAAAATTTGCGTGCGAGGTACCATATTATGGCTTAAATATGAGCACGTCACAAGGCCCCCCCTACCCCTCCGGCATACCCCCCCCACCATCGAATCAAGGACGTGTCGCCTCCAGCCAGAAAGAACGATCCGGCCATTTCTTACCAATCGACCCGAGGCCGTGTCAGGGTCATGCCCCGGCAGCCAAACCTGACCCAGGATCATTGGCCCCTGCTTTTTATCTTTACCCCATACAAAACAATCGGTTTTTGCCCACCTGCCCAATGGGCACACGGTGGGATTTACTTGACCTAAGCGATCTGAAATATGATATCTATTTGATTGAAACCGTGAAAACACTTGAAACAAAGAATGTGACTGAAAGATCTCTAAATTGCGCCTTACTGCGAAAGATTTTGGATTAGCGCTATCCGTGCCTGTCATGTGGGGTATGGGGTTCACTTTTGCAAAAGCTGGTTTGAGTGAATTCCCTCCCCTTTTTTTGATGAGCTTACGATTTACCCTGTCAGCATTAATGTTATGTTGGTTTTTCCCCGCACCCGTAGGACAGTTTAGAATTCTTTTTCTATTGGCACTGGTCAGCGCTACCATCCAGTATGGCCTCACGTTCACTGGCCTGAAAGGATTGGATGCCTCGACTGCCGTTCTTCTTGTTCAATTAGAAGTTCCGTTTGGCGCATTGCTGGCGTCAATTATTTTCAAGGACAACTTGGGTTGGATACGTGCCTTGGGAATGGCATTCGCATTTTTGGGAGTTGGGCTGATCGCCGGAGCACCAAGCATACGGAAAGAATTTTTTTCGGTCTTTTTGGTTATCTCAGGTGCACTCACCTGGTCTATCGGCCAAGTCATGATAAAAAAGACGGTTTTGATGACAGGATTTGAGTTGAT
>JAWOGN010000304.1:0-7298 GCA_046496815.1 Desulfatiglandaceae bacterium
TGAAATCGGCTGACTCCCGCCAGATCCGCCGCCCCGTAACTGCACCAGTTGCACAAGAACGTTGTTATCTTCGGTTCCCAGTCTGTCATTGCCTTCTCCTGTTCCGATTCCATTGGAATCGTACCAACATTTATGGTTCGTATCGCTAACTCATAAAAATATTCTGTCGCTAAATAGGTCCACCGCCTCAACGCGCAATATGAGCTAAACTTCGTTGATCATGGCCATGATTTGATCGGTGCCGAATCCCTTCAGATTAATCGCCCCCGACCTGCAGGAGGCAACGCAGAGTCCGCATCCCTTGCACAGCACCGGGTTGATCTCGGCCCGGCCGGCGAAGCGCCCTTCCGCGGCAAAGGAGGGCGCCGAGTAGGGGCAAATATCCACACACACACCACAACTGCTGCAATATGTCGGGTCCACTTGCGCCACCGTCCCACTCACTTGCATCGTCTTCTTGGCCAATAGGGTGATTGCCCTCGAAGCGGCTGCCTGACCCTGAACAATCGATTCATCAATAGATTTGGGATAATGAGCCATGCCGCAAAGAAATACCCCGTCTGTGGCAAATTCTGATGGGCCAAGCTTTGCATGACGTTCAACAAAGAAACCATCATCATTTAAAGGAACTTTAAAGAATTGGGCCAGATCATCTTCTGCATGGGGTATGATGGCGGTGGCCAAGGTGAGCAGATCGGTTTCTATTTTGACAGGGCGACCCAGGATGGTATCGAACTGCTGAACAAAAAGGCGCCCGTCTCTTATTGTGACGTCCGGTTTTTGGTCGAGGCTATATCGGATAAAAACCACACCGGCGTTGCGGGCCTCTTTGTATAGCAGTTCTCTTTCGCCGTATGTCCTGATATCTCTGTGTAAAATGAATACGCGGATATTCGGGTTTCGTTTTTTTAATTGAAGTGCGCTTTCAATGGAATGGGTGCAGCACACCCTTGAACAATAAAGGCGATCAGGTTCTCTTGAGCCGACACACTGGATGAACACGGCTGTTTTTAATGATTTTAACGAGGGATCGTCATTGATAAACATCCTGTCCAATTCAAGACTGGTCTTTATCCGTGAATCTTTTTTGTAAAGGTATTCATCGGGGCTGAACTCTGAAGCGCCGGTTGCAATGATGGCAACGCCGTGCTCAAAAGCAACGTCTTCACCTTTCTTGTCTTTTATTGCCGATCTGAAGTTCCCTACAAAACCTTCAACACCAATAAGCCCGGCATTCAGATGAACATGAACATTGGCCTCATTTTCAACCTCTTTGATCAGACTGGAGAGCTTTTCTTGGATATCCTCCCCCTTCCACGTTTTGAAAAGATTTTGAGCCTGGCCGCCTAAACGTGGATCTCTTTCAACCAGATGCACTTCATATCCTTGTTTCGCAAGACTCAGGGCTGACGCCATTCCTGCTATCCCCCCACCGATAACCAGGGCGGTCTGATTTACATCCAGCGTGGCCTCCTCGAGTGGTTCCATTAAGGCAACTTTTGCTACGGCCATGCGCACAAGATCTTTGGCTTTTTGTGTAGCGATGTCAGGCGTGTCTTTGTGAACCCATGAATCCTGATTACGTATATTGACCATTTCAAACAAGTATTTGTTCAATCCGGCATTAATCAGGGTTTCCTGAAACAGAGGCTCGTGCGTCTTTGGGGTACACGCGGCGACAACAATCCGGTTCAGATTATTATCGCGTATGGTTTGTGTCATGATGTCTTGGGTATCCTGGGAGCATGTATATAGATTATCGGTGACATAATCCACATAAGGCAAACCGGCTGCATAATCTCTAACGCTCGAAACATCCACAATACCGGCGATGTTAATACCGCACTTACAGACAAAGACACCGATCCTGGGACGATCCCCGGAGACATTTGTTTCCGGAATGATTTCCCTGGTTTTTATCAGGGTATGCCTTGAAGGGCTTAAAATTTCACCTGCAGCACAAGCGGCCGCACTGGCGTCTATGACGGATTGAGGGATATCCTTGGGATTCTGGAACGCCCCGCTGACAAATATTCCTTCCCGCGAGGTCGCAACGGGCGAAAAGCTTGATGTCCTACAGAAACTTCCATCTGTCAAATCGATGTCCAATGACCGGGCGAGTTCTATCAAATCCGGGGGTGTCTCAAGACCAACAGAGAGGACAACCATGTCAAATATCTCATTTTTGATCTGCCCGTTTTCATTTACAAATTTGATTTCGAGGTCATCGGTCTCGGCAACCGGGTCGACGGTGTGAATGCGGGACTGTATAAAACGGACGCCCTGCTTTTCTTCTGCATCCGTATAGAACCTTTCGAAATCTTTCCCAAAGGTCCTCATATCCATGTAGAAAATTGCACAGTCCAGATTATCGCCTGCATGTTCTTTTGCCACAACAGCTTCCTTTATGGCATACATGCAGCAAACAGAGGAACAGTAAGCATTTCCGCACATGTTTACGTCTCTTGAGCCCACGCATTGCAGCCAGGCGATTTTTTCGGGCTCCTTTCGATCCGAAGGCCTCACCAGGTGACCCCCATAAGGGCCGGAGGCAGAAAGTATCCTTTCAAACTGCATTGAGGTGACCACGTTTGGTAGCTTTCCGAACCCGTATACGTCTAGATGAGACGGATCGTAGGGCTCAAAACCCGGTGCGAGGATAACCGAACCCACCTCGATTTGCTTTACTTCCTCTTGATCTTCATGCAATATGGCATCGGCCTGGCAGACCGTTTCGCAACCTTTGCAATCCATCGCACCCGTAATCTTCAAACAGTGTTCACTATCACGCATGGCCTTAAGTGGGACGGCCTGAGGATAGGAAATATAAATGGCCTTTCTTTTGGCCAATGCCACGTCATATTCACTGGGGACGAGGATCGGACAGACATTTATCTTTTCAATCGCTTGTTCCTTACAGGCGTCAATGCATTTCCAACAACCCGTACAATTCAATGTCTCATAGTAAGGTTTTTCGCAATTGCACTCCTCGGCCTGCTCATGGGAACAAGTAATGCCGATAAGACGAAGCCCTTCGGTTTTAATTTGGCCCATTTCCTCCAACTCACGCAGCGCTCTCACATCACATCCTCTCACTACGGCTGCTATGCGGAGATCCGGTCTTCTGTTGAGCATCAATTGAATGGTTTTTGCGAGGCTGTATCTGGGCTCAACCTCCATCTTATCTAATTCTTCCGGATCCCTAAAGAGATAGGGGCCGACTTGTCCCCATCTATTCATGAGACCAAGAACGCCATCCCATCCCTCATTAAGGGCATGAATCGCTTCCCTTTTGATCCTTTCGTCCATCATTTTCTCCTAATGAAAGCCCCTTTCAGATATTCCTGATATGACTATGTTTGCGTTTCGATATTGACGGCACACACTTTGAAGCCTGGAATTTTTGCCACAGGATCAAATGTTTTATCCGTGAGGGTATTGACCGGACACTCTGAAAAATGCATGGGGATAAACACAATCCCGGGCTGAACCTCTTCAGATATTCTGGCATGGATCGAAATCTCCCCCCGGCGGGAACGCACCCTGACAGTCTGTCCTTCCTTGACGCCTAATTTGTGTGCATCTTCATAACTGATGTTCATATATCCTGTAGGGACTTCTCGATTTAAGATTTCGATTCTTCGCGTCATGCTTCCCCCGTGAAAATGGAAGGGGATTCTTCCTGTCGTGAGCAAGAATGGATACGCGTCATCCGGCAGTTCGTGGGGTGGCTGATAATCTATTGCAAAGAATTTTCCCTTTCCCCGAGCAAACCCTTCTTCATAGAGAAATGGCGTGCCGGGATGGCTCTCATTCGGACATGGCCATTGAAGCACTTCGCCCCTGTCGAGCCGTTCATAAGTAATCCCGGCATAAGAGGCCGTCAAAGAAGCAATTTCCCTCATAATTTCCTTTGGTGAGTCAAAGTCGAATCCTTGAGCGCCGATTTCTCTGGCAAGTCCTGAAATGATTTGCCAATCCGGCTTTGATTCCCCTAAGGGTTCTATCGCTTTTCTAACCCTCTGCACACGCCGATCCGTGTTGGTAAAGGTCCCTTCTTTTTCAGCAAATGTTGTGGCAGGCAAAATTACGTGGGCAAGCTTGGCGGTTTCGGTGAGAAAAATATCTTGTACAACCAATAAGTCCAGGCGTTGTAATGCTTCCTTGAGATGGGTGGTATCCGGGTCGGAGAGAACAGGGTTTTCACCCACCACAAGCATCCCTCTTAGATCACCTTTCCTGGCGGATTCAATCATCTCAATGAGGGTCAAGCCAGGCCTATCCGGTAAGGACAATCCCCATTTTTTCTCATACAGGGTTTTTGCCTCCAGGTCTGAGACCGACTTATAGCCCGTCAGGACGTTGGGTAAGGCCCCCATGTCACAAGCACCCTGAACATTGTTTTGTCCCCTGAGGGGGTTCACCCCTGTAGAGGGGCGGCCAATATTTCCAGTAGCCATGGCGAGATTTGCTACGGACATCACATTGTCGGTTCCTGTGGTGTGCTGGGTTACTCCCATGGCATAAAGTATCATAGCCCTTTCCGCCCGACCGTAAATGACCGCTGCCTTTTCCAGGAGTTCCGGCCCAATGCCGGTAATCTTAGAAACTCTGTCTGGGGGGTATTCCTTGACTTTCTCCCTGAGCGCCTCAAAACCCTCTGTTCTCTCTCGAATGAAGGTTTCATCAATCAATCCCTTTTCGATAAGTATGCAAATCAGCCCGTTGATAAGCGCAACATTTGTTCCGGGTTTCACCTGAAGAAATAAATCCGCATATTCCGTTAGCGGTATCCTTCGTGGGTCGATGACGATGAGTTTTGCGCCTCTCTGTCTCGCACGCATGATCTTGCTGGCTATGATGGAATGCTGACCGGTTGTGTTGCTGCCGATAACGAGTATGCAATCGGCTCCATCGATCTCATCAATGGAGTTTGTCATGGCGCCTGCTCCGAATGTGGCGGCAAGACCTGCCACCGTTGTTGAGTGTCAGAGTCGGGCGCAGTGATCGATATTGTTGGTCCCTAATACACCCCTTGCGAATTTCATGATCAAATAATTTTCTTCATTGGTGCACTTTGCACTTGATAGGACGCCAAGGGCATCGGGGCCTCTTTTCTCTTTGATCTCAATCAGGCTTTTTGCCACGAGCTTATAAACTTCCGGCCAACTTACCTCAATAAAGTCTCCACCCTTCCTGATCAAAGGTTTTGTAAGTCGGTCCGGTTTTTGGATAAAACGATGGGCATTTCGCCCCAGAACACATAAATCGCCTTCGCTGATGGGATGTGTTTTGCATGGAACCACATTGATATTCTCTCCCTCATAAACTTGGAGGTAGAAATTGCAACCGGTTCCGCAAAAGGGGCAAGTGGTTAGAACCATATCAAAGTCCATAGCTTATACTCCTTGATGACCCTTTTCTTTTTTGGACAAAGTTGAGAATAGCATCACGCGCCTCATTTTCAAGGCCGGGAACTACCTCGAAAACTTTCTCAGGCGGCAAGTATCGCACAATGTCCTGTAATGTCTTTAAAGGGATATGTGCGGGGCATGTCATCTCGCATTCACCGCACAGCACACAGGTATCCCATACCTCATAAGCCCTGATAAGGTGAAAGAGAGGAAACGGAGGCGGTACCTGACCTCCTTTAACCCATTTTGATAGATTCAGCCCGTTGGATTCTTTTACATACACGGGACACATGTCGATACACCCATAGCATTTAATGCACTTCTTAAACTGATCATTCCAGAACGCTTTTCTCTCCGCTTGGGTCATGCCCAGGATTTGCTGGAGGAGTGTGGGTTGACTTAAAACTTTTTCCTGTCGCACAGCCTGAAATCTTTGTTGGACGATATTCGTCATTGCATGATTTTCCGGATTCTCCTCCATACATGCCCTCACACAATCCCCGCACTGAATGCATCGAGCCTCATCGATTCGAATCCTGTCAACCCACAATTTCCCATCAGCTTCTTTGGGAGGGTGATTGGGGTCTATGAAAACCGTTGCGCAGTCACCACAACCTGTGCATTTTTCAATGTCCACGTACCTGGGCACGCTTCGTATTTTTACCTTAAAGTTACCCTTTTTTCCGTCGATTTTTTCTACACTTGTATTGGGATGGATTTCGATATTGATATGCCGGCCGACCTCGACCAGTTTAGGAGAGATAATTCACATGGCGCAGTCATTCGTGGGAAAAGTCTTGTCCAATTGGGACATAACGCCACCAATCGCTGGGGACTTTTCCACGAGATGGACATAATATCCGGAATCTGCCAAATCCAGGGCGGCTTGCATACCTGCGATGCCGCCACCCACAACCATAACCGAACCGATAGGTTGCTCAGACATATAAAACTCCTTTAACCATAAGTTGGAATGCATGATAGGTATAATAGATTTGATGGTGCGAACCATACTTCGCAACCCCTGAAAGTGTCAATAAAAATCTTCCCCGCCGGATGATCGGTCATCCCGTTTGAATGCTCAAAAGGGCAGGTAAGTGAATGGGGTGTAGCTATGGTTCAATTTGCAGGAACCGTATTCAACCCCGGCTGCCCGGTGCGCCAACCTTTGACAAAATGACTATGCCCACGACTTTAGAACAGAGAGCTTTTCACGGGTGGCGCTAATTATTCTAAATTTTACCCGGTATCGAAACATGCGTAATCAAAATTATGGCACAATATCAAAAAGTTATGTCTTTTATCAATAGGAACTTCAGCTTAAATTACCAGCAAAAGCAAGGTGTCCCAATGGCAATGAAAACGAGGCGTGAGTCAGGATGGGTTATGATTTTTTGTTGTAGAAAGAAGGTTTGGTTTCGATCTGCCGCGGGCTTTTTAGAATTCCATGGTTTTTTAAGGAACGGTTGATATAAACAGCACATTGGTCACAGGCACCGGTACATAACGTTTCTTTTTTCTTTCTGGTTTCATAACAGGGAGTGGGGGCACATTTATAGGCAGGGCAACTGTCTCTCACATCACAATTGAAAATATTCCAGCACGGAGAAAGTTGAAGTAGACGTTTTATGCAAGGTAAAGTGAATCCTTCTTTATGAATCAAACGGGAAATCTGTCTTATTTGGTCTATCTCAAAATCTGAGTAGATCCTGTTATTTGTTCGAGCCTCTCTTTTGGGCATGATCAGCCCGATTTTTTCATAATCCCGTATGGTCTTTTGGGACAGATCAACAACTCTGGATACTGTCCCAATGGAATAGCCGAGTGATTCGCGCGCTTCTTGGTTTTTTTGGAGTGTGTAATGCAATCGTCACCCCTAAAAAT
>JAWOGN010000005.1:0-2668 GCA_046496815.1 Desulfatiglandaceae bacterium
AAAATCAGGAAAAAAGCCCGCAGCATACGAACGGATCTCTGCACGGGGTGCGGAAGCTGTGTGGAGAACTGCCCTGTCACAACTGAGGCGATTCATGGAACCTAAATACGCGACATATATTGCTCCGGCGTTGCAGATATCACAGCATCCCCTCTTGGAGACATCCCCATGAAACCAACCATTCCAAGCGCGCTTGAAGAATCCGAAAAGATCGACTTTCTTGAGCTCGACGATATCATTGAAACACGGTTTCACAACGACAAGGAGAATCTCATCATGATTCTCCAGACCATTCAACACCGTTACAACTATCTTCCGCGGCCGGCATTGAAATATCTTTCCGAGAAAATCGCGGTCCCCCTCACCCGCATTTATGGGGTCGGGACCTTCTACAGTACCTTCAGCCTGGAGCCCCGCGGCGAGAACATCATCTCTGTTTGCCTGGGAACCGCATGCCATGTCAGGGGTGCCGACAGGGTGCGGGACAGAATTAAGGAGACATTGCACATTGAGGAAGGGCAGACGACCGAGGACCGGCAATTTACCCTGGAATCCGTTCGCTGTATCGGGTGCTGTAGCCTGGGACCGGTTATCAAAATAAACGAAGACATCCACGGACGAATCAAGTCTGATGAAGTGAAGCGGATTTTGATGCAATACAAAGGCAAACAGGATCCGGGGCGGAAACCATGAAGATTCAGTCTGAGAAAGATCTGGTGAAAATTCGCGATGAACAGCGCAAGGACCTGTATTATCCCGACTTCGTGAAGGTAAATATCGGAATGGCTTCCTGCGGCATCGCGGCGGGTGCTCAGGCGACCCATGATGCGGCGGTAAAAGCTTTCCCGGATGAAAACGGTGTTCGGATCCGGCAGGTAGGGTGTATCGGCTTCTGTGAAGAAGAACCGTTGGTCGAAATATTTGGGAAGGATACGCCGAGGGTCCTTTATCGACATGTCACGGATGACAGGATTTGCGCTGTTATTGAAGCGTACCTGGCGGGAAAATTTGATAAAAAGCAAATCCTGGGACAAATGCGTGATCCCCGCTCCTTATTGGAGGCGGACGTCGAAAACCCCGTGGGACGCGTGGCGCCTTTAGATGGGATACCTTTTATAGAAGATATTCCCTTCTATAAAAAGCAGGTCAAAATCGCATTGCGCAATTGCGGGTATGTCAATCCGGAAAGTATCGAAGCGTACATCGCCAGGGGCGGCTATTTTGGTTTTTTTAAGGCCCTCTTCGAGATGCAACCGGCCGAGGTCATTCACGTTGTCAGGGACTCGGGACTCAGAGGTCGCGGCGGCGGCGGTTTTCCGACCGGTATCAAATGGGAAACCTGCGCCGAACATGACGGCGAAAGGTACGTCATCTGTAACGCAGATGAAGGCGACCCCGGCGCTTACATGGATCGATGCCTCTTGGAAGGAGATCCGCACGGGGTTCTCGAGGGGATGTTGATCGCCGCGTTCGCCATCGGAGCCCGCGAAGGGTTCATTTATGTCCGGCATGAATACCCGTTGGCGGTGAAGCGTCTCGTAACCGCAATCAAACAGGCAACGGCTCACGGATTGCTTGGGAAGGACATCGCCGGCACGGGTTTCGCCTTCAATATCAAAATCTCCACCGGCGCCGGTGCGTTTGTGTGCGGAGAGTCCACGGCGTTGATGGCCTCTTTGGAAGGAAACGTCGGCAGACCGAGGGCCAAATACATCCATACGGTGGAGAAAGGGTTTCGGAACCGTCCCTCCAACCTCAACAACGTGGAAACCTACGCGAATGTGCCTGCGATCATTTTCAAGGGTGCGAATTGGTTTTCCCAATTGGGCACTCCGGACAGCAAAGGGACCAAGGTTTTCAGCTTGGTGGGCAAGGTAAACAATACCGGTCTCGTGGAAGTCCCCATGGGAATTTCTTTAAGGGATATCGTGTTTGATATCGGGAATGGAATTCCCGGAAAGAAGACGTTCAAAGCGGTTCAAACGGGCGGCCCCTCGGGGGGCTGCATCCCTGAAAGACTGCTTGAGCTGCCGGTGGATTATCAGAAACTTGCCGAGGTCGGATCCATCATGGGATCGGGCGGCATGATCGTCATGGATCAAGATACCTGTATGGTGGATGTTGCCCGGTACTTCCTGGATTTTCTTAAAGAGGAATCTTGCGGACAGTGTAACCCGTGTCGGGAAGGGATCAAACGGATGCTCGAAATCCTGACAGACATATGCGAGGGGGACGGCAAGCAGGGCGACATCGAACTCCTGGAAGAACTGGGAGGCATGATCCGGAAGTTTTCGCTGTGCGGACTGGGAACCTCTGCGCCCAACCCCGTGCTGACGACCATCCAGTATTTCAGAGATGAATACGAAGCGCATATCGTTGAAAAAAAGTGTCCGGCAGGCGTCTGCAAAGCGCTTTTTCACTACGAAATCGATGCGGAGGCGTGCAACGGCTGCCATCTGTGTGCACTCAAGTGTCCACAAGAAGCGATCCGCGGTGAAAAGAAAAAACCTCACGAACTGGATCAAGACAAATGTATCAAGTGCGGTATTTGCTATGAAGCATGCAAGTTCGGTGCGGTTGTCGTGAGATAGATCCGGAGTAGAGAGACAGAAGCTATGATTACATTCAAGCTCAATGGGAGAGAAGTTCAGGGAGAGGAAGGACAGTA
>JAWOGN010000085.1:0-5076 GCA_046496815.1 Desulfatiglandaceae bacterium
CAGAAGGCGTGAATCTGGATGGGAGTGAAGATGGGAAACTGATGATTATGGAAATCCTCGATGCAACCAAGAAATTTCCTTTGCAAACGCTGTTCTCCTGCGAATACGAACCTCACAATTGATGATGGTAGAAGGCTGATGGGTTCATGCGAGGAGAGTGCTTTGTGTCCATCGTCCGTCCTCCAACCCTTGAGTTGCCGTCCCTTGCTCCTGCTGCCCTTCGACCTCTGATCTCCGATCTCCGATCTCTGGCTCTTTCCGATCTCTGGTTTTCCGACCAACACGGTTGTTGAGGTTCTGTCCAGGCAAATGCTATAATGAAAAATAACAATAT
The DNA here is from genome assembly GCA_046496815.1 of Desulfatiglandaceae bacterium. Taxonomy (GTDB): domain Bacteria; phylum Desulfobacterota; class DSM-4660; order Desulfatiglandales; family Desulfatiglandaceae; genus JAWOGN01. Next base: position 335 of record JAWOGN010000085.1, read on the forward strand.
AAGAAGGGGGATGAAGACCTATGGCTCGCGTTATCATAGAACCGAAATCTTCGGACAATGTGAAGAATTTGGTGGCACTGGCATTGGAAAACCAATTAAGGGTCTTGACCGCTGGAATTGCCAAGACCAAGAGCAAGCTAAACGAGTTTGAAAGGGAGACCGGAATGGAGAGCAGCGCTTTCTATGAGAGATATGGAAAAGGGGACTTGGGTGACGATTTCAAATACATCCGGTGGGCAGGGGAGTATGAGACCTTAAAGAGGCTGGAAAAAGATTATGAGGATCTGCAGAGAATAGAGCTGTGCTCATAACGGAATATTTCCATAAAATTGAGTCACGAATCGCGGAATGCATCCACGTCGTTGAGAGTTCCGTCACAAAGGATCAGCGATCGTTGCACATCGGCATCATTGAAGGCAGGCTTCTTTTCACCGATGAATCCTCCCTTCATTTTATCGAATTCGTGGATGTCAAAGGAGGTGTGGAAAAATTCAAATATGCATATCATTACCAGGATCGCAGGGGGAACATGATAATCAGGTATGACATGGCGCCTCATCACCCGGAGATCCCAACGTTTCCACATCATAAACACACCCATTCAAATGGGGTCGTCAAGTGTGGTCCTCCCACCCTGGCTCGGGTTCTCGACGAGATTGAAGAAATAATCGGACAAATTAAGTAGGAAAATACGTTGGAATTCCCGGCAAGTGAACAGCGGCGCCCTGAACCCCGTAAGATTAATTTGTCGCACACTTACCCTGTTCTATCCCCGTGGGGTGGGGTCTTCGAAAAGCCACCTTGTGGGGAGATAAAAGGCGAGTTTTTTTCGGTCACTGGGCTTCAGTGAAACAAACGTGAACGAGTTGACGACCCCAATATCTCACGCTCATGAAACACGGCATCAAGCGAATGCTAAAAAACAAATCCTGCTTCACGTCCTTTGCGCCTTGGCGGTTCAAGAAAAATACGTAAATAACTAAAGAACGTCCCGCTGTCCACGATGACTACTTTAGTGAAACCTGGGATTGATCTCCGGCGGCTATATTCTATCGTGAGTTATCAACAGGAAATTATGTACCCTGTGCACGAGCGTCCCATAAAATCCGACAAGGCGCAAAGAAAGACACTGAGACCTTTCTACCCATTTTAGCCTTGAGCTGTTTTGGGTAAAAATTAGGCAGGGGCAGGTACGAATCAGGACCGGCTGCAAGCTGGTGTCGTCGGGGACCGAGCACATGCTGATGGATTTTTGACAGGAAAAACGTTGTCGCCAACGCCGTGGCCCCGCGCTTCGTTGTTGCTCAAACAACTTTTTACCCATTTTAGCCTTGAGCCGTTTTGGGTAAGATCCTTACAACTCCTTGGCAAAAAGGTGAAATCCTGATATACAGGTGAATCATTAGGCTCGGTCCCGATTTATTATCGAATTATTGGATGGTGGTTAAACATGAATACCATTACACTTGATACAGCGTCGCAAAATTTGAGAAGTGTCATTCTCAAAGCACTCCGAGACAAGGAAGAAACGATAATCGCTACCAATGAAGGATCGGTGGTTATTCTGGATGAGAGCGAATGGTCCCACATAAAAGAAACGCTTCGACTTCTCAGCGACAAAGCGTCATTGGTTGCTTTAATCGAATCGCATGCTGTCCGTGATAAAGGTGAAAAACCCGCAGGAATTGGTCCTGAGGAAGCTTTCAAAGATGTATAAAATCAGGATCGTGAAGAAAGCTCAGGATGATTTGGCGTGGTTCAAACGGAACGACAAAAGCAGTTAGTTAAAATGTTTTGATCTTGTCAGAGAGCTGATAGAGAATCCAAGAACCGGTATTGGAAAACCCGAACGACTCAAGTATTTTGAAAAAGAGGTTTATAGTCGTCGTGTAAATCACAGGGACCGCATAATTTATACCATTTATGAAGCACTGAAAGAGATAGATATCACCTCTTTTCGCGGCCATTATGAGTAAATAAACATGTTCCCCTTCATTAGAAAGAAATTCCACAACCTCCTTTCAGACAAGAAATTCTCCGGCTCACCACTGACTCCGCGACCTTGGAGTCTGATTTTTGATTAATCTGGCCGCTTTTGGGTTGGCGGCGTGGCTGAACCTAGAACCGATTGGTTATGAAAGATGTCTTAAGGATTCGGCCTGCTGACTTTATGCCCTTTAAGCTGTGTCATTTTCTTTAGCCCTTCCCGCCCCATTGCGCCTTCGCCTGCCCTATGGAATTCCGAAGGAAAGCGCAGCGTATGTCACTGGGGCGGTTCAACAACAAAAAGAAAGCAAGTCAACAAAGTCAACAACGTCCCCCATTACGTCCCAAGGCTTCAATTCATGAATCTTCCGAACGCGGAAAACGCCATAGTCCCACCTGAGAAACTGACGGATTATCTGCTGTCGAAAAGCCACCTTGTGGGAAGATGGAAGGCGAGCTTTTTTCGGTCACTGGGCTTTAGTGAAACAAACGTGAACGAGTTGAAGGATGCTCTAATTGACGTCGCCAAGAGGGGTGAAGTTAAAAGTACAACGACCTCTGTTTTTGGTATAAAGTATGAAGTAGAGGGAACGATTCTGGCGCCAAACGGGAAGGTTGCTGTTATCGTGACAGTGTGGGTTATTGAGACAAAGGAAGTATTGCCCAGACTCGTTACGGCATATCCTGCGTAAAAGGATTGGAGGTGACTGTATGATAGAAGAATTGGACATGGTGGCATTGACCCGCAATTTCGGTGCTCATGGGTTGAAAAAGGGCGATATAGGCGCCGTGGTGCATAAGTACAGCAACAAGGACTTCGAAGTTGAGTTCGTGACCGCAGAAGGCAAGACGATAGCTGTTCTAACACTTCAGGAGACGGATATCCGATCTTTGCGGAGGGGAGACATCCTGCATGCCAGGGAGGTCTCGCACGCCGCCAACGCCTGAGATCCAGGCTGATTTCTGTTTCCTGAGGTCCGACCCCAATATCTCACGCTCATGAAACACGGCATCAAGCGAATGGTAAAAAAAAATCCTGCTTCACGCCCTTTGCGCCTTCGCGGTTGAAGAAAAATAAGTATATAACTAGAGAGCGTCCCTGTGTCCATTCGCTGGATCCCCGCACTCCGGTATTGCTGAACTCATCGAAAACAATAGCTTAAGAAGGCGTCGAAAGGAGTTCTCGATGAAAACAAAAGCCTATTTCATCAGAGCCGAGTGGGACGATGAAGCACGGGTATGGGTTGCCACCAGCGACGATGTGCGGGGTTTGGCCACCGAAGCGGAGACCATGGAGGGAGTGATTGAAAAATTGAAAATCATGGTCCCTGAGCTGCTCGAAGCCAATGGACAAACGATTGATTACGAAGTTCCCTTTGAGATTATGACCAGGCGTTTTGAGAGTGAACGGGCACGCCACTGACGAGTCTGATCTGGATGTCTGCGTGGTTGTGGACACTCTTGATGATGCGATAGATCAGGCTATTATGAAAATAGCTTGGGCGGTTGGGTTTGAAAATGACGTGGTGATTTCGACCGTCACGTATTCAAAACAGGAATTCGATGAAGGCCCATGCTCAGAGAGCCATCTTGTGCAGAACATACTGGAAGCAGGAGGGGCCGCATGAATTCCAAAGGGGAAACCCTCATTCGCTATCGTCTTGAGCAGGCGGATGAATCTCTTGAATCCATGCAACTTTGTTAATGAAGTAAAAACCGCGGTCATCAAGAAATGAAGCCTCTATACGCATGTGGATGTGGCCACGTTGATAAGGTCCAAGGTTGAGCGGTTCAAGGTTTCCCGATGAAATCGGGATTCCGGGTTGAAAAACGTCAAGCCATCTGGTGTTAAGGGATTCCGTCTTGCTTGCGCTCATGGCAGCTTTACACCCAATGGGTGAAGTTGAGCCTCTCAAATTTACATCCATATTGAATGTGAGTTTAAGCGGTTATAACCGCTGAACCCTGAACTTTGAACCTGGAACCGATCATTTTAGGAAGGTAATAGGTTCAGGGACGTTCCAGAGACTTCGTATATGAAGCGGTACAGACTTCCATTTTTCACCCAATCACACAACATAATCAGACTCGCAACATGACGTCCCGTCGTCTGTGACCAGAACCCTCCGTGCCTTCGCCTGCCCTGTGAAATTCCGAAGGACAGCGCAGCGTATGTCACTGGGGCGGTTCAACAACAAAAAGGAAGCAAGTCAGCAAAGTCAACAACGTCCCCTAGATCCATGCTCGCGCAACCTTCCCTGTTGGCCAAACAACTTTTTACCCATTTCGGCCTTGAGCCGTTTTGGGTAAAAAATCAGGCAGGGGCAGGCGAGAATCAAGGCCGGCCGCAGCTCGGTGTCGCCGGGGACCGAGGACATGCTGATGGATTTTGACAGGAAAAACGTTGTTGCCAGCGCTGTAGCCCCACCCTTCGTTGTTGCTCAAACAACTTTTTACCCATTTTAGCCTTGAGCTGTTTTGGGTAAGATTTTTATAATAAATGCACGAAAGATTTCACCCAGGAATGGATTCGTGCCATCAAGGAGTTGAGGGTATGGCTCAAACAAAACCACCTAAAGCCGTATTAGAATATGTCGAGTTTTTGAGGGAGACATTCTCCGGCCTTAAAAAGGCGTATGTTTTCGGGTCGTATGCAAAGGGCGCAGCCGGTGGTGACAGTGATATTGATATTGCCGTGGTTTTCGATAAGGTTGGCGACTCTTTTGATCTACAGGTTCAACTTATGAGAATCCGCA
>JAWOGN010000115.1:0-6745 GCA_046496815.1 Desulfatiglandaceae bacterium
AGTCAAGTGGACAAAGGCACCACGTTCAGGGTTTTGCTCCCTGTGATTCAGCAGGCAGCCTGCGATTGACATTTCGGCGTGCAATTTGTTGAATTGCGAGTCCGACCGTTGATCACCCCGGATAATCGCGTGCAGCTGGATCTGAGCGTCAAGCAGGACACCGTTGGTGAAATTTTCGAATAAAACGAACGAACCAAAGACAAAAATGAATTCAATTGATTTAATTGAAGATAAAATGTCACTTGCTTTTTAGTTTTGCAAAAATTGGAAAAAATAAAGCAATGTAACCAAACGCTTAGCATCATGAGATATTATCGGACGAAAAATGTACGGAAAATACAGGGAAGTGTCAAGGTCAAAAAAGATTGAACACCGCTCCAACATCTTGATTTGGGAACGAAATTGCACGCCGAAATGTCAATCGCAGGCTGCCTGCTGAATCACAGGGAGCAAAACCCTGAACGTGGTGCCTTTGTCCACTTGACTCTCCACGTCTATGGTGCCGTGATGTGCTTCCACAACCCCTTTAACAATTGCGAGACCCAATCCGGTCCCCATGATTTTTCGGGTTTTGGGATGCTTGACCCGATAGAACTTGTCGAAGATTTTCGGAATTTCCTCAGGCGCGATGCCGACACCGGTGTCTTGAACCTTGATTTCCATATATTCGCCCAAACCTCTTGCCGTCACAGTGACTTTCCCGCCATCGGGAGAATAGTTGACGGCATTGGTAATGAGATTGTTGAAAATTTCTTGAATTCTCTTCGGATCCGCCTGAATCTGTTTCAGGTTTTCCAAAAAGAAGGAGAGGGCGACGCCTTTTTCCGTGGCGCTCGCCTGCATCAATGACACCGTCTCTTTTATGATCCGGCCGACATCGGTGGGTACCTGATGCTGAACGTACTTCCCGGCTTCAATCTTGGCGACTTCAAGCAAGTCGTTAATTAAATCCAGTAATGCATCTATCTTTTTGGATCCCCTGCCTAACATTACACACTGTTTTTCCTCCAGGGGGCCGCACAGCCCATCCAGGAGAACGCAGTTTTGTTGTTTTATTGCGGCGAGCGGGCTGCGCAGTTCATGGGCGACCATGTTGACAAAATCCGTTTTCATTCGATCCAGTTGTTTAAAGGCGGTCACATCCTCCAAGACGGTGACCGTGCCGACGATGCTGCCGTCGGGCCCGGAGGCGGGTGCCGAAATGGCTCTAAGAAAATTCCTGCCCGTGTTTATTTCTTGAGAGATGTACTCCGCATCTGCGGATTCGCCCGCCTGTATCTGCTTGAGCGTTGCAATCAGCGATTCATCATTCAAGATCTCTGTGATATGAAAAGGATTCTGAACCGCTTTGGAGATTTCCATCAAGCGCATCAGGGCCGGGTTGTGCAACACCACCTCCAGATTGCGGTTGGTTACCATGACGCCGTTTCCCATGCAGTTGATCATGGTTTTCAGGCGGCTCTTTTCGAGATTTAAGTCATAGAGATTTCGGACATTTTCCTCCTCAAACTGCTTGGCTCTCTGCTCCAGGCTTCTTTTTTCAGCCGCCCGGGTGACGGTCAAGAGAAACTGGTCTATCTGGAAGGGTTTCGTGATGAAATCGTATGCACCTTTTTTCATACATTCCACCGCGGTGTCCACGGTTCCGTGCCCGGTAATAATAATGATTGGAATGTCCGGATGGTTTTTGCCGGTGAATTCGAGGACCTCTTCCCCTCCCATGACGGGCATTTTCAAATCGAGGAGTATCATGTCCACCGATTGTTTTGCCATGACATCAATGGCTGACTGACCGTTTTCAGCGGGAATGACCTCATAGCCTTTTCCCGTCAAAACCCGCCGGCATCCGTCCCTAACGACCTTTTCATCATCGACAACCAGAATTTTGGTTTTTTCGCTCATTCTTTCTCTAATCCTATAAAAATCGGTTCATCGTTCGATTCGTCCACAAATCCAAGCGGCAGTTCAATCGTGAAGCGCGTGCCGCCTTCCGGTGGACATATAAACCCAATCGTGCCGCCGTGAAGCTTAATAATATTTTGTGAGATACTCAACCCAAGTCCTGTTCCTTTACCGACAGGTTTTGTGGTGAAAAACATGTCAAAAATTTCGTCCCGCAACGCCTCCGGAATTCCAGGGCCTGAATCAGCGACACCGATGACGAACTGGCTTTTCACCGCATCAAATTTTGCTGTTATTTCCAACCGCCCTTTTCCGTTCATCGCGTCTGCCGCATTAATAAAAAGGTTGGTGAACACCTGCTGGAGCTGTCCCATGTCTCCCGCCATTCGGGGCATGGCATCCTGGATATCTTTTTTGACTTCAATGTTTTGAAATATAGCCTGGTTAATCAATAAATTCAACGTCTTGGTAATCATTTCGGCGATGCTGAAATGAGACGGCTTGCCGATGCTCTGTCGGCTGAATTCAAGCAGGTCGGCGACAATCTTCTTGCAGCGCAGGGTTTGATCGATGATTTCTTGGATATCTGACACACGCTTGGCATCGCCCGGCAAATCTTCCTTTAAAAGCTCAGCATAAATCATGATCCCGGACAGTGGATTGTTGATTTCATGCGCAACGCCGGCGGCCATTTTGCCGATGGAGGCGATTTTATCAGATTGCACGAGTTGGAGTTGGGCTTCTTCGAGATCCTTGCGCATCCTTAAGATTTCCCGCATATCGGTGAAAACCCCTACGCTGCCCACTTCTTTTTCATTGATCGTGATGATGGAAGCCGTTAAAGTCACGGGGATTTCTTCGCCGCTTTTGGTTTTAATCGACATGCTGGTCGGGTTGAGTTTGCCGACGGGGCCATGCCGGTCGCTTCGCATTTTCCGCATATTTTCTCTGGCAACATCCATGTCGTAGAATTTGCTCAGATGCCCCCGCTCCATGATGTCTTGCCTCGAGTAACCGGTCAATCGCTCCATGCCCTCGTTGAACAAGAGGGGATACCCTTTGGTGTCCACGACGACGATTCCATCCACGGTGCTTTGAATCACATTTTGGAGAAAAATATTGGATCTTTGGGCTTCTTTTTCCAGTTTGATTCTGTCCGTCACATCTCGGGAAGCTTCCAGCGACTGTATCACATTGCCGGCCTCATCGAAAATGGGTGACACTGTGATGACTTCATAGCGCTCTTCACCGTCCTGGGTGGTGCATTCGTGGATCGTGCTGATTATTTTGCCTGTTTTCTTGACTTCTTCCATAAAACAGGGCCTGTCGCATTCCCCACACGGCCGGCTCAAGCCGTACCTTACTTCGTAACAAGTCCTGCCGATCACATCTTCATAGGGCAGTCCCGTGTCCTCGATAAACGTTTGGTTGACGGTGCTGATGGTCATGTTGGCATTGACCACCATGACTCTGTAGGGGAGGGAATCCAGAATCACTTGCTTGTATCTTTTCTCTTTTTCCTCCTCTGCGTGTTGATCCTTTTCCAGCCTGGTTTTCTCCATCTCAATGCGAATCAAATTCCACAAAAACCGTGCCCCACGGTGGTCAATTATGGACACGGCGGCTGGTTTTGTGCGCAGAATCGATTCCCTGACACGCTCCGACCCGGTCAGTTCGATCAGAAGGTTCAATCCGTCCAGGGTGTAGAGATCCTCGAAATGGGTCGTCGCGAATAGATTAAGCCTGGATGCATGGGTTAGCCCCGGTGCTTGGGGGTTGATATCCGCCACACCCAAAACCTTCATGTCCAGGCTGGAGAGATGGTTCTCTTCAAAAATCCTCAAGAGTTCGCGGCAAGCCCGACCACCGCCGACGATCGCGATTCGAAGCGGGGTATCGGCCTCCTTACCGTGAATGGATTGAATCCAGTGGGCGGGACTGTTTTCTTTTTTCGATTTTGTTGAGCTATCCGCCAATTTAAACTCCGGGGAATACCGTCCCCTCCAAAGTTTCAATGGAACAAGTCGTTGCTGGGCGGTTTTTTTCACCCGCCTGGAAGGCCGGGGCGGATGGTTTTGGGCTTCCGGGATTCACCGGTCATTCGCTTTCTTGCTCTAATCTCTTTTTCAGCTTATATTCCATGTGCTTAACAATGCGTTTGAAAGCCATGCTTTCAGTTATAGGCCCGGAGTTGTTCCACCCCTTCCGCAGGGCTTCTGCCTTTTTTTCTCTGAACTGATCAATCCCGGTGGCCATCAGTTCCCATGCAAATAGCTTTTGGAGAACATGGCGCTCCGGTGCCGTCAGGTCTGTCTGTGTGTCGATCGATCGACCGGCTGTCGTCGTGATAATCATCCTCTCATGATATGCTTGAATTGCAAAAGAATTCAAGAAAAAAGCCCGGGGGACTCACCAGAGGGATCCCGCGGGCTTGACGGTCGCTTCGGCCTTTGAAAGGCCTCAAACACTCGGTCTTGGAAGGACCTTTGCCAACTCGGCAATCTCAGGCACACGGTGTTCCCACTCGATGGCCATGAGATGAACACCTGCCACTCCCTCCATTTGCTTGAATTCCTCGATTTGTTCCACGGCAAATTGGATCCCTTCACCCGCAACCTTTCCTTTGCCGGCACCCTGCAGGCGCTTGATCAGCGATTCCGGGACTTCCATGCCGGGCACCTGCTTGGCCATGTATCGGGCCATACCAACACTTTTCATGGGCGTCACACCTGCCAGGATGTAACATTTTTCGTGAAGACCCATATCGACGGCCCGTTTCATGAATTCTCTGAATTTTGTCATGTTGTAGATGCACTGGGTTTGGATAAAGTCAGCGCCTGCTGCGACCTTTTTTGCCAGACGATACAGGCGGAAATCAAAGGGCTCCGCGAATGGATTTGAAGCGGCGCCTATGAAAATCTTGGGTGGCACATCGATTTGCTGCCCATTGAGGAAGGTGCCTTCGTCCCGCATCGTTTTGACGGTATAGATCAATTGCATGGAGTCGATATCAAATACGTTTTTTGCCTCGGGATGATTTCCGAAGGACTGATGGTCTCCTGTGAGGCAGAGCATGTTTTTGATCCCGTGAGCATAGACCCCCAGAATGTCACTCTGCATGGCCAAGCGATTCCGATCGCGGCAGACCATTTGAAAGTTGGGTTCAAGTCCTTCCTGCAGGAGGATGAGTGACGCGGCCCAACTCGACATTCGAACCACCGCAGTCTGATTATCTGTGACATTTACGGCATCCACACAACCCTTGAGGTGGTGGGCTTTTTCTTTGAGGTGCTCCACATTGGCACCCAGTGGAGGCCCACACTCACCGGTAAAAGCGAAATGCCCAGCCTTGAGCACCTTTTCCAGATTGCTTCCTGCTTTATACTCGCTCATTTTACCAGCTCCTCCTTGATCAGTCTTCTGGGACCGCCGTCCCTCGCGGTGGTCCAGCTCTTGGGCGGCACAAATTCTACCAGCTCTTTCAATCGACCCGTCTCTGTCATTTTTCGAACAATCATGTCCCATACACAGTCAATATCTTTGGACACCTCGCATTTGCCGTTGGAAGAACCGCCGCAGGGTCCGTTCAGGAGGCTCTTGGAGCACCGGGCAATGGGGCAGAGTCCGCCAAAGTGATGTATGACGCAGGTCCCGCACCCGGCACACCGCTCCGACCAAATTCCGTGCTCGATCGCCCCCCCCATAAATCGGGTATTCACACCGGGAAAAACCTTTGCGGCCGGGTAACGCTCCGAGAGAAACTGGGGCCCCACGCCACAGGCGATGGAAATCACAGCCTCGTAGTCACCGATTCTATCCTTCACTTCGTCTATGTATTCGGGGTCGCACTGGCGTTCGAGGGTGTGTTCTTCAACCTCCGTAATTCGGCCGTTTTTCCTTCCGGCAATTCTTAATGCGGAAGCCAATACAGCCGTCTCCTTCGTTCCCCCGACATTACAGACCGTAACGCAACCCTTGCAACCCAGGACCAGGATTTTGCGGAAGTCCTTGACCATCTCACATATTTCTTTAAGGGGTTTTGGTTCAGCAACAATCATTCTTAATACCTCCCCGAATACCTATGATCTAATTTTTACGAGGCTTGGACCCAGCGCTTTGACTTTGTCAATCATTTCTTGAGCCACTTCGACGAACCCATGACTCTTCGCAGCAGAAAGGTTAAAGATCCCAATTCTGTCAGGCTCGATCTCGAGTTGCTCAAGAATGTGTCTTACGTTCGCAACCCGTTTGGTTGCCTTGACAATGCCCGCAATGTACCGGCAGCTGTCTTCCTGGCAACCGGCAACATAGACGCCGTCCGCACCTTCCTCGAAAGGTCTCAAGAGGTGCAGAACTTCAATACGGCCCGTGCACGGAACCTGAATTACTTTTACGTTGCCGGGGAAAATTTTGTTCATGCCGTCGGCGACATTTTCCGCAGCCGCTGCGCAATTGGAGCAACAAAAGGCAACAATTTGGGGTTCAAATTCATCATTCATCTTACCTTCTCCCTATTTCAAAGCACCCGATTGATACGAACAAAGGTTGAGCGGTTCAGGGTTTCCCGATGAAATCGGGATTCAGGGTTAAAAAACGTCAAGCCTTCTATTGTTAAAGGATTCCGTCTTGCTTGCACTCGTGGCAGCGTTACCCCCAATGGGTGAAGTTGAGCATCTCAAATTTTCATCCATATTGAATAGGGAAAATTTCCTTCTCTGGAGGAAGTTGTGCCACAAGCATATAGTGAACTTTTTGATATTCAGGTGCAGTTAGAAAAGCATTATAAAGATATGCAAGATGTCGAGTTTACTATTCAAAATGGTAAGTTGTGGATGTTGCAAAC
>JAWOGN010000139.1:0-23991 GCA_046496815.1 Desulfatiglandaceae bacterium
CAGTCACATATCGAAAATAAGTGGCCCCTCGCAAAGGACGGCATCCCTTTCGTGCTCATGGGAGGAGTGCTCACCCTGATTCTTTTCTATCTGGGGCTTGTTTTCGCGACCATCGTTGCCGGGGTTCTCACCCTTTTTGTTATCTTCTTTTTTAGGGATCCCGACCGAGAGACCGATGCCGAACCCAAGGCGGTGTTGACGCCCGCGGATGGGAAAATATTAGAGATAAAGCGGATTGAGGATGCGGACAACCCCTTGGGCGAACCTGCCGTGAAGGTGAGTATTTTCATGTCTATCTTCAACGTCCACGTGAACAGGATTCCCGTAAGAGGTACCATCCGCAAGATCACGTATCACCCCGGTAAATTCTTTTCCGCCAATCTTGATAAGGCATCAAAACTCAACGAAAGCAATCGGATTGATCTTGACACCCCGGATTCGCACCGAGTGGTCGTGATTCAGATTGCGGGCCTTATCGCGAGGCGTATCGCATGCTGGATCAAAGAGGAAGACCACGTTAATGCCGCGCAGCGATTCGGGCTCATTCGGTTCGGTTCCAGACTGGAAGTGTGTCTTCCGGCAGATAGCAGAATCATTGTTGAATTGAATCAAAAGGTAAAGGCGGGCGAAACAATTCTCGGTTACCTTTCCTGAGACCAACGCCACGGATGTCGGCAGAACGAATTGGACCCGGTGGTACCGATGTCCCGGCCGGCCGTATGGACATCCGCAGGCCGTTTTGGTCGATCAGTCTCGTTGTGCTCATTTGCCGGACAAACCGAAGTCTTTGGGTAGTACGACATGAGAATCACAGGGGGTCGCCTTAAGGGCCGACTTCTGGCATCTCCCAAAGGGAGGACGATTCGACCCACCTCGGATTTGGTGCGGGAGGCCATCTTTGATGTCATCGGCCAAGACCTCTCAGGGTGTCGGTCGCTGGATCTTTTTGCAGGGACCGGCAGCTTGGGCCTCGAGGCCCTCAGCAGAGGGTCGCATCTCGTTTACTTTGTTGATAATTCTTTACAATCCATCGCGCTGATAAAAAAAAACCTTATGGTATGTAAGCATCAGGCTGCCGGCGTAATTTTAAGGCATGATCTAAGAAAAGGAATCAGCCGAAGCCGGCAATTGGCACAGGAGGTATTTGATTTGGCGTTTCTTGATCCGCCATACGCGGCCGGCTACATTCCGGGTTTGCTGAAAGAGCTCTCAATCAAGGGCTTCCTTTCATGGAAATCACGGGTAGTCGCTGAATCTTCCAAAAGGGAGAAACTTCCGGTCGCCGTCGGGAGGCTGCAAATGACGGATACCCGATCCTACGGGAATACACAAATCAGCGTTTACACATTCGGGGTTGAAACATGAATGAAAAGCGGGCCATTTATCCAGGCTTTTTTGATCCGATTACAAATGGTCATTTGAGTATCTTAACGCGGGCTTTGGAGATATTCGATAAGGTCACCATAGCGATTCTGCATAATCCCCAGAAAGTTCCTCTCTTCTCCATTGACGAAAGAATTTACATGATTCAGCACGCCCTGCGAGAATCCGACAATGTCGAGATCGATGCCTTTGACGGATTACTGGTTGATTATGTGGTGCGGAAGCAGTCGAATATTATTGTAAGAGGACTCCGTGCCCTTTCTGACTTTGAATATGAATTTCAGATGGCCCTCATGAACCGGAAACTGAATCGGAATGTGCAGTCCGTGTTTCTCATGACCGATTATAAATGGTTCTACACAAGCTCCACCATCATCAAAGAGGCCGCAAGCTTTGGTGGCGACATCAGCGGACTTGTTCCCAAGCTCGTAAACGAAAAGTTAAAAGAAAAATTCGGATACGCAAAAAATGCTTGACACCTCTTTCGGCACAAGCCATATTTATCACTCGAAAATTTCAAAATGGTAAGGGTTTTTCTTTCAAAAAGTGCAAATGGAGGAGGATCAAAAGTGGCCTTGACTAAAGAAAATATCATCAACAGTATTTACAACCAGGTTGGGCTCAGCAAGAGTCAATCACGGATTGTTGTCGAAAGGCTCCTTGAGATCATTAAAGGATCGCTTGAAAGTGGAGAAGACATCCTGGTAAGCGGGTTCGGCAAATTTGTCGTAAAGGAAAAGTCGGCGCGAAGGGGACGAAATCCTCAAACCACGGAGGACCTCCAATTGAGAGCCAGGAGAGTGGTTGTTTTCAAGACTTCCGGAGTGCTTCGAAACAAAATCAATGCCCCTTTTTAAAGACTGACGATAAAGGCGCCTTCAAATCCCATATCCTTCAGCTTCTTTTCAATCTTGTCCGCTTCATTTAAAGTCTTGGATTTCGAGACCCGAACCCGGTGTAGGGTTTTCCCTGTGTTGTCATCATAGACATTGACCTCGACATGATTGAATATCACCTTCAACCGTTCGGCAAGCCCTACCGCATTTTCTCTATCTTTGAACGCCCCCACCTGAACCGTGAACACTCCCTTTCTGAGGTCTTCGGTTTCGACCACCGGTTTGACGCCGCTATTCGATTTCAATTCACCGACTTCTTTACCGAGCGCAACCACGGTGACATCGGCTGTTCCCGAACCCACCAAGCCGATTTCCTTTGCAGCTGCATATGACAGATCAATGATCCGTCCCTTCACGAAGGGACCACGGTCGTTTATTTTTAAAATGATTTCTCTCCTGTTGGATAGATTCACCACCTTTACATAGGTACCCAATGGAAGCGTCTTGTGGGCGGCACTTTTCTTGTACATGTCAAAAATCTCACCACTGGAGGTGGTGCGTCCATGGAAGTCCGACCCATACCAGGACGCCTTTCCGTGTTGAACAAACCCCTCGGAATCGGGGAGCGGATGATATCGCTTTCCATGAATCACGTAAGGTCTAAGCTTTGGATCTTCAGAGCGCTCAGGAAGGGCAATGACTTTCTTTGGGGATGAATCGGGAATTCCGACGTAATGGATCTGTCTCGCACAGTCATTCAGGCAAAACAGGAGGAACAAAGTCATTAGGTGGCGAATATTCATACCCGAAGCCTGCGTTTCTTCTTCATACGGAAATCTGAGGGAATGTCAACCTCGCCCGGAGCCCTCACCAGCGTTTTTTCTACCACAGATTTGAACCGCAAGGCAATATCATCAAGCTTTTTCAAGGTTCATTCAGCATGTTTTCGTGCTTCCGCCGGATGCGCATCCTGAAACGTATCGGGTATGACGCAGATTTTTCGATTTCACTTGACATCAAAATCGCTTTTTTTGTAACTATAATGTAACTATAATGTAGTTATTTTTTTGTAAATATGCGCTTATGATGCGGGTGAAAGCCCGCAGATGAAAGGTATCGCCGATGAGACTTGAAGATAAAATCGCCTTGGTGACAGGCAGCAGTCGGGGTGTCGGTCGGGCCGTTGCCTTAGGGTTTGCCAAAGAAGGAGCGAAGGTCGTTGTCAACTACAGCTCGAATGAAACCGCAGCCGATGAAGTGGTGCAAGCGATTCGATCCATGGGAAGCAACGCCATAGCCGTTCACGCGGACGTGGCACGAAAATCGGACGCGGAACATTTGGTTCTCAAAGCCATCGAGACATTTGGAAAGCTTGACATCCTGGTCAACAATGCCGGGTTCACCCGTCCGGCCATGATGCTCAAGATGGCGGAAGATCAATGGGACCAAGTGCTGGATATCCACTTGAAAGGCGCATTTTTATGTGCCCAGGCAGCCGGCCGTCAGATGAAGGCACAGAACAGTGGGAAGATCATTAACGTAACATCTGTTGCGGGACTGGTCGGTACAGTGGGTCAAATCAATTACAGCGCGGCGAAAGGCGGCGTCATCAGCATGACGAAATCCATTGCCCGAGAACTTGCCCGTTACCATGTCTGCGCCAACGTGATTTCATTGGGTATTGTGGCCACAGACATGACCGAGAAGATCCGAACAGATGAAAAGCTTAAGGATATCTATATGAACCGGATACTCTTGAAACGATTTGGTGAAGCCGAAGATATCGCGCCCGCCTTCGTTTTCTTGGCCTCAGACGAGAGCAATTACATTACCGGGCAACTCCTGTGTGTAGACGGCGGATACGGCATGATCTGAGGATCAGAGCCCGGAGTAGGCATAGAGCAGTACTTTGCCCTGAACCTAAATTTTTAAAATTTCAGAAAGAAATAGGAAGGAGGTAACCAATGGCGGCAGTACCGGATAAAATTATGACCTGGCAAATGGTGCAACCCGCGGCACGCAACAAAGACACCGGAGAGGTAACCCCGGGTAAACTGGAGAAAACGGAAATCCCTATGCATGAACCGGCACCCGGGGAGGTCCTGGTTGAAATCTCAGGCTGTGGTGTGTGTCACACAGACCTTGGGTATTTCTACGATGGCGTACCCACCGTCTCGACACCCCCCCTGACACTGGGGCACGAGATTTCAGGAACCGTTGTAGCCGGGGATGAAGCATGGATCGGAAAAGAGGTTATCATCCCTGCGGTGATGCCTTGCAGGAAGTGTATCCTGTGTAAAACGGGCCGAGGAAACAGGTGTTTGAATCAAAAAATGCCCGGCAACAGCCTGGGTCTGTATGGCGGCTTTTCAAGTCATATTCCCGTTCCCTCCATTGATTTGTGTGAAATTAAAGACCGTGGGCAGATACCGCTCGCACACCTGGCCGTCGTGGCCGATGCCGCCACCACGCCTTTTCAGGCGGCAAAAAGAGCGGACTTGCAGCCGGGAGACAATGTGGTCGTCATCGGCATCACCGGCGGCGTGGGCCAGTACGTTGGACAAACGGCCAAGGCACTGGGCGCAAAGACGGTCGTGGGCATCGCGCGCAACAAAGAAAAACTGGAAAGGGCCCTCAAGTTCGGTGCCGATTTCTGCATAAACTCCACGGATAAAGATGCCCGGGCAGTCTCCAAGGAGTTCAAGGCATACTGCAAAGAAAATCGCCTCCCAAACACCGGTTGGAAAATATTCGAGGTAACAGGGGCAAAGGCCGGTCAAGAAATCGGATTGGCCATTCTGGGCTTTACGGGAAAAATGATCGTCGTGGGATTCGGACTGGCGAAGGTGGAGTATTCCATCGGCCGTCTGATGGCCTTTGACGCCGACATCATCGGCACCTGGGGATGCTTACCTGAATACTACCCCATTGTCTTGGACATGGTCTTAAGCGGCAAAATCAACATGGAAGCCTTTGTGGAGACCCGGCCCATGAGCACCATTGAGGCTACATTTGCCGAGGCTCACAAGACCCCACCCATGCGGCGGATTGTTTTGACGCCGGATTTTTAGTTTTTCTTTCTATCGGCTCAAAGAAGGAATTGAAAAAAACAATATATCATTAAGAAGGAGGGGAAAAACGATGGCATTAGACTGGTTACCAAGAGACAATGAAACCAAGGACCACAACCTTTTCGGAGATGAGCACCTGGGAACAGAAGCCCCTTGTACGATGTACGAGAAGAAGCCCCTAATCAACCCGAATACAGGGGAAGCGGTGGAAGGCTTAAGCGTTGCGTGGGTGACCCTGAACAATCCTGGCCAGTATGGCTCGTATACCACGGAAATGGTGAAAGGCGTCATTGCGGGGATGCACAAGGGTTCCATGGACAGAGACGCCCAGGCAATTGTATTTACCAGCATGGGTGACCGGGCATTCTGCACCGGCGGCAACACGAAAGAATACGCCGAGTATTACTCGAAGAGACCCCTTGAGTATGTTCAGTACATGGATCTCTTTTCGGGCATGGTGGATGCGATTCTCAAAGCTCGCAAACCGGTGATCTGTCGCTGCAATGGTATGCGGATCGCGGGAGGTCAGGAAATCGGCCAGGCATGCGATTTCACTGTTGCCGCAGATACCGCCGCCTTCGGCCAGGCAGGCACACGGCATGGTTCTACGCCGACCGGCGGGTCCACTGATTTCCTGCCGTGGAACCTGAGCATGGAGCAGGCCATGTGGCAAGCAACAGCCAATGAGATGTGGAGTGCCGCCAAGATGGAGAGACTGGGCCTCATTACCAAAGCCATCCCGATTAAGAAAAACGACAAAGGGGAATGGGTCCGTGACCCCAGAGTCATCACCGACAAGTATGTGGAAAATGGGGACATCGTTTACGGCGAATTCAAAAAAGGGAGTGAGTATAAAGAAGGCAATGCTGCGTTGAAGGAACTTAAGACCGACTGGAGTCGACTGGATGCATTCGTCGACAACATGGTCTGGACCCTGACCAACACGACGTTTCTCTGCCTGATGAACACCATTGAAAGCATCCGGGTCAAGAAGAAACACTACTGGGATATGCTCAAGAGCAGCCAGATCTACTGGTTGGGGGCCAACATGAACGGTGAGGCCTATATCGGCTTCAACACCTTTAACGTCCAGAAAATCACCGGAAAGAGAGAGATGGACTTCCTGGCCTACCGCAGGGGACTTGCGGCTGCCAAGACCTTTGACGATGACCTCTGCGAGGAGGTTATTCCGAAACCCCAGAAGTAATCGGGCGTTGCTCAGTAAAAAATGCGTTTCCAGCACAACGGAAAACAGGCGCTCAGGGCAGGCGGGTTCGAACGGTAGCCCCGCCTGCCGTTTTTTTCACAATGAAGGAGTGAAAAACCATGGCTTACGAGCATATCGAAACCGAGTATAAAGCGGGACTGGGAACCCTCACCCTGAATAGGCCCCCCGTCAACATTCTCAACATCGCCATGATGGAAGAAATCAATGATGTATTGGAAAAATGGCGCGTTGAAAAGGACTTAAAGCTGGTGCTTTTCAATGCAAAGGGCAAATGTTTTTCCGCCGGTGTGGATGTCGGGGAGCACATGGGAGATCTGGCTCCAAAAATGATCGAAGCGTTTCATGGCATGTTTCGACGCATGGACACGCTTGGTGTTCCCACTGTCGCCTCGGTGTATGGATCCTGTCTCGGCGGGGGATGTGAGCTCGCCGTCTTCTGTGACCTTGTCCTGGCCTCTCAAACCGCCAAACTCGGCCAACCGGAGATTCAGGTTGGCGTGTTTCCGCCAATTGCCGCGCAGATCATGCCCCGTATTATCGGACGGAAAGCCGCTGCGGATCTGATCTTTTCGGGGAGAATCATCGCGGCGGATGAAGCCCGGCAGATGGGGTTGATCAACAAGGTGGTGCCGGACGAGGCACTGGAGTCGGCGACCGCTGAGTTTGTAAGACCCTATCTGAAGCTCAGCGCCGAAGTTTTGAGAAAAACCAAAAAGGCCTTCATGGCCGGACTGATGGACGATCTGGAACCCTCGCTCAAGATCATCGAAGATATATACCTCAAGGAACTCATGACCACGAGGGATGCGCAAGAGGGACTCAAAGCGTTTCTGGAGAAAAGAAAACCCGAATGGAAAAATGAGTAGATATCAAGAAACCTGGCCTTGAAAAGCATCCCCACATTCCGCGCTATTTTCGGCCCGCATGCTCCTTGATGTAATTGACGATATCTTCTGTCTTGGTTCCGGGACCGAAAATCTCTGCAATGCCCGCATCTTTCAACGCGGGAACATCCTCATCGGGAATGATGCCGCCCCCTAACACGAGGATGTCCGTGACGCCCTTTTCCGCCAAAAGCTTCATCACCATTGGAAACAAGTAATCGTGAGCGCCGGACAATATGCTCATCGCGATGACATCCACGTCTTCTTGAATGGCGGATGCGACAATCTGGGAAGGGCTTTGTCTCAGCCCGGTGTAAACCACCTCCATTCCCGCATCCATCAGCGCACTGGCAACCACCTTGATACCCCTGTCATGCCCATCGAGCCCCGGCTTTGCCGCAAGCACCCGTATTTTTTTGACGTTTCCCATCTCGATATCTCTCTTTCTAACTTCCGGCCGTATGCCTTCATCATCCGCCGAGTGTGCCGACCTGCTGATACTCTCCAAACACTCCCCTCAAGACGGTACAAATCTCTCCCAGTGTGGCATACGCCTTGACCGCTTCCAATATAGGAGGCAACAAATTTTCACTTCCTTCCGCCACCCGCTTCAGTTCCTCCAGAGCAATTTTGACGCGATTCCCATCTCTCTCTGATTTGAGCTTGCGCAGGCGCTCGACCTGAGATTCCCTCACTTTGGGGTTCACCCGCAGCAAATTCTTCGGCCTTTCCTCCTCCGCTTGGAAACGATTGAGTCCGACGACGACCCGTTCCTCCTGTTCAACCTCGCGCTGATATCGGTATGCACTGTCCTGAATTTCACGCTGAATATAGCCCTTTTCGACGGCGGCAACGGCGCCGCCCATATCGTCAATCTTCCGGATATAAGCTGCCGCCCTTTTATATATCGCCTGGGTCAGAGTTTCCACAAAGTAAGACCCGGCCAGAGGGTCCACCGTATCCGTCACGCCGGTCTCATGTGCGATCACCTGCTGCGTGCGCAGAGCAATTTGAACGGCCGCCTCCGAGGGTAAACTCAACGCCTCATCCATAGAGTTCGTATGTAAAGATTGGGTACCCCCGAGCACCGCAGCCATCGCCTGAAAGGCAACTCGCATGATGTTGTTGGAGGGCTGTTGTGCCGTCAACGTACATCCTGCGGTTTGCGTATGAAAACGAATCATCATGGATTTCGGATTCCTGGCCTTGAATCGCTCCTTCATGATCTCGGCCCACAGCCGGCGTGCAGCTCTGTATTTGGCGACTTCTTCAAAGAAATCCGAGTGGGCATTGAAAAAGAAGGAGAGTCTGGGGCCAAACTTGTCCACATCCAGCCCCGCGTTGAGCGCTGCCTGCACGTAAGCGATCCCATTGGCGAGCGTAAAGGCGATTTCCTGGACGGCCGTGGAACCCGCCTCCCTGATGTGATACCCACTGATACTGATCGTATTCCATTGGGGAACTTTCTCGGCGCAAAAGGAAAATATGTCTGTAATGATCCGCATGGAAGGCTTCGGTGGAAAGATGTAGGTCCCTCTGGAGGAGTATTCCTTGAGGATATCGTTTTGTATGGTACCCCTCAATTTTTCCGCCGGAACGCCTTGCGTTTGCGCAACGGCAATATACATGGCAAGCAGAACCGCCGCCGGCGCATTGATTGTCATGGAAGTGCTTACCTGATCCAGAGGGATCGCGCTGAAAAGGGTCTCCACATCCTTGAGGGAGTCTATGGCCACACCCACCTTTCCCACTTCCCCGATCGCCATTTCATCGTCTGAATCGTATCCAATCTGGGTGGGAAGGTCGAAGGCAACGGACAGTCCTGTCTGACCCTGATCCAAAAGGAATCTGTAACGCTTGTTGGATTCCGCTGCCGTGCCGAAGCCTGCATACTGCCTCATGGTCCAGTAGCGCCCGCGATACATGGTGGGCTGAACGCCTCTGGTAAAGGGATATGTCCCCGGAAACCCTATTTCTGATAAATAATCCGTGTCTTCATGGTCGAGCGGAGTATACAGCCGCTTCACGGGGATCCCGGAAAGTGTTGCGTACGCCGTCCTCCTCCCGGGCCGCTTATCGTATTTTGTTTCCAGATGCTTGACCCACCCGTCAAATTCCTTCTTGATGAGTTCCAACTCGTTTTTCTTCGGCATAGACTGTCCCCCGGGCCTTTGATACATTTTTCAACGAAATATTAAAAAGAAACCGGCGCTGTCAAATGTTTTCTTGAGCTATGGTAGCAAGCCGGCGCTTTGAAAATTCCCAATATGGGAAAAGAGATCCCAACGGCCCCCAACCCACCATTTCAAAGCGCTAAATTCATACAATAAAACGAAAATTGAGTGCTATTGGATCAACTTTTGTACAAAGTCTGCTATTTCTTTCTGATACCTTAAGTAACTTTTGCAGAATTCCCGTACGTTCTTGTAATCCATGATATAGAGAAAATAGTTCAGATCCCACTCTCCCATGATGAACAGGGTCTTTCGAACATTGAAAGCCTTCAGCATAAAATCCACTGCAGGGCGGATATGTCGATATTCCTTTGCCATCAAACTCATATCCGTCCCGTGACCATTGGGATGAAGAATATGGAGCAAGGGGAAAACCCCTCTTCGGAACACATACTTTATCGCCTCATAGGGAAGTATCGATTCGATGAACGCTTCAAACTTCCGTTTCCGATACAAATGCTTCAACCTTTCGGTGTCAAAAAAACCCATTTCTTTGGGGAAATATTTGCCCTTTAAATACGCCCGGTAATCTCCTTTTATCTCCTCACGTTTCTCCCCCAGAATATAAGCTTTTATGGTTGGATATCCCCCGCTTGTCTTCTTGGGAAGTTTCCGCTTTGTTTCGCGTTTGAACCGATCCAGCGTTTCTCGATCCCCAATAAACCGGATGGAGAATACCCAGGGGTAATGGAAAAACTGCGGCTCAAACCAACGATTCTCCGTCCGGCATCGCATCTCATCTATATATTTTATATAATCGAATAGGTTATCAAAAGAAACCGCACGCTCCCCTTCGTAGTGACCCAGAAAGAAGTAGTTGATGTGGTGGGGAAGGAAAGATTCATCCACCTCAAGGTCACAGATTCGTTCAAACTCATTCTTCAAGCTTCGCTTGAGTTTCCCATACTCCTCTCTCCATTCCCCATCGTACAGGAAGATGCAGTCGATATCGCTCGTGAAGCCGATGGCGCCGCTGCCGATGCCCCCATAGACGCCGATCAGCATGGGTTCTTTCTCAATATCCAATTCCAATCGGATACGTTCAAATAGGCTCCGGATCAGACGAATGTGGACGTCTGCATAGAGTTGAGCCGTTCGGAATCCGCTTCCCCGCCTTCTGAGTTGTTGCCGATAGATCATGGTGATTTCCTTTTTATATGCCTGCTCTATCGGGTCTTTTCCCTCATGGACGATGATTTTCAGCAGATCCAGGACTTTCTTTTGATACCGGGGCGTAATCGTTTCCCCGTAACGCTGTTTAACCCAGAAGACATTTTCGGCCTTCATGTCCTCTGTGGCGGAAATAATCGCCCGCTCGATGTTCAGCCCGGCCAGAGAAAGGGCCCATGAAATTTTATGAAGAAGCCCTTTCTTGTTGGAGGTGTTGATGATAAGCGCGGAGCGGTCATCCTTGATCATTCCGAATCTGGGGACAATTTGATCTCGAATGACTTCCCGCTTTTTTTCCCAAAGGAAAATCTCCTTTTCGATATTGGTGTCGCTTTTCAGCATTTTCAGGAGTGATTCATAGATCATATTTTCAAGGAGTGACGGTTCATATTTCTGAGGGATCCGAACTTTGTAAAGGTCTGTCACGATTCCATCCCGGATATGGATATCCGCCTCCAGGATATGGCAATCGTGGATCGTAAAGATACCCGCCACCTTACTGAGGAGAAAGGGTCTGTCGTAGGTGCTCACAAAGCAGAGGGCTTCCCTTCTACTCAGGGCGACCAGTTTCAACCCGAGGAAGAAGTCCTTTTGTGAACCCTCCTTCATGTTTTCGCCACTCCCCGCCTATGCAACTTTGACTGTCTCGCCGTCCGCCGTCTTCTTAGACTTCTTCTTGCTGAGTCTTGGCTTTTTCTTTTTCCTGAGGTTCTCACTGAGGATCTTTTTGGTTTCCGTGATCTCTTCCTTTGTCACCGTTTTTCGAATCTCCTCCATCCGGCCCATGACCCGGGAGAAACGAACCCCCTCAGCCGCGCTGATCCATTCCAGTTGCAGACGCTCCTTCCTCAGACCCCACTTCTCCATTTTCCCCCGGATCTTCTCGACCCTTCGTTGGGTCCAGTGATTCGCGTCAATGTAATGGCAATCACCAAAATGACACCCTGAGACCAGCACCGCCGGCGCTCCTGCCTCAAAGGCGGCCCACACAAACTTTTCGTCCACCCTGCCCGAACACATGGTTCGGATAAGACGCACGTTCGGCGGGTAATTGAGACGGGATATCCCGGCAGTATCCGCGCCTGCATACGAACACCAGTTGCAGGCAAAGCAAACCACCTTTTCCTGGGGTTCCGCATCCAAAATTGCATGGACTTGGGTTAAAATCTGGGCATCGGTAAAGTGATTCATTTCGATTGCATCAAATGGGCACTCAGCCGCACAGGTTCCACACCCTGCGCAGGCCGCCTCGATTACGGCGGCAGGCCGCTTGTTCTCTCTGTCTACCGTGATTGCGTTATACGGACAGACCTTGGCACACATACCACAGGATGTGCACTTTTCTTCATCGACTCGACTTGTAATTGCCTCCACTGTGATCTTACCGGGAGACATCAATCGAGCCGCCCTCGCAGCCGCCGCAGATGCCTGCGTCACGGCATCTTTGATATCCTTTGGGGACTCCGCCGTACCCGCGAAGAAAATCCCCCTTGAAGCGGCATCAACCGGTTGAAGTTTTGGATGTGCTTCCAGGTAAAAGCCGTCCGAGGTCTTCTGCAAAGCCAACATTTCCTGTATTTTGTTCATGTCCCCTGTGGAGACCAATCCCTGCGAAAGAACAACCATCTCTGCGCGATGCTTTTCCAGCCGATCGGTTGCGGTGTCCTCGGTGAAAAGTATCAAGTCGTGGGATTCTGCGTCTTCCTGCACATCGCCGGGAAGTCCCCGGATGTATTTTACTCCCTTTCCCTTGGAGCGCTGATATAGATCTTCAAACCCCTTTCCAAATGCACGGATATCAATATAGAACACCTTCACCTCCATGTCCGGATAATGCTCCTTCAACATGAGGGTATCCTTTATGGTATTCATGCAGCAAATATTGCTGCAATAGGATTTGGCCTTTTCATTTCCGGGAGACCGCGAACCAACACACTGAATGAACGCGACCGACTTGGGGGCTTTGAGATCACTCAGGCGAACAACTTCCCCTCTGGTCGGCCCTCCGGCATTGATGAGGCGCTCAAATTCCATCGTGGTTACCATGTTGGGGAAGCGTGTATAACCGTATTCATCCAGTGGCGTCGGATCATAGGGCTCCATTCCGGTCGCCACCACAATGGTGCCTACCTTAAAAGTGACCACCTCATCACGGGCGTCGTAATCAATGCAACCTTTCTCGCAGGCTTCCTTGCATTTGCCGCAAATGAGTGGGTCTTGCCCCAAGCAATCGATGGGATTCAGCACATAGGCCGAAGGAACCGCCTGGGGAAACGGGATGTAGATGGCTCTGCGGGACCCCAACCCCATCTCGAATTCATCGGCCTTCAGTACCGGGCACACCTTCTCACAATCCCCGCATGCAGTACATTCATTTTCATTGACATACCGCGCCTTCCGGCGAACCGTCACCTCAAAATTGCCCACATATCCATCGATATGTTCTATCTCACTCAAGGTCATCAACTCAATGTTGGGATGTCGACCGACATCCGTCATCTTCGGTCCGAGAATTCAGATGGAGCAATCCATGGTTGGATAGGTCTTGTCCAGTTGCGCCATGATCCCGCCGATGGAGGCTTTTTTCTCCACCAAGTGGACCTGGAATCCGGTGTCGGCCAGGTCGAGGGCGGTTTGGATGCCGGCCACCCCGCCGCCGATAACCAAACTTTTTTGAGTTACCGGTACCTCCATTTCCTCAAGTGGTTTTAAAAGCCTCGCACGAGAGACCGCCATCTTTACAAGATCCTTGGCCTTTTCCGTGGCATCGTTCTTCTGATGGGGATGCACCCATGAACACTGCTCGCGGATGTTCGCCATTTCGAAAAGATAGGGATTCAGTCCGGCTTCCGCGCACATCTTCCGAAAGGTGGGCTCATGAAGCCTTGGGGAGCAGGATGCAACAACAACGCGGTTTAATCCCTGTTCCCGGATGTCCTGCTTGACCAGCTGCTGGCCCGGATCTGAACACATGTACGAATAAGAGCGCGCGAGGGCCACGCCCTCAAGATTTTTTGCCCAATCGGCTACCGCCTCGCAATCCACGGCATCGGCGATGTTCAAACCACACCGGCAAACATAGACACCTATTCGGACCTCCTCATCCAGTGCATGAATCGGTTGCACGGCAATCATGATTTAACCTCCTCAAGTGTCGGCAGTTCGTTGTCTTTGTTTTCAATTTAATAACCGTTCACGGGTTCAAAGGTTCAGGGGTTCAAGGTTCAATTCTCGTCCACGGAGTGCATTTGGGTTACGTATTTATGAGAAAAGCGTCAGCTTTGTCAGGCCTCATCCAAAATTTGGAACTAAATCGGCAATTACTTGGGAAAATGAGCATTTTTAACGACGATTTCGGGTCCTCAATCCCTTCTTTGTCCTTAACCCTCGTATCTGACTCCGCAATGCTGGAGTCTCACTTTCGATCAAACCGGCCGCTTCAGCGGCCAGAGGCGGCGCTGAACGTTGAACCCTGAACCTGTGAACGCTTACTCAATTTAAAACCTTCTTGGCAAAAATGCGTATACAAGATCATGTCGAACTTTCCGGCGCGATCGCCTCTGCGATCACACCGGTAATATCCTGAAGCCTCAGGTGAAGATCCATCTGAAGGTTGACGTCCCGCATCGCGCAGGAAAGGTGTATTTGGCATTTGGGACATGCCGTAACCAACCGATCGGCTTCCGTTCGCTTCGCCTCCAAAAGACGTTCCACCTGCATCTGCTTGCTGTACCGGTCGCAGTGGAGCCAGGCGGAATTGCCACAGCACCAGGCTCCCGCACCGAAATGAGCCATTTCCCGAACGTCAAGAATAGCGCCGAGAAGCTCTCTGGGTGCATCGTACACACCCTGCATGCGCCCCAGCCGACAGGGATCTTGATAGGTAGCGCGACCGCCCAGTCTTTCCTTTTCAGGAAGGCCGGCCTTTCTCAAAAACTCCGTCAGGTGCATCACCTCAAAGGGGAAAGACCCCGAAGATTTCGAATAAAGATGTTTCAGAACATAGCTGCACTCCCCACAGGCTGTAACGATGGTCTTAGCGCCGACATTCTTGAAAGATTCCACATTCAAATTGCGGAGTTTTTGAAACGACGTCCCATCCCCGGTCCAAATGAGGTCGTGCCCGCAACATCTTTCATTTTGCAAAACCACCGGCTCCACACCCAGTGAATTCAGGATTCTCACCGTATCGACGGCAATTTTTGTCAGCGTCACATTTAATCCGGAGAAAAACGCTTCGAAATAGGGAAGACACCCGACAAAGTACAAGATCTCACCCTGAGAGGACACCTTCAGGTCCGGGCTGATCCAGTCCAAACGTTTCTGGTTTAATCCCGGTGCGGTCTGCATGCGCATGAGTCCCTGCAAAGCCCCTCCGTGACTTAACAGGCCTTTTGATTTCTCTTTCCCGTATAGCGGGCGTATCGCCCGAATGAATTCGGTAAAAGAGATCCCCACGGGACAACGCTCGTTACAAAGGCCGCAAGTAAGACAAGTCCAAGCCTTTTCCCGGACATATTCCGATTCAAGTCCTTCCTCAATGGCATATTTGGCAACGAGACGTGGAGAAAAATCCCGGTCTACCTGGGCCAAGGGGCAGGCCCCGGTGCATTTTCCGCAGTCAACGCAGTGGAAAACCTGAAAGTCTTCAATGAATTTTGACAATGCACTACTTTGATCCAAGAGAGTTCCTCGCAAGAATCCAGCGGTTTGAAAATGGGCCGGACAGGGCCGCCGGGGTCTTTTTCAAAGCGCTGGGCTTTTACAAATCCCCGATGCGTTTCCCTGTGAGGGCTGGGGCTTACGGCCTGTAAACGCTGACGCAAACGGTGATTTTCCGAGCCCGGAGACCGATTCAACAAAGGCGTTCATTTGATCAAAAAGCCGCTCTTTTTCATTGAATGAAAAAGTGAGCGTTAAGAACCTGTTAGATTCCAATCCAACAATATGCATGAGTTCTCGAATACATGTCGCCACTTTTTCGGCTTGCGCGGGTCCCGGACCGTACCGGCATTCCTTTTCCTTACATCCAAGCACCATCACCCCTTGTGCGCCCCGCTCAAAAGCGAAAAGTACCATCGCCGGATCTACGCGTCCTGCGCACATCACCTTGATGGGGTAGACGGTGTAATGGGGTGCGGAATCCGACTGACACAAATCCATGTAACATCGATAGGGCGCCCAATTGCAGAAAAAGGCCAAAATTGGGCCGTGGCTATCCCAGGATTGCATTCATCACCTCTTCGTAATATTGCTGTTCGGAGGCGGCCATATGAACGGCGCCCGTAGGACATTCGGAGATACAGTTTCCACAGCCCGTGCACAGCCGCGGGTCGATCCATGAAGAAGCCACCCCCCGGGAGATCTCCTCCAGATGTGCGGCCCCTTCAGGACAAATGTCCGCACATCTGCCGCAACCACGGCAGAATTCCGGGTCTACTTGCGCCGCCAGGGAGTCCCCAAGCCCGGTATTGTCAAGCACATCTTCCAGTGCCTTGCCGGCAACGGATGCTCCCAACGTCTTATCCGGAATCTTGATTGCTTGTGACCATGACGCCATATATACGCCCGGAATGCCCGTTTCGAGGGTTCCGAAAGCCTTACTGCTCACGGCGTGAATCGGTTTGGAAAACGCATCTCTCTGGTAGCGGAGGTTTTTAAATTTTTTTCTCCCCAGGATAACGACACCGCCGTGGATTTGTTGATATGGAGGATTTTCATCCAAGGCCTCACTGCTTGGTTCCGGCGGTCGTTTCTTCTGAGTTTGAGCGGGATCGCTCTTGATTGAAGATATTGAGGCCCCTGACCTCCCAAGCCTCTCAAAAATAAGGGTAAAATTTCCTCGTTGACCCTCCAGCCGAACCGGCTTGACAGGCCGGAGCAGCTCGATTTCGCTCTTTCTTAAGTCCGCCTCGACATCTTGATGGATTTCTCCGTCCTCTGCCAAAACAACGGAATGAAACTGCGTTTTAAGGCCTTTTGCAGCTGCTATGCCGGCCTCCGTCGCGCCCAGAACCAGCGCTTGGGGGTGTATTTTTTCGCTTTTCAAGGCCCAGGCCTTATGCTCCCTCAATTGTGAAAGTCCCGAGCGTATCACCCGATTCGCCCGATCAATCCCCACTGAACCGTCCGTCCTGTAGGGGAGCAAGCACGTCTCTTTGATGTTGACGAGCGCGATATCTTTGGGTGCATACCCCACTTCTTTAAACAGCCTCTGCTTCAGTCTGATCCGCTGTTCCGTGCATGATTCACAGGCGAAATCCAGATTACAGCAGACACATGACGCAATCAGCGCGCCATTCAATCCCTGCGCGGAAATCACCTCCTCGATGCGGCGCCCCATTTCCGGGTGGCAGGCCGATACCAACACCTCCACATGAGCCACATCCGGAATTTGCTTCAAAGGCTCAATCATCCCGGCCAATTGGTTGTTCGGGTTTAATGATCCGTTGCATGAACAAATAAAAATTCCGATCTTTGAATCCCTGTTCCTTAGAGACTTCCCGGCCATGGGCGGCATCTGCACAGGAGACGTTTTCGACAATACTTCCATGGCGGCACTGCGCCCCGCCACCATTGCCCTCGCCCACGAATTTGTGTCCCGGGGACGCCCGATCGAGATCACGTGGGACAAATCGGATTTTGAAGGGGCTTGACGGTTGTCGGACATGATGATTTGGTCAAAATGAGAGGACCTCCTGATTGGAAGTTTGCCATGCCCGATGGCACCCAGTTCACACGAGGCTTCGCATTGAAGACATTCGCAACAAATCCCGCATTGGAGGCATCTTCCAGCCTCCCGCGCGGCGTCCTCAGCGGATAAACACGCAATGACTTCACCATAGTCTCGTATTCGCTCTGAAATCTTTCGATGCGGGCCGTCGGTTCGCACTTGCCTGGGAATCTCTTTTGGAATCGGGTTATAGGGTTCACGGCGGACCTCACGGTTTTTCTCTCGGATCCGCCCGATCGCGGTATCCAAAGCTCCGATGATTGTTTGCGCCGCCCTTCGCCCGGAGGCCATGGCCTCCACCACGGTCGAGGGCCCCGTTACCGTATCCCCTGAAGCATAGATTCCGGCGATGTTCGTCTCCCCGGTCTCTGAAATCACAAGCCCGTCCAACGGGGTCTTCTTTATGTCGCCGCCGATTCCCAGAGGGCCGACGGCCCCCTGCCCTATACTGACAATGGCGGTATCTGCATCCATCAAGAAATTTGATCCCTCGATCGGAACCGGTCGCCGGCGTCCCGAATCGTCCCTACCCTCCAATTTCATCTTTACGCATCTGAGCCTGCACAACCGGCCGTTTTCGCTTTCGAATTCCACGGGAACGGTGAGGAGCTTCAGTTTCACGCCTTCTTCCAGGGCCTGCTCCACCTCGTGCGGATCCGCCGGCATTTCCTTTCTCGTTCGCCGGTAGATAAGCGTAACGGATCCGGCCCCCGCGCGGATGCCGGCGCGCGCCGCCTCCACCGCCGCATTCCCGCCGCCGATAACCACAAGCCGGCCGAGTGGTTCAAATTTTTTCCCTTTCCACAATTCCCTCAAAAACGACACACACCCATAGATTCCTTTCGAGTCCTCTCCCCGGATGCCCATTCTGAGGTCCTTGGATGCACCCGTTGCCAATAAGATCGCCCGAAAGCCCTCTGATTTTAGTCTCTCCAAATCCTCCCAGGCTTTAACCGAAGAATTGAGCCTCAATTCAACCCCCAAGCTCATGATGTCATCGATTTCCTGCTCGATGATCTCTCTTGGAAGACGGTAGGGAGCAATGCCCTGATGCAGGAGCCCTCCCGGTTTGCCATCCGCCTCGATCAGTGTGGGGGAAAATCCCGCCCGGGCAAATTCATGCGCCGCTGTCAGCCCGGAAGGCCCCGAGCCGATGATGGCGATGCGCGGACCTTTGGGAAAACGCATGGGTCCGTTTCCGGCCTCTCTGCTTCGCTTTCTCGCCACATCCGCCGCAAATCGCTTCAGAGCTCGGATGCCGATAGGTTCGTCGATCTCTTTTCGCCTGCATTCCGTTTCGCAGGGATGGTGACATACCCGGCCGCAAACACCGGGAAGCGGATTTTTTTCCAGAATGAGCTGATAAGCCTCGTCAAATTTGCCCTGACCAATCAAGGCCACGTACCCCTGTGGGTTCATGTCGAGGGGACAGGCCAATCTGCAGGGAGCCTTTTCCCGTTTGTCGATCGCCATGGTATGGGGCGCACATAATTCGAAAATCGGTTTGCTCCCGTCCGACAGTTCGACCGGGCAAGAGAAAAGGCATTTGTGACAATCCACACACAATTCCGGAGATATCCACTGGGGCCTTTGGATCCATTCCACCCGCGCGGCCCCTTCGCGGGAGTCCTCAATATGGGTGACTTCCGTCTCGGTGAGGATGTCGACAAACGGATGATAGGCGGCCTGGGTGCGGAGGTATTGCGTCCAGCGCCTCGCCTTATCGGGCCATTTGCCGTCGGTTCGGCCGATCTCACGGTTTTTTTCCACAAGGGTGACACTTCTATTACAGGCAGCCAATGTCAAGGCGGCCTGCAGCCCCTGCGGCGTGCCTCCGATAATCAGTACGGAATTTGTTGAAGCCATATTGCGTTAGTCTGCGTTTCCTTTCAGATCCAATCCGTATTGAAAACCCCGCTCCATACCGGACAAATTCTTCTCTTCGGTGCCCTTTGGGACTGAGGAGGCGATCGCGGCTTTCAGTGAATCGTAAGAAACCAGTTGTGTAACCGCGATAACGAAGCTCAACATAATGATGTTTGCCATCATTTTGACGCCCATCTCCTCGGCAAACCCGGTCGCCGGTATGGCGTAGTGCTTAACGTCTTTCCGAACGGCTTTCGGGTTGACTTTGACCAGGCGGGAGTCCGTGAAAAGGCTCCCGCCCTGTTTCAGCTTTGAAATGTTCTTGTCGAATCCTTCCTGTGACATGCAGAGCAAAACGTCGGGGTTTTCTACGTAGGGATACTCAATGGGCTCCGTTGAAACCACTACCTGCGCAGCGCATGCGCCGCCACGCGCCTCGGGTCCGTAGGACTGAATCAACGTTGCGTTTTTTTTCTCAAACAGGGTCGCAGACTTTCCAAGGATATTGCCGGCGAGGATAATCCCTTGCCCTCCGAACCCTGTAAGGATGATCTCTTGGTAATCACCTTCAGTCCCCATGATTCCTCCATGGTTTTGGCTACCCGCTTTTTCTTGGCCACATGGTCTCTCTGAGTTCGGACACTCCGGAGAGGCTTTCCAGAAAAGTGGGACGTTGCGTGTCAATAAACTTGCCGAGTACCATTTTCTTTCCTTCTTGGATTACTGTTTCGTCGGGGTGTACCCCGTTTCTGATGACACTGTTCTCCCGGTAAAGCTTGATCATTTCCAGGGCACTACCCAGGCGGTTGCGTCGTCCATAGGCCGTCGGACACGGCGCAATAACTTCCACAAATGAGAGACCGGGTTTTTCCAAGGCCTCCTGGATGGATTGCGCGAGCCGCCTTACGTCCAGGGACAGCCACCGTGCAACGTAGACGGCCCCGCAGGCCGCCGCCAGAGAGGGGAGATTCAAAGGGACTTCCGAATTGCCATAGGGAGTGGTGGTTGTTCTTGCGCCCATGGGGGTATTTGCAGATACTTGCCCCCCCGTCATTCCGTAATTCATGTTGTTCACGCAGATGATCGTCAGGTCAATATTCCTTCGAGCTGCGTGGATAAAATGGTTGCCTCCGATGGAAAAAAGATCGCCATCACCGCTGAAAACGAAAACTTTCAATTGGGGTTTCACCAATTTCAGTCCTGTGGCGAATGGGATGGCTCGACCGTGAGTGGTATGGAATGAATCGAGGTTGAGATACCCGGCGACCCTCCCGGTACATCCAATGCCTGAGACAACCGTCATTTGGTCATAATCGATCCCGGTTTTCTGCAAGCTGCTGATGGCGGCCGAAAGCGCGCTTCCGATGCCGCATCCCGGACACCATATGTGCGGGATCCGAGACCCTCTGAGCAGCTCATCCTTCGGATGCCGATACGAATCCGCTTTTGTTTTTTCCTTCATCGCTTTTTCCTGTTGCTTGCAACTTTGCGCAGCGTTTCCTCTACACCGGTTGCAATCTGCAGCGGCGTATGAATTCCGCCGCCGGCATGCGGTATGAGTTTTGTAACGGCCTTGCCGGCTGCACAGCGTTCTACTTCAAGCGCGATCTGGCCGAAGTTTACCTCGGGCACCACAAAGGCTTTCGCTTGGGTTGCCAATTTCCGGATCAAATCCTCGGCAAAAGGCCAGATCGTGTTCAGTTTTAGGAGGCCTACCTTGATTCCGGCCTCTCTCAGACTGCGCATGGCCTTGAGGGCCGGTCTCACTGAAGAGCCATATGTCACCAATATGATTTCGGCCCCATTCACAAAGTGTGTTTCGTAATCAATAATTCGCTTCTTGTTTTTTTGGATCTTTTGGATAAGACGTTTCACCAGTTTTTCCTGGGTCTCGGCATCCGTCATCGGAAACCCCCTTTCATCGTGGGTGAGTCCGGTGATATGAAGCCGGTATCCATCTCCCGCATTCGGCAACACCGGAATCAGAGACTTGTCTGTTTTGTATGGAAAATAGGTTTCCGGAGCCTCAGTGGGCGTCTTGCGATTAATGACTTCAATCGCTTCAACGCTTGGGATCGTCACCCGTTCCACCGTATGCCCCACGACTTCGTCGGCCATGACAAGAACCGGAATCCGGAACGTTTCCGCCAAATTGAAGGCGCGGATCGTAAAGTCAAACATCTCCTGGGGGGAACTCGGGCTGATGGCGATGACTTCATAATGCCCGTGGGACCCCCAACGGGCCTGCATCATGTCGCCTTGGCTGCAAAGGGTGGGGAGGCCTGTCGACGGTCCCCCTCTTTGGATATTCACGATGACGCAGGGTGTCTCGGTCATAATGCCAAGACCGAGATTTTCCATCATCAGACTAAAACCGGGCCCTGAGGTGGACGTCATGGCCTTTGCCCCTCCCCATGCCGCACCCAGCACCGCTGCAATCGATCCGATCTCGTCTTCCATCTGAATAAAGATTCCCCCCACAGCGGGAAGTCGTCCCGCCATCCTCTCCGCAACTTCAGTGGCCGGCGTGATCGGATAGCCTCCAAAGAAACGGCAACCTGCGGCCAATGCACCCTCTGCACAGGCCACATCGCCGTTTATGAAATGCTCTCCAGTTAGAACAGCCTGAGATTTCAAAATTTCTCCTTCACTGGGTTCATGGGTCTTACCGGGTTGAATCCTTGCAATAAATGGCGAATTCAGGGCAAACTTCCTCGCAGAAACGACACCCGACACAGGCCGCCGGTTCCGCAACAAACGGCGGGTGATATCCCTTTTGATTAAACCCCTCGGAAATCCTCAAAACACCTTCAGGACAAAATTCCACGCAAAGTCCGCATCCTTTACACCGGTTCTCGATAATGTAGATCGTCGCGGGCCGCGTCAGCTTTTCTTCCCAGTCCAGGGGCTTTCTCCACATCTTCATGGCCATGACGCTATTCCTTTCATTTCTGACCTCAGCTCCACTTAGCATTTTCGTACCCTTTATGAAATTTAAGGACAAAACGCTTTACACAGGAGTTTTCGGCGCAAACACAAGAACCATCACCCTTAAAGCCGTAAATTCGGCAGACGTCTCTCACTCGGAGACTGTCCGAGAATGAGGAATTTTTTTCAAGATCAAGGAAGGCGAAAATTATAACCACAGGAATACATTTAAGTATTTCGAGGATTATAATTTGAGCCTGACACAGAGATTGGGGAAAATAGCCATTCTCGGACAGCCTCCTAGCGGCATCCCCCGTGTGCCCTCAAGTCTCAAGAAGTCAGATAAAGCACAATCCGTTGCTGAAAATCCTGCATGTGCTCATGAAGGGTCTCTTTTAGCCCGGTTTCGTCCCGCTCTCTCAACAAATGCATAACCGCTTCATGCTGCTGAATTACGGATTCGTAATGATCATGGAGAGATTTGCGCGGATCGATTTCGTTGCCATACGACAGAAAAGCGAGTCGATTGGTCTCGCACCTGGCTTCATGCAGCCCCCGAATGAGATATCTGTTGCTCGAACACCGCGCGAAATGCATATGAAAATCATGGTTGGCTTCGACCAGACCCAGGACATCCATCTGCGCTATTGCCGATTTGACCGCTTCATTGGCTGTTGCCATGGACGAAAGGCACGCGTCCACATCCTGTCGCACAGCCAACTCTGCCACGCCGAGTTCCAGTATTCTCAAAGCCTCAAAGACCGCTTTGGTATCTTGTAACGTAATTGGACGCACAACGAAGCCCTTATTGGGATGCGACTGAACCATCAGGTCACCGGCCAGACGCAGCAGGGCTTCTCTAATGGGCGTCCGGCCGATAGCCAAGTCCTCGACAAGCTGCTTCTCCTCCAACCGCTGACCGGGCTTGTATTTGAGGCTGATTATCTTCCGATAGATTTCCCCATATGCGGTGGCCCCGAGCGGCTGTTTGTTTTCTACTTTCTTGACTGCGTTTTTCATATCCAATAACATTATGTTTTAAATTGATTGATTTAAATCCATTAAAAATATATTTATTTTATATGTCAAGTATTTTTACGGCGGTTTCCTATATGTGCGCGGGATCGACGGCTTGGCGCCGACAGCATCGTAAGAGTTTAACGCATTGAATGGGGTCGGGAGCGGTCGGATTGGTGGGGGTCTTCGCAGCCCGTATTGGAAGGGCGAGGGTAATGCAGAACATCTTACTTTTGTATCAATTTAGATTTTTGAAAGAACTCGTGAGCAAAACAACAGGGGCCGTTGGGATCTCTTTCAGAAGACCGCAAAGCCCTCCCTCACTCCATGGAACGGCAGCTGGGCCTCAAAACTCAACCCCGGACAGCCCCAGAAGGGAATCGCTGTTGCAACGTCGGTCTTCTCTGCCTTTACCGAGCCGCCTATTTCGGGATTGGGGGCGTTCTACGTGCAGTGTAGAGTTTGTGTTGCGGTCATCTGAAAGAGATCCCAACGGCCCCTATCGCCGTGTTTCAAAAATCTAATTTGATACACCGATTCTACTTCACGAGCATGCCTTTTTGCACTGCATCATCAATAAACTTGACGATATGCTTCCAAATGACCGGGGCACTATATTGGATGTGTTCATTTCTTGCAAG
>JAWOGN010000174.1:0-14406 GCA_046496815.1 Desulfatiglandaceae bacterium
GTCCGAAAATATCTCATTGTCGGATGAAGGCTAACGAACAAACATTTTCCCCGGGAGTTGTTTTACGATCCCCTTGAGCTCCATTTGCAACAAAACACCGAGCGCCTCGCCCGTATCCATTTCTCCGAGCCTTACGATTTCGTCGATATGCATGGGATAGTCACCGATAAGTTCATAGATAGCTTTTTCAGACTGAATCAGGTCCGGCCCTCCATCGCGAGTGTTCTTCAATGCGCGGTTTCCGCCGATCAGCGCGTCGTTAAACCCGAATTCATCAAGGATATCATCTGCATTTTCAACGAGTTTAGCACCCTGCTTAATCAAGAAATGACTGCCCGTGCTTTTGAAGGAGTCAATACTGCCCGGGACCGCGAAGACCTCACGGCCCTGTTCCAATGCCATCGAGGCCGTAATCAGGGAGCCGCTTTTTTTTGTCGCTTCCACCACCAGAACCCCGCGAGCCAAACCGCTGATGATCCGATTTCGTATCGGAAAGTTCCTGGGTTCAGGGGGACTCCCTGTGGGAAACTCAGATATCACCGCCCCACTCTCCATGATCTGTTCGGCCAGTCGCCTATTCGATGAAGGATAAACTCTGTCTATCCCGGTACCCATGACCCCCACCGTAAACCCCTTGCCCATCAAGCATCCCCGATGGGCAGCAGAATCGATGCCTCTGGCCAGGCCGCTCACGACACCGACACCCAACGTTGCGAGGTCCATTGAGATTCTTTCTGCCGCACGAATACCGTAATGCGTCGGATTCCTGGATCCCACGACTGCAATGAATGTTTGGGTGAGCGGGATATCTTTGCCCCGGATGTACAGAAGCATCGGCGAGGAGGAAATCTCCTTTAAAAAAATGGGGTAAGCGGCATCAATGTATCGAATTAATCGAGCATTGCATTTTTCGAGGTTGCGCATTTCCACCTCGGGATCTGCAATAAACTCCCGATTCACAATCCGGCGTGCAACCTCTTTTCGAACGCCCTCCACGCTTACCAAATCCTTATATGCGGTCTCAAAAACAGCCTTCGGCTGACCAAACCTCTCCAAGAGATTCTTGAAGGCTCTATTGCCGATACCGGAAATCATGTAAAGCGCCACCCAGGCGCAAATTTCATCCTGCCAAATTTTCATGTAGAGAAAATAAGTGAAGATATTTATTGAGGATTGCTATTTGGGACCCTGTCGGGCAGAGATGGCGGGAATATAAACCAAAGTGGACCCGGTTAGTCAAGCAGTTTTTTTGACAACTCCGGATACCCCATCATCACCTGAGTACACATTCCTTCAACAATGACAAGACGTGATGTGCGTTTATCCAGTCAACACCTTTGACAAAAGCGCCGATTGGAAATTCCTCACGTGTCTCGATAACGACGCCGGTAGCCGTATCCGGTCTGGCTTCCAAAATAATCAAGTGGCCCTGCGGCAAATCCGGCAGGGTTGTCTTTTGAGGGGTTTGGACCTCCCTTCGTTCGAAAATCTCAAACAGGTTTCCTTTACGCACCCCGTCGTTGTAACCGTGAGGCAAATAGACCACGGTAAATTGACCTGCGATCTCACGCAAATACCTTGCAGCGACCACATTGGTAGTGAATTCACGCTCCATCGGCATCGGTTCAATACAGGGTGAAATGGGGTCGTAGGAAAGAATCGGATCGCCCACATGGGCGGCTTTGTAACTTTCTATGATCTCTCCTTTGTAGAGGACAATCTCTGGATCTGCCGCCACTGTATTTTCAACTTCTAAGTCCGCCGCATTCACTTTTTCTATGATATTGACTCTTCCCAGGAAAGATATGACATATCCCCGCTGGGTCTCTGATAGCGGATACGTCACCAAGCGGGACTCCTCATAAATCGTAAACCGGCTCCCCGGTTTGATATCGCGCTCCCCTTTCATGGACACATAAACGATATCGCCTTCCGCCAGGACAACCTTATTCGTTTCACCTGAAAGGATCCGCCCCCGGGGTTCCAAGGTTTGAGAGGACAAAAACCCAATGGATTTTACTTCAGTGAAGCCGGATACATCGATTCCCATATCTCCATAAGTGAATTCACGTTCGACCTCTTTCAGCGCGGTCGGCTTACTTTGAACGGTGGGCTTTTTTTGCATCGGGACATCTTCCAGCAAGGTAATGACATCCCCAGGTTTAAGAAGATGCGGGTTTGTAATAAAAGGATTCATCTGCCAAAGCTTCGGCCACAGCTCCTCATCTCCATAATAGTACTCACAGATATCCCAGAGGGTATCACCTTTTTGAACCGTGTGAGTATAGGGCTGGGCCATCGCAGGACTACTCAGATCTAAAATAACAAACAAGGCTGCAAGCGCCATCCAATTCATTACTGACCAAAGTTTTCTTTTCAATGCGTTAACCTCGCTCTGAAATTTTTGGTGAGAGCCCAAAAGCTCCGCAATTGTGATATGGTTTTCTTCAGCGGATACCGCCACATACTTTTGGGAAACTTAAAAGAAGCACCCTTAAAAACATATGAATTCTAACATAATGGAACCTTATTGGCAAGATCAATAAAATATTCTATCAATTTGTATATTTTGGACACAATTTTTAGAACTTAGTGCGTGAGCCTTGCCAATACCTTGCAAATCATAAACCTTCCGTGTCTTGAGGAAACTTCGTAGTCAGAATGAGAAATTTTATGCAAAATCAATTGATTATCCGGACGGCTTGCACGGTTTCGACATTCCGGGCTGAAACTCGAAAAAATCCGCCGTCCCACTCTTCTTGCGCAGGCTACGCACCAAAAGCACGAAGCGGGGAATCGGGCAGCCGGTGACGAAATACGAAAAATCCTTTACAAATTTTTATTTTTGTCTAAATTATGCAATGTTTCAAAACCGCATTATCCATGAAAAGCGTCTCGGAAGGCTTAAGTTTTTGTAATGCCTATTTATGAATATGAGCCCTTAGATCCTCAAAGTGGTTGCAAAAACTGCATTCCCAGGCTCGAGGTCATCCAGAGAATTGATGAAGACGTATTGTCCAATTGCCCGTATTGCGGTCATCGGATCCGAAAAGTCATTTCGTGGTGTCGAGCGGCGGTCATTGAAACCAGCGATGAACATACCAAAGTAGAACAACAAGTCGCCAAATATGAAAAAGAAGGCATGTGGAGCCACGCTGCCGAATTGGCCGACAAGCACTCCGAAAAATTGAAGGATCAGGGTATGAAAATGAGAGCGCTCGACGATTACAAAAAAGCGGGCTACGATGTAGGCTCTCTGGAAAAACATATAAAGAAAAACGATCATTAGAGGAGGGTTTGTTTTATGAAATTCAAGCGGGATAATTCATTCTTTTTGATAACGATGATTCTCTCAATGGTTTTTTCGCTATCGATGTTTTTTAGCCCTTTTGCGTTTGGCGAAGAAAAGAAAAAACAGAAGGATTTGCCGGAGCGAGGCATTGCCGTTTCCCCGGAGTATCCGGGCATTATTATATCACAGGAGGAAGAGAATGTAAGCATCGACCTGGACGTAACCAATCGGGGAAGCCGGGATGAAAACATCTTTGTCTCGCTTACATCGATCCCTCCCGGCTGGAAGGGGCGCATAAAGACCTATAGTTTCGGCGTGACCGGCGTTCACGTAAAAAGTGACACCTCCAAGAACCTGACGCTACGGGTGGAACCGGAGCCGGATCTTGAAACCGGAACATACACGTTCGGCATCGAAGCGCAGACTGAAGACAAG
Organism: Desulfatiglandaceae bacterium; assembly: GCA_046496815.1. Classification (GTDB taxonomy): domain Bacteria; phylum Desulfobacterota; class DSM-4660; order Desulfatiglandales; family Desulfatiglandaceae; genus JAWOGN01. The sequence goes on from JAWOGN010000174.1 coordinate 3,728, forward strand.
GAGTTCAAATCCACCAGTCAAGTGATCATTACGGTGGAGGAAAAGAAAGCGGAAGAAAAACCGGAAGGAGTCAAAATTACGACTTCATATCCCGTTCTTCGGGGGCCCACTGACGCTGAGTTTGAATTTTCCCTGGAAGTGGATAACAAGCTCGACAAAGATATGATTTACAATTTGAGTGCCCAGGGTCCCGAAAACTGGGAGATCAACTTTAAGCCGGCATACGAAGACAAATTTATCTCCAGTCTGCGGCTTAAGGCGAATCAGAGTCAAAGCATGGCGATCGCAGTGAAACCCTTTCCATTGGCCAAACCCGGCGAGTACCCCATTCGGGTCAAAGTGAGTTCGACGGAAGCAAAAGGAGAGGTGGAACTGACAGTCGTACTTACCGGCACTTACAAGCTGGATGCGGGAACTGCAACGGGCCTACTCAGTCTGAATGCGGTTCGTGGAAAAGAAGGCAACCTCTCTGTTTATGTCAAAAACAGTGGCTCCGCCATATTGAATAATGTGGCATTCATGTCAATTAAGCCCGAGAACTGGAAGGTGGAGTTTAGCCCTGAGAACCTCGAAGCGTTGCCCCCCGGGGAATTGAAACAGGTGGAGGTGTCCATCACGCCGGCGGAACAGGCACTGGTCGGAGATTACTCGGTGGGCATCCGGGCGGATGCCGGGAAGTTGTCAAAAAACTTGGAACTTCGGGTTACGGTTTTGGCCTCCACTGCCTGGGGATGGATCGGCATTGGGATCATCGTGCTGGTTATGCTCGGACTCGTGGTTCTGTTTATTCGACTGGGAAGGCGCTAGAATGGAAGCGAATGCCATTATCGAAACGGTCAATCTCACGCGGAACTACCAGCACCAAACAGCGGTGGACAGTCTCAGCTTCACAGTCAAGGAAGGTGAAATTTTCGGGTTTCTCGGTCCAAACGGCGCGGGTAAAACCACCACGCTGTTGATGCTTCTGGGCTTGAGCAGACCATCGGGCGGGTCCGCAAAGGTCTGCGGACTGAACCCGTTGAGAAATCCCCTGGAAGTGAAGCGTCTGGTGGGCTACCTTCCTGAGAATGTCGGCTTCTATGCGGATCTGGATGCCGTTCAAAGCCTGGAATATGTAGCTGATCTGAACGGCATTGAGCGAGACAAGGCATCTGAGAAAATCGAGGAACTGCTGCAATTGATCGGGCTTAAAAAAGATGCGAACAAAAAGGTCGGTAATTATTCGCGGGGAATGAAACAACGTCTCGGGATCGCAGAGGTTCTCATCAAAGACCCGAAGGTGCTTTTTCTTGACGAACCCACCCTTGGACTGGATCCGGATGGTGCAATTCGATTGATCGACCTCGTCCAATCGCTCAATCGAGACCGCAATATCACCGTGCTTCTGTCTTCCCATCATCTTCACCAAGTTCAAAAGATATCCCATCGTGTGGGAATCATGATAAGCGGGAAGATGGTTGCTGAGGGCTCCATTGAAACCCTGGCAAATGAAAAATTCGGGATCGGTGAGAAGCGATATGCGTTGGAAGAAATCTATATGGAATATTTCCAGGAGGTCTAAGTATGCAAGGGCTTTACGCCGTCTTCAAAAAAGAGCTTTGTGATCATTTCAGCAGTTACCGATTTGTGATTCTCTTTGCGCTGATTGCCATGGTCAGCTTTATTACGACTTACATGGCCGCCATCCAACTCAAAGAGAATCTGGAAGCTCTGGCCAATACAAGATTTCCCTTTCTCATGCTCTTCAGTGCGACCGGAGCTCTTTTTTCCATGGTACAATTCGTCGCATTTTTTGGTCCATTGATCGGCATCGTCCTGGGATTTGATTCCATAAACCGAGAAAGAGCGCACGGAACTTTGGTCAAAATCGTATCTCAACCCATCTATCGGGACGCGGTAATCAATGGAAAATTCCTGGCGGGCGGGGCCACAATTGCCATTATGCTGTTGTCCATTGTGCTGGTCATTTCCGGCTTCGGCCTTGCCCTTGTAGGGATTGTCCCGGGAATTGAAGAAATCTGGCGTCTTTTTATCTACCTTATCATCAGTATTTTTTACATTTCCTTTTGGCTGGGAATCTCCATCCTCTTTTCCATCGCTTTTAAAGGGATTGCCACCTCCGCCCTGGCCTCAGTGGCATTGTGGATATTTCTATCTTTTTTCATCTCCCTTGGAGCAGACGTGATTGCCAACACCTTTGCACCTGTCAAGAGCCGGACCGAGACGGAGCCAAAAATCATTATGAAGAATGTGCGAATAAAGGAAATGATATCCCTCACATCGCCGATGGTTCTGTACACCGAAGCCACGGCAACGATTATCGATCCCATGCGAAAGACCACCCGTTCCGTGTTGTTAAATCCTATGGAGGAGCTCTTGGCATCCCGTTTCCAAAATCCGCTCAGATTGGGGCAGAGTATCCTCATCGTTTTTCCGCATGTGACAACGCTTATTGCCATCACGCTGATTTGTTTTGCCATTTCCTATCTGGTATTTATGCTGCAGGAAATCCGGATGTAACCGGATGATTGCCGGTAGGGCTGGATACGCGGCGCTGAGTCCTCCGGGTGAACCTATCGCACGCACAGATGCTTCACAGATGTTGAACGCGACAACTCCCGGATATTTTTCTCAAAGCCTCGGTATTTTCACGCTCAATTCAAAGGTATCGTCCTCCCGGCTCCTGCAATTAAGCGATCGAACTAAAAACGACGAGGAGGTTGCGCACATGAAAATAGAAACGCTGATTTCCGGGAAAAATGACAATGATGCGGTGGAATTTGAGGGGGTTTTCATCCCTGTGACCGCGCTGAGGCGTCTCATGAAACAGGGATATGTTTCCGTAAGGCCTTACAAAGAGGAAAAGACCTTTTCGTTGTGGGGGAAAACCAGTACGGCCTGTTTTACGGTTCAGGAATTCCAGGAGATGGCCTGACGCAAAGAAATTGGGTGTATCTCTCATCGACGGCATTTGCGTCCACCCATTTGTATTCCTCTCGAAACTCCTGCCAGATGAAGCGCAAGGCATCTTTGAGGGCTGTAAGGGACCCTGAGCCTGAATCGGGGGCATAGGCCACCAAAGTCTTCACAAAGAATCCTTCAAATCCATGCATCTCGAAGGGCGCCTTGCGATCTCCAACCCTGAGATAATCGAAGAACGCTCTCATCTGGTCCGGAGAAATGACGGAAAGACGGGGTTCAAGGCGCAGCACCTTACATGCGAACAGATTGAATAAGAGCGGATGAAATGTCCGCAGGGGATCTTTCATCCATTCGATACTTGACTGATGGAGTTCTGTTACCCGCTTGAGCAGCATGTCCAGGGTTTTCACTCGATCCAGAAGCTCTTGGCAGTCCTCCAATTCTGAAAGGCTCTCAAAGTCCTTGTATTCATCCCCCCCCTTGAACTCGGCATAGAGACGCGGTTTGTCTTCCATGAGTCCTGCGAGGGTATCACCCCAAGTTCCTCCCCAGAAGGTCAAATCCAAGCCTTGACTATGAAACCAACTTGTTTGGACCCATCGCGCAGTCTCCCACTTGAGTTCCAGCACCAATCCGAAACCCACTCTGAAAATAGACACAAGAGAATTGTTTCTGATAAATTTCTCGGCCAGAGAAAGATTTGAGCCACACAGCTTTTCAAGGGCCAGATTCAAAAACCCTGCGGCCTTCCGGCATGTTTTGACCAAGGCATCCAGCTCATTGTCCCAGGTGCCGTCTGCTGAAAACACTTGATTACACAGACCTGCAAATTCCAGTTGAATCCTATCGGCTTGGAGCCTGTCGGACATTCCGGCTGCGGCTGCCGTCAACAGGGTTTGCCCGGGCGCATGAATAAGTGGAAAACTTGGCGCCAACGCATGAATTTCTGCATCCGTCAGTGACATGTTCTCCGTTTCCCGTGCCGCATCGGATACGAGATGCTCGGGATTCAGAGGTGCATAAACCATCAGTGCCTCCTCTGTCGGGAAAAAGCCGTGTTCGGCCAACCGCACGTTTCTCATGCGGTACATGCCCTCCTCCAACTCCGCAGGAAGGACCCCCGAAAGCCCCAAAAGAAGCGACTGGTAACTCTCCAAATCCTCCTCGGCCATCATGCGAAGAATTTCCATGATTGTCTCTTTTTGCTCTTCAAAGCGGGCCTTTATATAATAAACTCCATCGGTGCTGAAAAATCCGTCCGAAGTATCATCACACGCATCCTCACTTCTTACCTCCACGTGAATGGCGCGAAAAAGATGGTAGTACGCAACCGACCGCCCCTCGCCAAAAAACCATTTGACCAGCCTTTTGCAATCCGCCGACTGAAGTCTTCTGATCCATTGAAAACTCCGCTTGAAATCCAGACGATCTTTATGCCAAGACTCAAGATCCAAAATGTACTGCCACTGAACTTCGGATGCTAAGGTCAGCAGCGGCAAACAGTCATCATCTCCCACCTTTTTGATGAGCCAAAAAAAATCCTCATGGGGCATCTGTCGGATCAATCGGCGGGGTCGGGCTTGCTCAAGGATTCGATTTAAAGCGTCTTTTCCGGAAAGCCGATAAAGCGTTTTCAAAAGAAAACGATGAGACGGGATGACCGATTTTCGTTCTCTAATTTTCCGAATTTGTTTTCCGTCTTGCGTATCCAAAATTTTTTCCCCAAGCGAAACTGAAATACATGAACCGCGGCTCATGTTATTGGAAGCAGGTGCATGTTTGTCAAGTCCAAGCCTCACCGTATATCCTTCTATCATTTTTGACTTTCTTATGCATCTAAAGATGTGCTATGAATTAGCGGCAAACTCGGATCATTGGGAGGGACTATGTTTGATCTGATCGTAAAGGGTGGCATTTTTATGTACCCTATTATTTTTTGTTCCATTGTCGCATTGGCGGTATTCTTTGAGCGTCTGTGGGTTTTGAGACGAAGGCACATCATTCCTGAAGACTTTATCCGCAATGTGGAAGACCTGCTTAAAAAACAGAAAATATCAGAGGCGATTTTTTTGTGCCAGAGTGATATGTCATCCATCGCAAAGATATTTCTGGCCGGGTTGAGAAGCACACAAAAGGGCATGTGGCTCGTAAAGGAAGCCATTGAGGAAAGAGGAAGCCGGGAAGCCACAACTCTGGAAAAAAATGTGGGAATCTTATCGACCATTGCCAATTTGACACCTTTGCTTGGACTTCTGGGTACGGTTTCAGGTATGATTAAGACTTTCAATGCCATATCCGTTCATGGCATCGGAAACCCGGCCCCTCTGGCCGGCGGAATTGCAGAGGCCCTGATTACCACTGCAACCGGCCTCTGTATCGCTATACCAACGCTTGTGTGTTATAGATTTCTGAAGGACAAGGCGAGTAAACTCATCTTTGAAATGGAAGAAAACTCCATCAGGCTGGTGGAGCTTATGGATAACTTCAGCAAGCCCAAATAGGGTACCCCATGCGTTTTAGAAAAGTGAGAGATGAAGAACCCGGTTTGGGGATAACACCCCTCATTGATATCGTTTTTTTGCTCCTCATATTTTTCATGCTTACCTCCCATTTCCACGTCGCTTCAGGGGTTTCCATCAAACTCCCCAAAGTGACGCAAAAGTCCCTCAAGAAAGAAGGTGAAAAGATTACGCTCATGATCGACAAAGAAGGTCGAACATACTTCAAGGGAGAGAAGGTGGAGCTTAAGGACCTCGTTCAGAGACTCAGAAACACGGTTGAAGAAGAAGGTCTCGTCCATTTGCTTCTGCAGGCGGATAAAGATGTAACCCATGGAAAGGTCGTTCAAGTCATGGACCTCGCAAAAAAAGCCGGGGTACTCTCGGTAATCATTGCTGCCAACTGGGAACCGGAGAAAGTGTTTTAACGTGCCCAAAAAAAAAGCAACATTCTGGAAAGTTCTTCTGCTTGTCCTTTGTTTTGTTGGCCCGCTTTTGGCTTGGTTGGGCTTTGGCGATCAAGGCCTTATCCAACTCTACCGCAAAGAAATTGAAAGACAAGCGTTTGTAGAGAAGATTCGCAGGTTGGCTGAAGAAAACCAAAAGATGCTGGAAGAGATACATCGCCTGCGCACGGATTTGAGTTATGTGGAGGCTGTGGCCAGAAATGAGCTTAATCTCGTTAAACCCAACGAGCTTATATATCGCTTCAATGATGAAAAAAAACAGCATGATGCCGACAAAACGAGCGAACGGAACCTGACACCAACGATCCAAATGGAAGACTCGAAACGGAGGTAAAGCGTAATGGAAAAAACAAATGATCTCTTCGGAGAAATCCTGAGGCACGGACCGTCCCAAAGCACGCTTTTTCTGGTTCTTTCCAAAATGAGAGATGAAAGTCGGTTCAATGAAGTGGTCCTGGAATGTCGAAAGGCGCTAAGCATCTACCCGGATGACCTCCGCCTGCGCACGCTGTTGGCGGAATCCTACCTTGCGCTCGGCTTCATCGGTCTTGCAGAAACCGAACTTACCGCCGTTACGCAAAGCCTGGGTGATCTGATATCGGTCTACAAGCTCCAGGCCGAGATTTTCAACCAACAGCAGAGGGTCGACGAGGCGTTCGAAGCGCTTAAGCGTTATCTTGCCCACAAGCCGGATGACCGAAACGCCCTTGACTTGTTGCAGAAGATTCGCCACCGCACCGAAGAAGTACTTTCAGAGGAACCGGAGACCGCCCTGCCGCCTTCGGCCCCAGAGCCGGGCCTCGATGAAAAACAAACCTTCGGATTCGCCGGGGGCTTTGAAAATGAGATGAAGTCTGCCGCGGAAGAAACTGATGAAAAACCACTTTCGGAATCACCCGAACTTGGCGGGGCCATGCCTGCGGCCATGGAAGATGATTTGGAAGCCGCGCATGTGCTCGAGTCTCCGGAAATCCCTGAGGAGCTCATGAGAGCCGCCGAACAGGTTTTTGAAGCGGAATCTATCCTGGAATCCGCGGATTTCCCCAAAGATATCGAGAGATCTCTCGAAGAAGAGATCGAAGAACTCTCAGTTGCGGAAATCACACACACACCTGATACACCCGAAGACAGAGAGGGAGATGAGTTCGGCGAGTTGGCGACGCCGGAACTCGCAGAGATCTATTTTCATCAAGGTCTGATCAATGAGGCCGTCAGCACCTATGAAAAAGTGTTGTTAGAAAAGCCTGAAGACGAAGCCTCCCGGGAGCGTCTTGCAGAATTAAAGGCCTTGAATGAAGATGCATTTCCATCCCGGGGAAACGCCGACGAAATCCTCCACACACGAAAAGAAAAAATGATTTTCGTCATGAAGGATTGGCTGGCGAAAATACAGGAGCTGAGCGAGGCTCGATAGCACCGACTGATTGAGCACTTGGTGGCCGTGGAGTAGTATCCCCATCGACCTATGCCCTAAGAATTGGTCCCGCCTTCTGAGATATCTTTTTTTCCTTTTTGATCAGAAGCAACCCATTTGATGGAGGTAGTGGTACGTGACGATCCCTACGGATGTAGAAAGGTTGAGGCTTCGAACCTTTCCCCAGATGGGGATGCCATAACAGGGATATGTCTCCCGTATATGGAGTGAGAGCCCCCGGGTCTCCGGGCCGAAAAGTAAGTAATCCCCATAGGTCACTCGCGCTTTTGTGTAATGCTGAAGGCCGCGGCAACTGAAGGAAACCAGCTTCGCACTGCCGTTCATCTGTCTAAAAAAAGACCTGAAATTCGGGTGGTGCCGTATGTCAACCTCCGGCCAGTAGTCCAGGCCCGCTCGTTTGAGATGTTTGTCGTCTACGCGAAAGCCCAAGGGATGGATCAAGTGAAGCCGTATTTCCGCAGCGGCGCAGAGTCGCGCGATGTTTCCGGTATTTGCCGGTATCTCGGGTTGGTAGAGAACCACATGAAGGCGAGGATTCTCAAGGATCCGATGCTCGATCCCCCCTCGATCACCCGTCACAGCCTTGTTCCTTTCCATGCAATGCAGCATGTTTCGGCGCCATAAATTTGTTAACCCCCAAGTGCTTCAAGCGCAGTTCTTTTGTGCCATGTGCTCGGACAGCCTCCTAGAATGACCAATGCAAGGCCATGAATATCCCATTCCGGGAGGGTTCGATGATCAGGCCCATTTGGCCGGGTTGGTCGAGTCCGAGAAACGCGTCGTTAAAGAAAGCCCCCATAAAGTGCCCAAGCGCCATTCCGGCAAGCACATCCGCGGGGTAGTGTTTTTTGGACTCGACTCGGGCCCACGCAGTACCCATATCAAGGGCAAATGTCCCAACTTTGAGCGCGGTCTTGTAACTCTCGGGAATAGACAGCGAATCAATATTCCGGGAGGCCAGCATTGAATAGACAGCTGCTTTGGACGAATGGTTCGATGGAAAGCTGCCGTCCCTGCTTTCATCCGGGCGCGTTCGGTCCACCGCATCCTTCAAAAAAAAAGTTGTATTGCGGGTGGACTGGAGCGCGACATATCCGACGGCAAGCCCTTTGGCTTTGGCGATCGCCCACTGTCCGGGACTCTCTCCACTGGGCGTCGCCAGCGCAGTAATTAGGTAGTCGGCAAGGGCTAAATCGCGAAGGGTATCACTGGTATCCTTTGCATCCTCGATAGACCCAAACACGGGTGTTTTGTCGGAGGCCCAGTCAGACAGCCGCTCATCCATATCTCCGATTTGAAGCGCCAAAGCACCCGCAGCAGGCCCCCATGTCGCAGGTGAAAGCGCTGCATCCAGAGCGGCTCGCCCGACTCGGTGCCAGCCGGGAAAAATTGTGGCATCCTGGCCCCACCCCCGACCGGTGGGAAGGGTCCCGCAACCGGCCGGCACTGCAGGACTGGAGAGAATTATCAGTAAAACACAGAACCTTACCCATAAATTGAAGGAGGCCCGCATCGCGGCATGACACTTTCGATTTTGCTTCAACATCCCTCTCCAAAAGTCTGAGACTTGAATGTGCCGCACAAAATTAATCAGCCTTGTTTCACCTTGCTCAAATCCGAATTGTGACTTATATGAATAATGCGGAAAGGCTTTGGTTTTGTCAATTATTCTTGGGAACATCGCCGGGAGACTCTGCGTGAATGAGATATTTTTTCCAAAATCCTATCAATTTGCATTTTTGAAAGCATGCGATGCGGGCCGCCGGGATCCTTTTCAAGGAAGGCGTGTCTCGGATGAACCACCTTTTTCCCCTGATGAAGAGAAAAGAGTCTTCTAAGTGAAAACCAATGTTTGAATCTCGATCCGAATCAGCAAGCGCCGGCAAGGTGGTAACACTCGTCGGGGTCTTGATAAATGCCTTTCTGGTTTTCTTCAAGTTTTTTGCCGGTGTACTCGGCCAAAGCCAGGCGCTCATCGCTGATGCCGTTCACTCCGTCTCCGACCTTTTTACCGATGTCGTGGTCTTGCTTGGGCTGGAAGTCGGTCGGAAGGCACCGGATGAAAAACACCCCTTTGGTCATGGTCGGATCGAAACCCTGGCCTCCGCTATCGTAGGGTTGGCGCTTATGGGTACGGCGCTTTACCTGGGAATTCAGGCATCCTTAAACATCTACCAGCGCGCGGCGTACCACCCAACCCGCCTTGCACTTTTCGCGGCAGCGACATCCATTGTTTTGAAGGAAGTCCTCTATCAATACACCGTGCGCGTTGGAAGACGCATCAAAAGTCCTTTGATCACGGCGAACGCATGGCATCACCGCTCAGACGCCCTCTCATCCGTCGCTGTCCTGCTCGGCGTAATGGGAGCACGCATTAAACCGGCCTGGTACATACTCGATGCCTATGCCGCCCTGATAGTATCGTTTTTCATCATCAAGGTGGGGCTGCAAACGCTCATAAACTCCTTGCGCGAACTCATAGACACCGCTCCCCCGGAGGAGATCCTGGACAGGATCATCCAATGCGCAAGGGGTGTGGAGGGCGTCATCGATATTCATGACCTTCGGGCGCGAAGCACTGGAGGGTTTTATCAAATGGAAGCCCACATTGTGATTGATGGCCGACAAACTGTTACCGAGGGACATCGGATTGCCAAAGCGGTGGAAGATTGCCTGCTTGAAGAGGTGGACGGGATCGATCGCGTGACCCTCCACGTAGACCCCAAAATGGAAAAGTGATTCAAACGCCGGGAACATCTCATACGGCAGCAAAGTGATCGGTTAGTTGCGTTTGAAATTTGATAGTCTCGTAAAAAGTCGGAAATCACCTTTTTCCGTCATTCCGGTGTAGACCGGAGTCCAGTTTTTTCAATTACTTAAGGAGAAGCTGGACCTGCTGTCGATGAATTATGGAGAAAAGCGAAAGAAAGGAAAAGGCATGGCAACAAAACTGTTAATCATCGGTGGTGTCGCCGGTGGGGCAACTGCGGCGGCGCGCGCAAGAAGGCTGGATGAGCGAGCGGAAATTATTCTTTTTGAAAGAGGAGAACATATCTCTTTTGCGAACTGCGGTCTCCCCTATTACATCGGAAAAGTTATTCCCAAACGAGACGATCTTCTGGTTACCACAGCAAAGAAACTGGGCCAACGCTACAATATCGACGTAAGAGTCTTTACTGAAATCCTTTCCATAGATCCGTTGAAAAAACAGGTCCAGGCAAAGCATCTCATAACGGGCGAGGTCTACCACGAAAGCTACGACAAAATAATCCTCGCGCCAGGGGCCGAGCCCGTTCGGCCACCCCTCGATGGTCTCGATTTAGACACCATTTTCAATCTGCGCAATATCCCGGATTC
>JAWOGN010000247.1:0-5247 GCA_046496815.1 Desulfatiglandaceae bacterium
CGGGAGGATCGTTGATACCGGCCGCCATGAGGAATTAATCAAAAAAGATGGAATATATAAAGATCTTTTTGAGGTGCAATTCAGAAATGATCTGAACGTACCGCTAGGCAGCCATCGGTAGGTGGGTCAAAATCGCTTCTGACAAAATCCTGAACCTTTCCAAAAAAGATCTCCTATATGAGAAATGTCAATTGGCTTCACACACACAAAGCATTTTATCCTTCACTCCATTATCGTCGTTGGTGGATACCCCTTTTGTTCTAAGGTAGGTTCCATTATTTGTGAGATTTTCCGAACAAGTCCCTTATGCCTTTCCTGTCCGTATTCGTAATTCATTGTCTGAATGTGCGACAGATCCATTCGCTTGAATGGATTTGGATCAATGCCCATAAAACCAGCCACTTGAATCAGAAGCTTTTCCGGGTTACGACAAAAATTCTCATATTTCATTTCGTAAATAATGCCTCTCTCACCGAGCCCCAGTTTTTCCGCTTGTCGATCAACTTCCGCCACGTGGAGATTCCAACTCTTTGCACAAGCGACTAACACATCTTCGAATGGATAAGCATAGCCCAGTTCTAAATACACGCTTAAATTATCCTCAATTTTTTTGTGCTGTCTTTTGGCATAAGAAAGCGCAACAGCCCGACCATCTCGAATTACGTGAACAAATCGAGCATCCGGGAATTCCTTTATGATGAAAGGAATCATGAAGGTCAACATCGCGCTTTCGTTGAGAAAACATTTCTTACCCATAAGAAACTGAAATCCCCCAAACACGGATCTAATCATTTGCTTTTGTGAACCTGATCGATGCTTCAGCGAGAGGCGGCTGAATTTCTCTGGATCCACCCAAATGGGTGGTATTGAAGCCCTGAATTTTGAATATCGCCACGGATACGTCTGAGGATGCCATAAATCATTTGCTTCTCCGGGATACGTCGCGATATCTCTGTGAGGTGCCAGCGTCTTAGCGAGTAAGGTTTTCCCGCTTCTCCCCGAACCTATAATGAAAACCGGGTTTTTCAGCCTTTTTGCAAAATATTCCGGGGCGATCTTTCCGAGATACTTGGAAATTTTTCTTGCTTTCACTTGGTTTCTGAACATCTTTCTTTGCGTCACCGTTCAATGCGAATCGAACCCGGATCAAAACCGCTGAATTGGAGTTCTGATAACATCCAAGACCCTTAAAAACACGGATGGATGATGGAGGGTTCCAGGTTTGGAGCCCCAATCCTGTCCTGGGATTCGGCACAACAACCATCCGGCCGGCTTCCAAACTCCGGGAGCTCCCATCCGTGGATCTCCAGGCATTCATTCAAATGAGTACATGATCATAATACAGAAAGACCCCAAAAAATAATATAAAGTGATAGAAAAAGATGTTATATATTTCAAAAATTTGGTTTTTGAAAGACGTCATGAGCTCAGCAGCAGGGGCCGTTGGGCTGCTGTGAGTAAGCCTTTCTTTGAAGATCCAGGAGTTACACGTGCGCAGGCAACTGGTTACGATTGTGTCAATGTCTCACTCAGGCAGCACCTTGTTGAGCCTTGTAATGGGTACCCATCCAAGATGCTTCTGCCTCGGCGAGTTCAGGCATATAGACAAATGGATAAAAGAGAGGGATAACCTTTGTAGGATTTGTCCCTCGGAATGTGATTTCTGGAAAAAATTTCGAGTCCTTGTTTCTCGGGGGATGAACATCTTTGAAGCTGCGTTTGAATCCTCCGGCGCCGATATACTGATAGATTCTTCAAAAAAGAGGCGTTCTTTTGAAAAGGGCAAAGCGTCTTTGAATGGCAAAGCGGATTGCAGAGTGCTGCACATCCTTCGCAATCCTTACGGGTCATTGATGTTTCAAAAGGTCAAATACCGCCAACGCATTACCAAAGAGAGGGTGAAAAGATGGGTCAGGCGGCGAAAAAAACTGGACAACTATTGCGATTCGTTGGGTGACAATTGCTTCACGATCACATACGAGGACTTTTGTCTCAATCCCGACGAAGTCGCCGGGCGCATCTGCGCCTTTTTGGGAATCGATTATTTCCCCGGTATGACCAGTTTTTGGGAGAAACATCATCATCTTTGTTCCGGAAATGGCAAACCGATCGTCACAATTCAGCGGTTTCATGGACTTCCTCAGGCTCGCACTCGTGATGAGATAAAGGATTTTGTTGACTCAACCGGTTTTCAAATCCGGTTGGATGAGCGATACAAAACGATACTGAATTCAAGAGAAAAACGAATCATTACCCGGGTATCGAAGGAGCTCCTGGAAAAATACGGATACGAAACTTTGGTTTAGAGACAATTTTCGCCTCACACAAACGCGAATCGCCCCCCAGATGAGCTATCGGTAGGACGTTTTCCCAATTGACAGACACCCACAACTTGCCTAGAATCCGGTCCCAAAGCCGACTACTCAGCCAAAGGGGAATACAAGCCTATGCATGTCGATCGCCCCATCTTCATTGTTGGCCCCCATCGGAGTGGGACCACCCTCCTTTACAACATATTAAGCAAACATCCCGACATTGGGTATTTTAACGTTGCAAACCGCCGTCTGCCGTCTTTTCCCTTCCTCGCACACGTCATGACGCGTATGGGAATGCCCGACCGTCCGATGGAGTCACAAAGAATTTGGGATCGTTTTTGGAATTCCGAGCATGATGAAATGGGGGCAAACGATGCGACTGTCGAGGCCGTATCGTGGTACCAAGATACCGTAAGTAAAGTCCTGCGGCTCCGTCATGCGAAGCGTTTTCTGGCCAAGTATCCCCGTCTCTCTCTGAGGCTTGATTGGATTGATGCGGTTTTTCCCGATTCGCTTTTCGTTCATATCATTCGCGACTGGCGCGCTGTGGTGAATTCGACGCTGGTGCGGCGGGAACAGAGGGAAAGCAAGGGGGGTGGGTGGTACGGGGACCGCATACCCGGCTGGGAAGCGATGGCCGATTTGCCTCCGGAAATCGTGGCAGGACAGCAATACAGATATTTGACAAAGGCTCTGGAAAATAAGGAAGCCGATTATCCCGGCCGATTCTTCAAGGTCTACTATACAAAGCTCTGTGCCCACCCTGTTAAGACGATCCGATATATCGCAGAAAACTGCGCTCTTTCCTGGTCCGAAGATTTAGAGAATAGCATTCCACGAAACTTAGAGAGCCGAAACTACAAGTGGCGCACTGAACTCGACGCATCCAAGATCGAAAGGGTTCGGGCCGAGGACCCGGATTTTTTTTCTCGTCATGAGGAGCCCGACTAGAGCAGTTCGGCGGCACGCTGGACTCTGTTTGGATTGATACCAAGATATCCTGCCCTTCGAGCCCTACTTCATGCCAATTCCAGCAAGAGAGCGTTGCGTCCAACGCAAATTCAGTTGAGAATGATATATTGAGGATTTGATATGGGAGGTATATGCGGAATCACAGACAGCACATCGGATGACACCCAACTTCGAACCTATCTTGACAACATGGTTTGCAGGCTTCGTCATTATGAATTCTATGAACGTGGTATTTTTGTAAAACCAGGGCTTGCGGTGGGGATTTGTGATTTGCCATATGCCGGCCCATTCCCCCTTCCAAGAATTTTTGAAGAAGCGCGCACGGCTTTCTTTATGAAAGGCGAAGTCTTTGAATCCTCACATTCAAGGATTTCCACAGTCAATAGAGAACTTGAGAAAAGCAAGGGGACGAATCGTAATGACGGGTTTCATCATCTTTGCCGGACATACTTGGACAGCAAAAAAGAAAACACTTTTTTTGATCTCAATGGCCATTATGTCATCGTTATCGTAGACTACGCGTCAAACTGTATCAAGATCATCAATGACCGCTTCGGGTTTTCTCCCCTTTATTACCACACAAATGGCGGGCTTCTTCTTTTTTCCTCAGAACTCAAGGCAATCCCGGCATATGATCGAATCCCCTTTCACTATGATTTCGACGGCGTTGCCCAGTTTTTTCAACTCGGGCATCTCATTGATAACACGACGCTCCTTGACGGCGTAAACTGTCTTCCTCCCGCTTCATGCCTGACTTTCAAGGGTGGAAAATTGTCTATTGAAACGTATTGGAATTTCCCGCCGAAGGAGCCATTTCAGAAGAAAAAAGATGACGATTCCCTCTCAGAAATCGAACACCTTTTCAAGCAGTCGATCAGGCGTCGTCTCACAGCCGGCACAAAATTCGGTCTCTCGCTCAGCGGCGGTGTTGACTCCAGGGTGATACTTTCCTGCATTGACGCCAAGCGGTATCCGATTCATTCCTTTACAAGGGGGCGCGAAGGCAGTCTTGAGGTGCTCGTTTCGGAGCAGGTCGCGAGGGCGAGCGACATTTCTCATAAATCGTATTTTTTCCCTGAAGACTACCTGGCGAAGTATTCGGCTCAGATGGTTTCACACAACGATTGTGTGGCCCCCATATATGACGCCCACGCAATTTTCCCAATCATAGATTTTCCTTCCCGTGAGTTATTCGTTCTGAACGGGTTCTGTGGCGAAATCTGGCGAGGCTTCTGGAAAAGCGCGCGCTTGCGTCGGTACGCAAACCGAGATTCCCGGCAATTCGCGAAAGTATTCTTTCAAAAGAACTATCCCTTACCCGATGAACAGCTTCAGCAGCTGTTTCTGCCTGAAGTATGGAAGCACCTAAAAGGGGTGTGCGAAAAATATTTTATAAGGATCTGTGCGAAGCTCAATCAAGACCTTTCACCGATAAAAAAACTGGCCTTTCTATACCTGCAGCAGCGGGCACGTCGCTACATAATCGGAGGACCGCTCATATTGGCTCAGAAGTTCGGCTACCGCGCCGTCTATACGGATAATGATCTACTGGATGCCGTTTTCATGCTTCCCGACACCCTGATGTTCGGAAACAGGATTCCCAAATACATAATCAAGAGGAATTCTCCCAAATTGTTGGATATTATGTATGTGAAGACCCAGTTACCTTTATCAAGCAGTACCGTGAGAGTTTCTCTCACGAAATCCGCCAGGCGGTGGAGAAGATATTTGCACCTTCCTCAACAAACACCAGTCGCGGTCACCGACTATGACAGCTGGATATGTAAAGAAAATACATTTATCAGAAAAGTGTTTCAAACGGAGAGAATCAAGCAAAGGAATCTTTATAACGTAGATTTCGTGAATCGAGTGGTTGACAAACACAGGGATGGAAATCCACTGTATTCGCGTTTGTTTTATCGCTTACTGACTTTTGAGATATGGTATCAGCGCTATCTGG
>JAWOGN010000412.1:0-18229 GCA_046496815.1 Desulfatiglandaceae bacterium
AGGCTACCGAAAGGCGGATAGGGCGGAGCGGATTGCCGCTTTCGGAGGATGTGCGCTGTTTAACCGCCCCATTGATTTAACAACGGCCGAAATGATTTCAAAAAATTATCTTGAAGTCGTCGCCGCGCCGGACTTTGAATCGCGAACGGTTGGGGTTCTATCGCAACGGGCCAATCTCCGGATCATACGGATTCCCCGGATGGATCAGCTTTCTCAATATGCGCCTACGAGATTTGTGGACTTCAAGAGTCTCATTGATGGCGGGATTGTGGTACAGCAGTCTCCTTTAAACCGCATCCGGACCTTCGAGGACTTTACGGTAGCCGAAACCGAGCATATGGGTGAGACGTATCGGATTGAGCGTAGGCCCACTGAGCGCGAATATGCCGACATGCTGTTCGGTTGGCAGGTGGAACAGGGCGTCACCTCGAACTCTGTTCTCTATGTGAAAAATGGGGTGACGGTGGGGATCGGGACGGGTGAACAGGACAGGGTCGGGGTGGCGGAGATTGCCGTTTTCAAGGCCTACACAAAATATGCAGATGCCATGTGCTATGAGAAACACGGTATTTCCTACAAAGAACTGGACCTTGCCGTCGAAAAGGGTCAGAAACACAAGGGGCTTCTGGACGAGATTGATGCGGCGAAGAAGGCGGCAAAAGGGGGGCTTGTCGGTGCTTGCATGATTTCCGATGCATTCTTCCCTTTTCGAGACGGTGTCGATGTCGCAATCCGTGAAGGGATTACGGCGATCGTGCAACCGGGAGGATCCCTTCGGGACTTTGAAGTGATCCAAGCCTGTAACGAAGCAGACCCGCAAGCGACCATGGTATTCACAGGCCAGAGGGCATTTAAGCATTAACCGAATTCTACATACGCTTCAATCCAAAATCGACGGAGCGGCAATATGTCCCTCTAGTCGGACAGCTTTTTGATATTCACCGCACTCACCTTGAATTCCGGGATCTTGGCCAGGGGGTCAAAGGCCTCTGCATTGGTCAGCACATTTGTCGGGTTTTCTCCAAAATGAATGGGCAGAAAAAGCACGCCGGGTGACACCGCATGGGTTAATTTGGCGGGGGCCTCCATTTGGCCCCGGCGCGACGATAAAACGATCACATCCCCATCTTTGACCGATAGACGCTCAGCGTCCTTGGGGTGGATGCTCACATAGCCTGTGGTTTGCTCAACATCCAGATGCGGCGAAACTCGGGTCATGGTGCCTGTGTGGAAATGCGCAAACATGCGGCCGGTGGTAAGGAAGTAGGGGTATTCATCATCCGGCATTTCTGCCGGATCCTGATATGCAACCGCGTGGAATTTTCCTTTGCCACGGGTAAATTGATCCTTGTGCAGGTACGGGGTTCCCGGATGTGCGGTGTCGGGGCACGGCCACTGGATTCCATCTAGCCCCAGGCGGTCGTAGGTCATGCCGGCATAGCTTTTCGGGGTCAGGGACGTCATTTCATTAAAAATTTCTTCAGGGCTTTCGTAATTCATTTCATAGCCCATTGCGGTTGAAAGTTTGCAGATGATTTCCCAGTCGGCCAGACTGTCTCCGATCGGCTCAATCGCCTTCTGTATTCGCAAACAGCGACGTTCCGTATTCGTTATCGTACCGTCTTTTTCGGCCGTGGAAGCGGCGGCAAAAACCACATCCGCCACCTGGGCGGTTTCCGACAAAAACAGTTCCTGAACGACAAGAAAATCAAGTTCTTTGAGGGCATGATTCAAATGGTTCCAGTCCGGGTCGCTGAGTTTGGGGTTTTCCCCGATGACATAGAGCCCTTTCAGTTTTCCTTCCAGCATGGCCGGGATCATATCCGTTATGGTTAACCCCGGCCGGTCTGAAAGGGTTCTTCCCCAGGCTTGAGAGAATTTTTCGAGGACTTTCGGATCCGTGACCGGCTGATAGCCCGTCAGGACATTGGGCAGCCCGCCCATATCACAGGCACCCTGGACATTATTTTGTCCCCTCAATGGGTTCACCCCGCCGCCGTAAACCCCCACATTTCCGCACAGCATGCCCAGATTGCAACAGGATTTGACATTATCCACACCGGTTGTGTGCTGGGTGATGCCCATGGCATACAGGAGGCTCGCGGGGGGATTGGTCGCATACAGTTCGGCCATACTTTCCAGGTCCTTGCGGTCAACTCCGGTAATGGCCTGGACCTTTTCAGGGGTATACATCTGCATGAGCTTTTCGAAGGCCTCGTAGTCTTCAGTCCGCTGAGCGATGTAGTCTTTGGCATGCCAATCATTTTGGATAATGATGTGCATCATTCCATTTAGCAAGGCGACATCGCTGCCCAGGCGATGATTTACCGCCATATCGGCAAAGCGGGAAAGCTGGATGTTTCTTGGGTCCGCCACGATGAGTTTCGCCCCTTTTTCCTTGGCCCTGAAAATACGACGGGCAACCAGGGGGTGGCAAGCCGTAGTGTTGGAACCGATAACAAAAATACATCCGGCTTCTTCGATTTCCGCAATCGAATTGGTCATGGCACCACTGCCGAAAGCGGCGGCCAGACCGGCCACCGTAGAACTGTGTCAGAGACGGGCGCAGTGATCCACATTGTTGGTACCAATAACGGCTCGGGAAAATTTCTGACCCAGGTAATTCTCTTCATTGGTAATTTTAGCAGACACCAGCACGCCGATGCTGTCCGGGCCGTATTTTTCAATAATTCCCCGAAAACGGTCGGCCGTGAGCTGAATGGCCTCGTCCCAGCCGGTCTTAATGAACCTGCCAAACGTTTTGACCAGCGGTTGTTTCAGGCGCATAAAGCTGTTCACATGCTCATGGAGGTTCCAGCCTTTTATACACAGTTTTCCTTCGTTGACCGGATGTGTTTTCATGGGTAGGGTCCCCATGAGTTTCCCGTCCAACACCTGGAAAAGGACCCCACAGCCTGTTCCACAGTATGAACAAACAGAGGGAACTATTTTGCAGTCCATTTTCCTCACTCCTTCAAGGAAGCAATTCGATCAGGCTGCTTCGCTGATCGGTTTGGGTTTCAATGTCACCGTATCGCCCAGCACACTAAACGGATTCTGGCTGGGACTGGTTCCGGTTTCATATTCAAAGACATCCATGACAATTTCATTCACTTTTTTGTAGAGCAGCCGTAACGGGATATCCACCGGGCAGGCATCTTCGCACAAGCCACAGTCTATACATCGGCCCGCCATATGCACGGCCCTGACCAGGTGAAATATGGGGACTTCGGGCGGAAGGTCACCGGTGCCGATGAGATCATCATGTTCCAGGCTGCATTCCTTGCAAAAACAAACCGGGCAGATGTCCCGGCATCCATAACACTTGATGCATTTCTTAAACTCGTACATCCACCGATTGAACCGCTCCTGCCGGCCATAGGCATCCATATCCTCAAGATCCATGTTGTTGTCTACGCCCACCTGCTTTTTGTAAGGACCTGCCTTTTTCGGCTCTAAGTAAGAACAGTCCGCGTGCTCCTTGAGCTTTGAGGGGCAGCAGTTCACACTGATGGTTTCCACATTTTCCGGATTCAACTGGTTCCACACATAAAGGACATTCAAAGCGCGCTGGTTGCAGTCACGAACCAGAAGACCTATCTTCACGTCCGGGTATTGGGCCGCTATTTTGGTAGCGATCTTCTCAAGGGGATATCGGATCGGTCCGGGGATCAATTCATTCACCTCGTCCAGGTCGTTCCTTGTAAAACAATAGGGCAAAGGGTGACCTTGTATCATCTTGTAGGCCAGAAAAACATCCACTTTACCCTGTTCAAGCCACTCTTTCACCTGCGCTTGCATGTCATCCTCCGTGAACACGCTTTGCCTGAATCCGCCCATCTGATAAAGGGTTAGGCCCTAATGATTTTATTTTCCGCGTGAAATCAGTAACCACCTGGACAAATTTTTGGGCCTCGGCCGAAGATATCCAGTCCAAGTGTAAACGGTCCTCAAATCCCATAAATTTTAAAAGATTTTGCAGAAAGGTCATTCTCTTGATGGTCATGTAATTACCATACAGGTAATGGCAGTCTCCGATGTGTCAACCGCCCACCAGGACCCCATCGGCCCCGCTTTGAAAAGCCCTCAAAACATGGTGGGGCGATATCGTGGCGGAACACATGACTCGAACAGGCCGTATGTTGGGCGGATATCGTAATCGGCTGACACCTGCCAGGTCGGCCGCACCATAGGTACACCAGTTACACATAAATGCGATTATCTTGGGTTCAAAGGTTTCTGTTTTCATGCTTCTCTCCTTGTAATGACACAACTTTATTAGACAGGATTACAGGATTGAAAAGACATTTGAATAGACGCCGGTTCAGTCAAATGGTTTTCCCGGACACATTATGCGGTCAATGCGGTCTTGATCTGCGCGTAAAGCTGTTCATTGTTAAACCCCATGAGAACCGGTGCCTCTGAAGGACACGCCGCAGCGCACGCGCCACAGCCTTTGCATAATGCCGGGTTCACAACGGCTACTTTTTTTTCATCATCAAACGTAATGGCATTATAGGGGCACACATTGATGCAACCCAAACACCCTGAACACAATTCAGGAATAATTTGGGAGATCACACCCCCCACCTTGATGGTTTCTAAGGTTAAAACCGTAAGCGCCCGGGAAGCGGCTGCCTGGGCCTGGGCAATACTCTCATCAATGGGCTTTGGGTAATGGGCCATGCCGCAAAGAAAGACACCATCATTGGCAAAGTCTACCGGTCTTAATTTCTGGTGGGCCTCCAGAAGCCATCCATCCGCATCCATGGGCACCTTGAAAAACCGGGTCAATCCCTCATCCATATGAGACACAATGGCCGTTGCCAAGCAAAGGATATCTGCCTGAACGGTTAATTTGCGGTCAAGGATGGGATCCTTGAATTCCACCTGAACGTACTCGCCGTCCGGAGTCACCCTGGGTTTTTCATCCGGGTCGTAACGGACAAAGATCACCCCTGCGGCCCTCGCTTTTTGGTAAAGATCTTCTCGCTTTCCGTAGGTCCGAATATCTCTGTAAAGGATATATACATTTATATTCGGATTCCTTTCTTTGAGCTCCAGCGCACTTTCCACAGAATGGGTGCAACACACCTTGGAGCAGTAAGGTCGATTTTCATCTCTCGATCCGACACATTGGATAAAAACCGCATTTTTGGCATTTTCCAACCGCGGATCGTTCTTCCGGAAGCGCTCATCCATCTCCAAGTGTGTCAGGACAGCCCTGTGTTTCCCGTAAAGGTACTCCGTGGGTTTGTATTCTTCTGCTCCCGTTGCAAGGATCGCCACGCCGTGCGCGATCGTCTCAATCGATGATCCGTTACTTACATCCGTCTTGAAATTACCGACAAATCCCTCCACCTTGGTAATGGTCGAACCCACGTGGAGGGTGATATGGGCTTCCGATTGCACCGCAGTGATGAGTTTCTCTACAAAGGCCGGAATATCCTCTCCTTTGTAGGTTTTGTAAAGCTGCAGCGCATTGCCGCCGAGAGAATTGGATTTTTCAATAAGGTGCACCGGAAAGCCATGGTGGGCTAAGGAAAGGGCAGTCGTCATACCCGCAATACCGCCGCCGACCACAATTGCCGAATGGCTTATGGGAAGGTCTGTCTCCGTCAACGGACGGACCAACCCGGCTTTTGCCACAGACATCCGCACCAGGTCTTTTGCTTTTTCCGTTGCCGCATCCGGATCATCCGAATGCACCCAGGAGTCGTGGTTTCTGATATTGGCCATCTCAAAAAGATACTTATTGAGCCCCGCATTAATCAGAGTTTCCTGAAAAAGCGCCTCGTGGGTCCGGGGTGTGCAAGCAGCAACCACCACTCGGTTTAAGCCCTGTTCCTTGATGACCTCCGTCATTTTATCCTGGGTATCCTGTGAGCAGGTAAACAGGTTCTCCTCTACATAAACCACATGGGGCAGGGTCCTTGCGTATTTCGCCACTTCCGGAACCCTTACCACACCCCCGATATTGATACCGCAGTTGCAAACGAAGACTCCAATCCTTGGTGCTTCCCGGGACACATCCTTTTCGGGTGGCGTCTCAATTTCTCTTGTTTGCGTATTACGGGCCGGGGCCAGACTCTCAGTTGCGGCGCAGGCGGCGGCGCTCGCTTCCATAACCGACAGGGGAATGTCCTTGGGGCCGCTGAAGGCTCCGCATGCATAGATTCCCGGGACCGACGTGGCCACCGGGTGGAAGCTGTCCGTCTGTGTAAAACGGTACCCATCAAGTTCAATGCCGAGGCGCTCTGAAAGCGCCACGACCTTTTCATCCGTTTCAAGACCCGTCGAAAGCACAATCATGTCAAAGGGTTCTTCTTTTAAGCGGCCGGCATCTTCATTGTATCGAACCATAACATCATCGGTCCCCGGTATCGGTTCCACCGTATGGATGCGTGATCGGATGAATCGCACCCCTTCATGTTTGGCGTTTTCATAGTACCGATCAAAATCCTTTCCGTGGGTCCGCATATCCATGAAAAAAACAGAGCAGTCCAGGGGGATATTGCTGTGTTCCATGGCGATGAGGGTCTGCTTGATGGCATACATACAGCACACAGAGGAACAATAACCATTTGCACAGGTGTTGATATCCCTTGAACCCACACACTGAAACCAGGCGATTTTCTTGGGTTCCTTTTTATCCGACGGTCTGACCAGATGTCCCATGAAAGGACCCGTTGCGGAAAGAAGCCGTTCAAATTCGAGCGAAGTCACGACATTGGGCAGGGAGGCGTAGGCATATGTATCATATCGGCTGGGATCAAAGGACTTGAATCCCGGAGCCAAAATAATAGATCCGACGCTTAAAATAATCTCTTTTTTTGTATCATCAAACTTGATGGCCCCGGCGGGGCAAAATTTCTCACAGGCCTTGCATTTCCCTTTTTTGAAATAGATACAGGCCTCCGGATCAATCGCATATTTGAGTGGTACGGTTTGTGAGTAGGGCACATAAATGGCCTTGCGCTGAATCAATCGCTCGTTATAAATATCATCCGTCTTTTTGGGGCATTTCTCCGCACAGGTTCCGCAGGCAATGCATTTATCCATGTCCACATATCGCGGGTGCTGTGTAACTTTTACCTTAAAATCGCCTTCTCGTCCTGATATCGTGTCAAGTTCACTCAGAGTGATCAATTCGATATTTATGTGCCGGCCGACCTCGACCAGTTTGGGGGCGAGTATTCACATGGAACAGTCATTGGTGGGAAAGGTCTTGTCCAGCTGCGCCATGACACCGCCAATGCCCGGTGATTTTTCTACCATGTAAACGTAGAATCCTGAATTTGCGAGATCCAGGGCCGCCTGCATGCCGGCGATTCCGCCACCGACAACCATCACCGCGCCCTGGATGTTGTGGGCCGTTTTCTCTTCCATTCCTTACTCCTTACGCATAAAGGTAACGCGATTTATCGTTCCATGGTCTCGTAAAAAATCCCAAAAACCCTTTTTTCGTCATTTCGGCGGATGACATGTGTCCGGCACGGAAAAGGAAAATCAGCGCCTTGTTAATGAAGATCACAAGACTTTTTGATGGCTTCTATCAGATTATCATCTGTAAATGGTTTTGTAAGATAATCGACAGCTCCCAGTTTCATGGCCTGCACCGCATTCGACATGGTGGAATACCCCGTCATGACAATCAAGCAGGGTGCCGGGATTTTCTTTCTTACCGTCCTTAAGATCTCCATGCCGTCTATATCGGGCAGTTTCATATCCAAGAGGATAACATCATAGGTCCCTTTTTCAATGGCAATCAAGCCGGTTTCGCCGGTCATACAAAGATCGACCGTATGGCCTTTTTCCGTTAAAACCAGACGGCAGGCGTTACATATCACTTTTTCATCGTCAATGACCAGGATTTTAAGAGATTTCACCGGCTCCCCTTGCCGATAGCGTTTGCGACCAAGTTCGAGAATTTAATTCTGAAGCGAGTGGCTCGGCCCGATTCAGGAAAGACCCGGCTATCAAAAAAATCCGGCTTTCCCTCGTAAGCCGGTCTTTTTTTATATGGAGCTTTGATTGCAAGTCTCCCGTTTTCTATAAAGAACCCACCCGACCGGATTACCAGGCTTCCCGCTCCAGACGTTTATAAATGAACATAAGTTGTTTCTGGGTCAACTCTCCGACATGCTCGTTAATCCACTTCAGGTCACCGGAGGCGATGGCAGCCTTGGCTTCGAGAGACAGCTGATATCCTTCCAAGGCACCGGATCCGTTTTCCATTACCTCCCGCCAGAAATCCCGATCTTCGGCGGTCCGGTTCAGCACCTGAATGACCTGTCGCTTCTGTATGAGTTTTTCTTCTTCCGTTTCGGGCGCCTTGACGAGTGTATCGGCAGGTTTTTCAAAATTCTCCTTTAAGGCTTCATCGACGGCGCCCTTAATCTGCTCTTCGGTAAACGGCTTGGGCAAAAAGTCACGAACCCCCAGCTTCATAGCTTCCACAGCGGTAGGAGTGGTTCCATACCCTGTGATTACGATGACTTCGGTTTCAGGTTTTTCTTTTTTGACCTGTTTTATTACCTCCATGCCGCCGATGCCCGGGAGTCTGAGATCCGCCACCAACAGGTCATAACGTTTTTGTTTGAAGGCCTCGAGGGCCAGCTCGCCCGTGCCCGCCAATTTCACATCATATCCTTCCTCGGTTAATACCATCTCAAGGCCCTTGGCCACGCTAAGGTCATCTTCCATGACCAGGATGTGAGGGGGTACCAGATGGTTGACGGCCAAATTTTCCTGTAGCGTTGTCATTTTAATTCCTCCTGTTGCTGAGTTATGAAACAAAATTGATTGAATTTTGGTTTTCCGGGTTGCGCGATTGCATTATTGAGCAAGTGCCGTGCCAGGAATGAAAAGCAACAGAAAGAATTTCAACTTTCCTGAATTTGTATTTATATCATATAGTTGTATTTACTAAGTCTAAGGACCGGCGTGGTCTTCCCAAGACGTGCGTGTATGCGGTATTATACGGATAACGCAGGCGTATCACAATTTGTCTAAATTATTTCATATAGTTATAAATATATAAATAGTTATACGGCCTTATGGGCTCTCATACGAAACGAGTGACCGGACATTCCTAGTTCATGGAATCCCCAGGCTTCAAAGTCGTCTTTTCATGACTTGCGGACAAGTGGTGCTTTTTCATGAGGGCTGAAAAATTGGATCGCTGCATGCCCGCGTGTTTGGCTGCCTGGGTGATGTTGCCGTGCGCAGTCAAAAGGGCTTTTTGAAGGAAAGCTTTCTCTATTTGACCGAATTGATTCTCCAGCAGATGTCGTTTGACCGATTTGAGTTGCTCCAGGGTTTCAGGAACGGCATCTCGGGTTCGATTTGGTTTCATCTCCCAATGATCCGATAGGCTTTGGTAATCCAAAACCCGCTCATCGGCCATGATGACCAGGCGCTCGACCACATTTTTTAGCTGTCTGACGTTGCCCGGCCAATCATAATTCGCCAGCATTTCGATGGAGTCGTCCGAGAACCCGTCCACTCGTTTTGCAATCTTCTGGCGATATACCTTTAGGAAGTGATAGAGCAACCGTGGTATGTCATCTTTTCTCTCCCTGAGTGGCGGAATGAAGATGGGAAATACGTTCAAGCGGTAAAAAAGGTCTTCGCGGAAGGTCCCCTTTTCAACCATGGCCTTCAAATCCCGGTTTGTGGCGGCAATGAAGCGGACATCCGATTTCCTTATGCGGCTGGAGCCTACAGGTTTGAATTCCTGCATTTCCATCGCCCGCAGCAGTTTCGCCTGAATGTCCGGATCCAGATTCCCCACTTCGTCCAGAAAAAGGGAACCGTGATCGGCGGACTCAAAAATGCCGGCTTTGTCCTGAATCGCGCCGGTAAAAGCGCCTTTAACATGTCCGAACAGTTCGCTTTCCAGCAGTGATGGAGAAAATGTATTGCAGTCAACCGCCACAAATTTTCGGGCGGCCCTTTTGCTGTGGGCATGGATGGCCCTGGCGAATAATTCCTTGCCCGTTCCGCTTTCTCCACTCAGCAGTACGGTCGTGGCGGTAGGGGCAACCTTTTTAATATCATCAAATATTTTGAGAATTCCGGGATTTTTGCCGATGATGTTGCTGAAGTCAAACCGCTCACTGAGTTGTTGGCGCAGCGCAAGATTTTCCTCAACCAACCGTTTTTTCTCGATGGCCCTATCCACAGCAAGCACGAGTTCGTCATCGGGGAATGGCTTGGTGAGGTAATCGAAAGCCCCCAATTTCATGGCCTCCACGGCATTTTGAACTGAGGAATACCCCGTCATGACGATTACGTACACATTCGGGGTTTTGCTTCTAAGGATCCTCAGAACATCCATCCCGTCCATATCCGTCAGCTTCATATCCAACAGGACAAGATCATAGATCCCTTTCCGGATTGCCTCGATCCCCGCCCTTCCGGTCATGGAGATATCCACGGAGTGGCCTTTTTCGGAAAGCGCCATGCGACATCCATCGCATATGACACGTTCATCGTCGATGATCAGAATACGACTGGGTTGCATTTGGGTGTCTTGTTGTTTTCCCGGAGGGTTCGCTTTCATGGAGCGGGATCTCAATGCTAAAACGGGTTCCTTTCCCGGGTTTGCTGGAAACGTGAATTTCCCCTTGATGGTTCCGGATGATTCGATAGGTCACGGCCAGCCCAAGGCCCGTTCCCGTTGGATTGGTGGTAAAAAAAGGTTCAAATATTTTGCTTATGTGCTCTTGGGGGATACCGCAGCCATTGTCCGCGATCTCGACCGTTGCATACTTTCGATCCGCATCCAATTGGCTCCTGATAGTGATCTCACCATTTTCTTGAATGGCTTTTACGGCATTGAGCAAAAGGTTAACAAAGACCTGGTGCATCTGATTCACGTCCACAAAATTGTCCGGCATTTCGCTAAACAGAAGTTTTTTTACCGTGATGTGATGGAGACGAAACTCATTGTCGAGCATGCCCAGAGTTTTTTCAATGATATGGTTGACATTGGCCAAGGTCTTTTCAGGCTCCTTTTCACGCGAAAATTCCAACAGGTCCTGGATAATGGTTTTGCAACGCAAGGTCTCATTGATGATAATCTCCAGGCCTTCCCGAAGCGGTCCATCCTCTGGAACCTTTTTGGATAGGTTGGTGCTGTAAAGCAATATGCCGCCAAGCGGATTGTTGATTTCGTGGGCGATTCCTGCGGCCATTCGGCCCAGTGCCGAAAGCTTTTCAGTTTGAAGGACCAGGTGGTCGTAACGAGCTTGCTGGTTTTCGATCAGCCTGGCCTTATCGATTGCGCAGGCACATTGCTGCGTGATGGCGATTACGAAATCCAGTTCTTCCTCGGAAAACGTTCGCTTCTCGGAAAAATACATCCGAATGATTCCGACAATATCAGCCTTGAGGGTGAGCGGAAGATCCAGGATCATGCGAATGCCTTCTTCCCATGCCTCCTGTGGATATTGAACACGAGGATCCGTCAGGATGTCATCAATCATGATAACCTTGTTTTTCCTGCAAAGATCCGTAATGATGTTTTCCTTGGAGACAGCCCCCTTTGAAAGGTATCGCTCTCCCAGGCCATAGGCAGCGCCTAATTCCAATTGGTGTGTTCCCAGATTGAGAATCCTGAGGACGGCTCCCTTGGCATCCAGCATCTCGGAAGCTTTCCACACCACCAGCTCCAAAACCTCCTCCACATCCGTGCTGGAATGTACCACGGTGCTGACATCCCGAAATACGCGATAAAAGGTCTCAATTTTTATTGAAGCATCCAAACCAAACTCCTATTTCAATCCTATCCGTCGCCAGAAACAGGGGAACCGTCTGCCGTAAAAAATACACTTGAGCAAGCGCTTTCTCCCTCAGGATCGGCGCTGAAGGCATGACGGGACCGTTTGCTGGAAAGGCCGATTTCTTTGGAAAGTCTATTAGATCGGCATTCCAGTGTCAACGTGACAATAAGGATGCACGGGAATTAACCCTGGAGTGGAGGATCCTGAAACCCCCTTGAACCAAAAAGATTTAATTGTCTGTGGGGCTTTTGTCTGGGTTTCCAAGCGCGCCGCTCAAGAGGCATGCAGATGTCTTCCGTTAGGACATGAAGGAACGGTGAAGCATCGAGGGTCAAAACGCGACCGTTGAGCGTCCGACGCTTGGCACGGGATAAAATGAGTTGAGACCGGGCCCGCGTCATCCCCACGTAAAAGAGACGTCTTTCTTCTTTATCATCGCTGCTTCCAAACAGAGTGCACGGCATGAGCCGATCCTCGCAACCGGTCATAAAGACTACGGGCCACTCCAGTCCCTTGGCCGCATGGATAGACATCAGGGCCACACGGTCACCGATGAGAATCCCATGATCAATGCCCCGTTCCAGGGAAAGGATATCCAAAAAGGTCTCTAGGTTCCCTTCCAGATTCGCTGCCAACTGTTTCAGTCGGTTTAAAGCCTCAGCGGTCTTCTCCGATGAGCAGTCAAATTCATGCCATTTTACGGCGCGATCAATGAGTTCCGGCAATGTGCCGTTTGTTTGGAACGTCTCGGACAAGGGCTGTTCGGTGATGAATGCTTCAGAGAGGGACTGTTCATACAACTTCGCGTAATGCGGGTTATCGGGATACTGAAGTGTTTGGAAAAACCTCCAGAGGATATTAACCGGATACCGGGCTCTTAGTGGGGTCTCCCCGGAGCGAACAAATGGAATCCCGGCTCTGTCCAGTGCCACCGACAGGGCATCACCCATCACATTCAAACGAAAAAGCACGCCGATATCACCAAATCCAATAGATGTTTCCCCTTCATGGGAGGCGACACGACCGCTGTCAAGAGAAAAATGGGTTGTGCCCCCGATCAGTCTTTCTATTTGCTCCACGATCATCTCAGCCTCTTCAGACTCGGTCCCGCAGGTCGAAATAGAGATCGGCCCAGTCTCTAAGGATAGGCATTCAAGGGGCGCTCCCTTTCCCATGAGAGCGGAAGCTCCCTGAAGTATTTCTTTTGCTGAACGGTAATTTTTTGTGAGTGTGATTACCTCGGCGCCGGGGAAATCCTCTGCAAATCGATAGAAATTCCTGACATCCGCCCCGCGAAACCCGTAGATTGCTTGATCCGGATCACCGATCACACAGATTCTGGTTTTATCCGTCCGGATGAGTTTCTTGAGCAGTTCAACCTGAATCGGGTGGGTGTCCTGATATTCGTCCACAAAGATCCATGGGTATTTCTTGCCATATTCTCGAGCAACATCGGGATGGTTTTGAAATAATCTCAAGGTTTCCGTTTCCAGGTCGTCAAAATCCAGCATGCCGAGCGTTCTCAACCGAGTCTGGTATGTAGTGAAAATGGAAAAAACGCTTTCAGTGTTCCTTTGCAACGCCACGGGATCCAGGACAGCCTGAGCTTTCATGCCGGGGAGATCCTTCAGGAACCTCCGCTTGAATTGCTTGCCTTTGCCGGCCTCGCACAAAACCTGCTCTGCGAGGGTTCGTGCGTCGATTTCCGTGCAAAGACCGAATTCAGGCGAAATCCCGATCCTGTTTCCTTCATGGCGCAGGATCTCCAGGCAGAAGCCATGAAAGGTGGAAACATGGACCGCATTTGCTGCTGGCCCTTCAAGGAGTCCGGAGATCCTTTCCGCCATTTCTCCTGCGGCTTTCCTGGTGAAGGTGAGGGCAAGGACCTGCTCCGGTCTTGCAAGGCCCGAGCGTATGAGATACGCGATACGATGGGTCAAAGTCATGGTTTTACCGGTGCCCGGCCCGGCAACCACCAAAAGACAAGCCCCCTGATAAAGAACTGCGGACTTCTGCTCCGGATTCAGGGAATCCAGAACCGAGTCCGGGGGTGAAAAAGGCACAGGGTTGGTCTGTATATATTTTTTCTCGCGACTCTTCTTTGTATGCGGCGCAGGTGCCGATACTGTAGGGGTCGCTTGGGCTTCTCGCGCAAACAGGGCCAGCTGACCGGCCATGGCATGCTTTTCAAAATCCTCGAATAAGTGAATTCTTCCGTACTCACCATCATATCCCGCCTCCCGGATCACCTGATTCCTGCGCATTCTGCTGATTCCCTCCGCAAGAACCGGCCCGGCGGCGTCCCGGATATGGGGAATGGGTATCTCCATCAAAATCCGAAGTTCCGGCCCGAGTTCCGACACCAGTTTTTCATAAACCGCTGATACCCGCTTGGATTGGACCCCGCAGGCCAGGAGTTCGGAAAGCATCTCCCTCAACGGAATGAGACTGATAAACGCTTTGCCAAGCTTGGGCGCATCACGATCCGACAGCTCGTAAATTCGATGTAACACCCCGATGGTCAAAAGCCGTTCACAAACAGGACAGATTCCCTCCCGTTCGATGGTTTCTGTGGGTTGGAACCTGACGTGGCATTTGCGGTGCCCATCCAGATGGTATTTTCCTTCCTCCGGATAAAATTCGAGGGTGCCCAGAAACCCATTTCCATCCGCCATGGCCCGGATCATGTGGTCGTAGTCGATGTCTGTCTCAAAGATGTTGGCCTCACGCCCCAATTTATTCGGGGAATGTGCATCGGAGTTGGAAACCAGAAGATAATCATCCAGGGCTGATACCATGCGGTTCATAGGGGGATCGGAGGAGAGCCCCGTCTCCAAGGCGTGAATATGGCTGGTGAGATCCTCAAAGCACTCCTCCAAAGAATCGAAGCCGGACTTGGAGCCGAACACGGAAAACCACGGTGTCCAGATATGGGCAGGGATAAAAAACCCCCTGTCACATGTCTCAAGGGCAATTTCGAGCAAGTCCTTTGAATCGAGACCGAGAATAGGTCTTCCATCCGAAGAGATATTTCCGATTCGGTCGAGTCGGCTGTTGAATTTGAGCACGGATGCCATGTCAGGCATCAAGATTAAATGATGTGCTTTTCGAGTCTTTCCGTTTTTCTTGTAAATGCAACTGATCTCGCCGGTGAGCATAAACCGAGTACTTTGGGAGCATGAGGCGGGTAAGCTTGCCGTCACGGTTTTTTGAAGGTCGGGTTTCAGCTTGTAAAGCCCGTCTTCCGCCTCAACCAGTTTCTCTTGAAGTTCCGACACCCAACCGGGATGCGTGAAGTCTCCGGTGCCGATGACCCTGATCCCCTTTTTGCCGGCCCAGAAAGCAAGGTGTTCAGGATCAAGCGACCTTGAAGTGGCCCTGGAAAAGTGGGAGTGGATGTGAAGGTCCGCGAGGAATTTCATGACCCCTAAAAGACTATAAGCAAAATTTCATGTCAAGCTTCATCAGATGAATCGGGCATACGGTTTTTGGTTTATTTTTCTTTTCATGCGGCTTACTTTGCAGATCTGAACTCGGAACTTGGAACCGATCAGTTTATGTGCAAGAAAAAAGGAGGAAAGTGACAATGACCGTCTCTATCCCACAAGATGTTACGCGCACAACTTTGATCGTGCTCTTCATCGGGATTCTCATTGCTGCATGCTTTTGGGTTGTACGCCCTTTTGTTACCATATTTATCTGGGCGACCATGATCGTTGTTGCAACATGGCCCTTGTTTCTGGCCCTCCAAGCGCGATTATGGGGTCGGCGCAAGGTTGCCCGTTGCGATGATGACTTTGGTCCTTCTGCTGGCTCTCATTGTGCCCTTATTTGTCGCTGTCGCAACCATTGTCGGCAACGCGGATCAAATAATTCTCCAGGTTAAATCCTTGGCGGCCTTCACGGTTCCCCCGGCCCCTGATTGGCTCGAGGGACTCCCAGTTATCGGACCCAAGCTTGGCGAGTACTGGGAACAGGTCGCCGCTCTGCGCATGGCGGATCTGTCGAGATCTCTGGCGCCTTATACGGCGAAGCTCGTCGGGTGGTTTGCAGGGCAGGCAGGTAGTGTAGGCATGATGATTCTGGAATTTTTTCTTACGGTGATTATCGCGGCGATCCTTTACACAAATGGGGAAACAGCCGCGGGGGGGTCCGCGGTTTTGCCCGCCGACTGGGAGGAGGGAAAACTGAAGAGGCCGCCATTCTCGCAGCCAAGGCCATACGAAGCGTCGCGCTTGGAGTCGGCCTCACGGCGATCCTCCAATCCACCCTGGGTGGTATCGGCCTGGCCGTTACCGGCGTGCCGGCGGCCTTCATCCTCACGGGGGTTATGCTTATCCTCTGCATTGCCCAAATCGGACCCGGCCTGGTCCTGATCCCGTCCATCATTTTTCTCTATTGGAGGGGCGACATCCTCTGGGGAACCGTGCTGCTTATTTGGTCGGTTCCTGTCGTGCTCATGGACAACATCCTTCGCCCGACCCTCATCAGGAGGGGAGGCGACCTGCCCTTGCTACTCATCTTTGCCGGTGTGATCGGCGGCCTGATTGCCTTCGGAATCATCGGGCTTTTTATCGGCCCGGTGGTGGTGGCGGTCTCGTATACCTTATTGAAGGCCTGGGTCATTGCCGGAGAGGGAGAACAGGAAGATGAATTTAAGGTTCAACCCTCCGGAGCAGCACAACCGGATGAAATCCATCAACCGTGAACCGTGAGGAATAAACCGAACGACTGCAGCAGCTGACCCGCACAGGGGGCTTGGCCGTTATACAGGGTAGACGGCGCATGGGAAAACCTCGTCTACTTTTAGAATGATCTACACAGCATCTGGGTCTTTAAATGGTGGCGGGCCAATCGGCGACACCGGTTCAGCGGCGATCAAAAATTTGCCCTTTAAAGAGAGAGAAAGCGTTTCCACCGCTCTTAGGAAGCTTTTCCGAAGTTTGTACAGGCGACCATGTGCCCGCCGCCGGCATCCAGCAGCGGGGGCTCTTTCTCCGCACACGCAGCCTTCGCGTAATTGCAGCGGGTGTGGAAGCGGCACCCCGTCGGCGGGTTGATGGGGCTGGGGACATCACCCTTGAGCACGATCTGCTCATGCCGGTAGGTTGGGTCGGGGACCGGCACAGCCGAGATCAAGGCCTTTGTATAGGGGTGCAGCGGAGAGTTGTAGAGTTCTTCGGTGGGCGCCGTTTCCACTATTTTCCCCAAATACATTACCGCGACACGCCCGGAAATGTGCTTGATGACGCTCAGGTCGTGTGCGATGAACAGATACGTCAACCCGAAGGTCGATTGGAGTTCTTCGAGCAGGTTGATAACCTGGGCCTGGATGGAGACGTCAAGCGCCGAGACCGGTTCATCGCAGACTATGAGTTTGGGGTGAAGGGCGAGCGCCCTTGCGATACCCACCCGCTGTCGCTGCCCGCCGCTGAATTCATGGGGATAACGGTCCCTATATCTGGGATCCAACCCGACCGTTTCCAGGAGGTGGCCGACGCGCTCTTCCCGCTCCCTGCGGCCGCATATTCTGTGAATCAACAGAGGTTCACCGACAATCCCGCCGATCGTCATGCGAGGGTTCAAAGAAGCATAGGGATCCTGGAATATGATTTGCATGTTTCTGTGGACCGATCGAAGCTGCCCGGCACCCATGCGGGTGATGTCTTTCCCTTCGAAAAGAATGCTGCCTGCGGTGGGCCTGAGAAGACCGAGGATCAGTCGTCCGGCGGTAGTCTTGCCGCAGCCGGATTCTCCGACGAGACCGAGAACTTCCCCGTTGTTGATCTTGAAGCTTACCCCGTCCACCGCTTGGACCCAGGCGGAAGTCTTGGAAAAAATACCTCCCGTTATCGGGAAATATTTCTTGACATGGATTACGTCGAGAAGTGGGTTCATTGCACCGCCCGGGAAAACAACGATTCATGGGGCGGGTCATACATGAGGCACCTTACCTGATGCCCGTTCCTTTCGGTGACCATTGGAGGCTCGATTCGGCTGCAGATATCAACGGCGTAACGGCAGCGCGGATGGAAACGGCATCCGGACGGAAATTCCAGCGGATTCGGCACCATCCCCGAAATGACTTCTAGCCGCCTCCCCCTGGTGTCCGTAAGCCTGGGTATCGAGTCGTAGAGTGCGCGTGTATAAGGATGGAGGGGGCTTTTGAAAATATCCTCCACTTCAGCGCTTTCGACGGCCTTGCCCGCATAGGCCACGACCACATGGTCGGCGACTTGGGCAATCACTCCCAGGTCGTGGGTGATCAACATCACCGCCATACCGATTTCTTCGCGTATCCGCCGAATCAGTTTGAGGATCTGAGCCTGGATTGTCACATCCAGTGCGGTGGTCGGTTCATCGGCGATCAGAAGCCTCGGATTGCACGCGAGAGCCATCCCGATCATCGCGCGCTGTCGCATCCCCCCGCTCAGCTGATG
>JAWOGN010000025.1:0-9665 GCA_046496815.1 Desulfatiglandaceae bacterium
CTCACCTTGCGCTTCCATCCGATACCGAAGACAATGATGATTATTGACCAGACAATAATTTTCTATCCAGTATCTTTCTAATTTCCCCGCATCGGTGTATTCCTTGATCGGACAGGAATCAAACCATTTGCACGGTTTGATTTTCCCATTGCCGAACTTTTTTTGTGGGCCCCAAGTTGATGGCGCGCATAGGGGCCGCACAACACTCACTTTACATTTTGCCTCATAGGGCCGTTCCATGCTGAGGGATCGAAGCATGAACGGCCAAGACCCGCCCTTCAATACCTCAGGACGAACGATTCCGGGTTCAATCAGTGAAGTTATTTTTGCGCAAATTCATAGGGAAATACATAAACTTTTCTTCGCCCAAAGGCGAGAGGTTTCAACCATGGCGGGTGAACTGCATACCGGGGCCTAGCCCGTGGCTGTCGAGCCGAACAGGTAGACCGAGAGTAATTCGAAATATAATCAAAAACACCCTTCAGATTCTTGCTCGCCTTTTCGGTCCACCTTAGCTTGTCCATTGGTCGACTCGTTCGAGAAGCTCTTCAGTGGTGATCAGTCTGCCCTCTTCTGCGTCTTTAAGACCTTCAAAAACCTGGGCAACCAGATCTATCCTGTACAGGATGTCCTCGACGGTGCACCCTTCCGGTAAGCGTTTGATTGATTCGATGGCCGTTTCTTTGAGCAGGTTCATAAAACCTCCCTAACAGTTAAAATGGTAACTCCTTAAAGGATAATAGGAGAATGTGTTTGACGTCCTCGAATGGCCGGCGGCCATGTGCTCCCATGTCCCCAACAAGGGGGAGCAGATGGTCCGGTAATATGGCTATTACAGCAGTGTCAGCAGGGGAAAACGAAAAAGACAAAACAAGGATGAGTCGATACCTTATATCCTTGAATCGGAGCAATCATTTCCTGTAATGCACCTGGAATTGATGCCGGGGAAAGCGGCCCAGGAAAACCGCCTTTTCGGGGTCGACTCCCTATCCCGGGAATGCCTAAAAAAATCTGCCATACCCATGGCAAAACCTAGCTAAAAATGGCTAAAAACGACAAATTTATAATTTTACCGGCATGACAAAAAAGGCCTCCCGGAAATCCGGAAAGCCTTGTCTGTCAATGGTTTCGCCCTGGTGCCGAAGGGGGGACTCGAACCCCCACAGGAATTCTCCCACTAGACCCTGAACCTAGCGCGTCTACCAGTTCCGCCACTTCGGCATGGAAACTGGGTTGATATATCTTAAAATCAACATTATAGTAATGTTCAAAATGGTGTCAACTTTTTTTGTCTATTTGGATAAGAATCCTCCCCAGGATCACTCGTTTCTTATTTTTCAATTTTATAGGTAGCTTATCGAAAAATGAAGCTTATACGTGATTTGGGACAGCTTGAAAAGCCTTTGATGAATCCGGTGCTGACCATCGGTAATTTTGACGGTGTTCATAGAGGGCATTTAGCCCTTTTCGACAGGGTGAAAGCGCGAGCCCGTCTCATCCAAGGGCAGTCAGCCGTTATGACCTTCGAGCCCCATCCCATTAAGGTGATGAAGCCCGGCAATGGTCCCCCGTTGATCACCATGATAGATCAAAAACTGGAACTGATAAGCGCTGCCGGCATTGACGTGATTTTTTGTTTACCTTTCACAAAACAATTTGCCGCCATCTCAGCACAAAGTTTCGTACGGTCGATCCTGCTTGAAAAAATCGGTATGAAGGAACTCGTGGTTGGGTATGATTACGCCTTCGGTCATCAGCGCGAAGGCGACATCAAGCTTCTCAAAGCGATGGGGAGGACTCTGGGTTTTGCGGTTCATGAGGTGAAGCCCATCCATATTAAAAACAAGCTGGTCTCCAGCACCTCCATCCGAAAGTTGATTCAAGAGGGCAATCTCGGCGAAGCAAAAGCCTTGCTGGGGAGAGATTACCAAATTTCCGGAACCGTGGTGCGCGGCAAAAGCCGGGGAGGCAAGCTCCTTGGTTTTCCCACAGCAAATCTGGAGCTGATTGACGAGCTGACACCGAAAAGTGGGGTATACGCGGTTACAGTGCTGATGAATGGCAAGACTTACAAAGGCGTGACGAATATTGGGTTCAACCCCACATTTGGAAACGGCGTATTATCGGTGGAAACCCATATCCTGGATTTTTCCGAAGACGTACTGGGCAAAAGTATAAAAATTAATTTCATACAGCGCCTGAGGGAAGAAAAAAAGTATGCTTCGATTCATGAATTGGCTGAGCAGATCGCGCTGGACATCGCGCAGGCAAGAAAAATCTTTGAGAATTTAGAAGCTCCCACTTAGTCTTGAAATAATTGTACACATAATGGTTTGCATTTCTTACGGAAAATGTGTAAAAGTGTTTTTCGTTGGATTTTTCATCAAAGGAGTTTCAAAGGAGCCGGCGCACTGGGAGGCCGGATCAGCTGCAGCTTTAACCGGTTAAAAAATAGGGTTTTGTTTTGAGACCTCAGACAATATACGGTGGAAGTATGAAATGAAAGGAAAACCCATCAAATTTAAACCGGACGGGGCATTTGACCGAAGATCCTTTCTCAAACTCTCCGGTCTGCTCGGCTTAGGCCTTGCCGCGCCCGGTATCATCCCCACATCGGCCGAGGCGCTTAAATTCAACCGCAAGGCCTATAAGGTTTCGATGACCCGTTTGGCCATGGGGACTTTTGTCTCCATGACCCTCATCCACCCATCCAGAGATCGGGCGGAGGAGGCCATGGGTGAGGCTTTTAAGGAAATAGAGCGGCTCTCGCGATCCCTGAGTCGCTTCGATGCGACCGCTGCGGTGGCGCAACTCAATCGGGAAGGATCCCTAAAGGACCTCCCACCAGAGGTTACGCAGGTTGTTGCCAGGTCAATGGACTATTACCGACTCACCCGGCAGCGTTTCGACATCACGGTAAAGCCGGTCGTTGATCTGTTTAAGGATAAGTTTACCGGCGACAATCCGGTACCGCCCTGTGAGAACGAATTGGAAAAGACGCTCGAATTGGTAGGGTCAGACAAAATCATCGTGAAAAGGCGTAGTATTCGCTTCAAGCAACCGGGCATGGGAATCACCCTGGATGGAATTGCAAAAGGATACATCGTTGACAGGGCGTCCGGGATTCTTGCCGGCCACCAAATTAAGAATTACCTGATCAACGCCGGGGGGGATATTCGCACCAAGGGATCTCAAAGCGAAAAAAAAGCCTGGACCGTTGCCATTCAGGATCCCCAAAAAAAACAAAACTATCCGGACGTCATCCATCTAACCGATGCAGCTGTGGCCACTTCCGGGAACTACGAGATTTATTTCGACCGGGAAAAAGTGTTTCATCACATTGTGGACCCCAAGACCGGTGTATCTCCCGAATTGAACATCAGTGTGTCGGTTATCGCCCGCACGGCGATGGATGCCGATGCCCTTTCGACGAGTCTTTTTGTCATGAACCCCACCCAAGCAAGTCATTTCGTTGGTTCCATTCCCGGTTGTGAATGCTTTATCATCGCTAAGAAAGGTAAAATAGTTAAGTCTCCAGGCTGGAAAAGTTCGGCCACATAAGGGTTTCGATTTTTTCCATCAGTTTGGTTAGACTGGGAGGGTGAATCGCTGAAATGGCGACCCCTCCCATTGTTTTTGACAGGGCACTGATCTCGTTGAGGTTCAACAGGTCCGCTTTGTTCAGCACCAAGATCCTGGGGATTCTCTGGAGCTCCAAACCGACAAGAATTTCATCGACTGTGTGGATTTGATCTTCGAGATGAGAACTTGCCGCATCTACGACATGCAGCAACAGATCCGCATCGTGGAGTTCTTCCAGCGTGGAGGCGAATGCCTCCATCAAGCTTTTGGGGAGATTTCTAATAAAACCGACGGTGTCCGTAATGATCACTTCCCGGTCCCTGGGAAAACGAAGCCTCCTGCTGCTGGGATCAAGTGTCTCAAACAAGCGATCCTTGGCACCGATGTGACTGTGAGTGAGCGTGTTTAACAGCGTTGATTTCCCTGCGTTGGTATACCCGATAATCGATATCACCGGCGTCCCTCTCACGGCCCTTCGCCGTCTTCGTCCCTCTCGCTGTTGTTTGATCTCCTTTAACTCCTGATTCAACCGTCCGATTCTTTCTCGAACTCGGCGTCGGTTGATTTCCAGCTTTGTCTCCCCCGGGCCTCTTCCTCCGATTCCTCCGGTAAGCCTGGACATTGCCGTATTCTTGGTGGCCAGCCTGGGTAGCAAATACTTGAGCTGTGCCAGCTCCACCTGGATTTTTCCTTCCCTCGTCACAGCGCGTTCGGCGAATATGTCCAGGATAAGCTGGCTTCGATCAATGATTTTCAGCTCTGTAAAATCCGTTAGACTTTTCACCTGTGCGGGTGTCAACTCATGGTCGAATATCAACAAATTGGATCCCGTCTGAAGGCATTGCAGCGCCAATTCGCCCAGTTTTCCTTTTCGTATCAAAAACCGGGGATCCGCCCTTTTGATTAGATGAACAACCCTTCCAACCACCTCAATTTTATCCGATTTCGCCAGATCCTCCAATTCATCCAAATACGCTTCTTCCTGCCATCTCGGGCCGGTTGTCACCCCGACGAGGAGCGCTCTTTCCCTCTTCTTCAGCGAACGTCCGATGCGAGTTCTTGACAATTCCGTTTCCAGGGACTGAATCATTTCCATAAAATTCAAGTCCAGTTGCCCGATATCTGTGACCTGATTAACCATCCATCCTTTACCATTCCGATTATCGGGTAAAATATTGGCAAAAGAAATGTGCCCTGGGATCCCTTTATCATCAACTTGCACACACACCATGAGGTCCAAGCCCAGCAATACCAGGTCGGTTAAGTCTTCCTCGGAGAGCGGTTCTCCATTGAGATGCGTGTGGATGCATCTGAGCCCTTTGAGTCGGCCGGCGCCAAGCCTGTACTTGCTCAAGTCGGGAATTGAAACATGCTTGTTATCGCCCACGATTACAAAGGCCACCTCCCCTTTCCGGGTGATGAGCACGGCAACTTGTCGTTTGATTTCGCACGAAATGGAAGAAATCTGACGGGTGAGTTCATGAGAAACAATCTCATGACCGGAGATTCTGCGCCGATAAAGCTTTTGAAGTCGTTGATTCTGGCCGGCCTTGAGGCCGGCCGTTTTACCGTATACCTTCTCGATGGAAGACACCCTATTTATGATTCAAACATGCGGATCATTGAGCTTGCATCCGATCCGCTCCACAGCCCTTACGCCCAAGGACCCTCACCGAAGCACTCAATGAAATCCAATCCAAGAAGGCGGAGCGATCGGGCCTTTACCTGGACAAACTCTCCTCCGTGTAATTTCTAAAGCGAGTCAATTCCTTCTGAAAAGTCAATTTAAAATAGCCGGTGGGTCCGTTCCGCTGCTTGCCGACGATGATTTCGGCAATATTTCGATTCTCTTCTGAGTTGGGATGGTACACCTCGTCCCTGTAAATGAAGGCGATCACATCCGCATCCTGCTCAATGGCGCCGCTTTCCCTGAGATCAGCCAGCTGGGGTCTTTTGTTGGGGCGGTCT
The DNA here is from genome assembly GCA_046496815.1 of Desulfatiglandaceae bacterium. Taxonomy (GTDB): domain Bacteria; phylum Desulfobacterota; class DSM-4660; order Desulfatiglandales; family Desulfatiglandaceae; genus JAWOGN01. The sequence goes on from JAWOGN010000025.1 coordinate 5,551, forward strand.
TCAACCTTTCTGTTTAGCTGAGATAACGCCAAAACAGGCACATTGAGATCTTTTGCCATCGCCTTCAATAACCTGGATATTTCCGATATCTCCAGTTGCCGGGATTCGGCGGATCTCCTTCCCTGAACGAGTTGAAGATAATCCACAATGATCAGTGCCAAATCCTCTTTCTTTTTTAACCTTCTACATTTTGCCTTCATCTCAAGAACGCTGATCCCCGAGCTATCATCAATATAAATGGGCAATTCGGAAAGGCGATTGGCCGCATCTGTCAAGAGGGTCCATTCTTTATCCCTCAAAAAACCGGTCCTGAGCTTTGTGGCGTCTAATCCGGCATCGAAACCGAGTAGTCTGACACCCAGCTGGGGCTTAGACATTTCCAGGGAAAAAACAGCAACTGCTTTCCGGGTCCTTTTCGCTGCATTGTAACCAATATTCAGTGCAAAGGCCGTCTTGCCCATGCTGGGTCTGCCGGCAATAATGATGAGGTCGGAAGGTTGCAGCCCTGCTGTCAGACGATCAAAATCATCAAAACCGGTAGGGACACCGGTTACATACCCCTCAAATGCTGCAGCGCTTTCGAGTTTCTTAAAACTGGTTGTAATGACTTCCTTGAGACTCTGAAAGCCCTCCCGGATCTGTTCCTCTGCAATATCAAAAATCGACTGTTCGGCGATCTCAAGCAAGTCTTCGGTTTCTTCCCACTCCTGAAAACAAGATTCGGATATGACGGCACACTGACCAATCAATTTCCGGCGAACGGCCAGATCTTTGACGATCTGAGCATGGTAGAAAATTCCGGCAGAAGTGGAAACGGCATCCACCACAGAGGCCAAATAATCGGTCCCTCCGATTTTCTCCAAAGAACTATTCTTGTTAAGATAGTTTGAGAGAGTAATGATATCGATGGGCTCACCGCGGTCATACAACTGGATCATCCCTTGAAAAATGGAGAGATGGGCTTCGCGGTAAAAGTCATCCGGCGACAGGAGATCCATGATCTGATTGATGGCATCATTGTTGATCAACACCCCCCCCAATATGGCTTGTTCCGCCTCAACATTATGGGGTGGAACCTTTAAAATCGAAGGTGCTGTTTTTTCTTTTGGCTGGAGCATGTCAACGTGCTTTTCCGAAATTATTTTTCTTCAGCGCTTGATCCGCCTTGCTGCATTGGCCTGTTTTGAGGAAGTCGGCGGATTTGAAGGGTCATAAAGAATGCGCCACAACTGTTTTTATCCTTCCTTCTCCTCCTTCGAGACGACGACTGTTTTTATGGAGCCGGTGACCCCAGGGTAGATTTTAACGGGAACTTCATATTCCCCCAACTTCTTTATGGGCTTTTCCAAAACAATTTTTCTTCGATCAATCACATAACCCGCGTTTTCGAGGGCAGCGGCGATATCCATACCGGTCACTGAACCATACAATTTTCCTTCCTCACCCGCTTTCTGTGCAAGGGTGATCACCAACCCTTCCACCTCTTGTTTCAATTTCTCTGCATCCTCCTTGGCCTTAACCCTCCTGAATTCTATCTTTTTTCGAATCAGCTCAAAGCGTTTTATATTCTGAGGCGTTGCTTCGAGGGCAAACCCCCTGGGAATCAGGTAGTTTCGCCCATAACCTCCGGCCACCTCTACAATATCACCTTCCAGACCGAGTTCCTCAAAATTTTGTCGCATGATTACCTTCATGAGTATTCCCTCCCTCAACAAGATCAGCTCAGAGGCTGTCCGAGTTTTCTTACCATTGCCGGACCTTTTCCCGGCAAAGATCGGCATATTATCCAAGATGGCGTTTACGTCGAAATTAGCTCTCCGAGTGTCTATGAATTTTCCTAAAATCGACCCATTGATCAAACAGCCCGGCAAGGGCCACAACGGCCAGAAAGAGCTGTTGGATAATGATCAAAAAGTATATACCCATCCGCAACCAGGCCGGTAGTTTATATTTATTGAAGAAAAACAAAACGATTGATAGCCCTTGAAAAAGGTATACAAGAAACAGAATAATCACCGTGTTCACGGCCAATAACTTTATACCCCCGGATGTCAAAAATAAAGCAAAACCTGAAACAATCAGACCCCAAACCAAAATATCCGGTGCCTGCCAGCGATCCACAGGTGAGAATGCGGGATATTTGAGATTTCCTTTTTTGAACAGCGGTTTGGCCAGAACGACATTGAGCCAAACAACCAAACCTGTACCGACGACCATAAGCGATGGATAAACCTTTAAAATAGCATCCACAAAAACCTTCCCATACGCCTGAAAATCCATGGCGCTTTCCTGCGATATACCCATTTCTTCATATGCCTGAATGCTTGCGGTCAACTGGGTTTGTAAATAGTTCATCAGCATTTCATTCGGCCTTATGCCCTTTATTACCGCGAGAAAAAGGAAAAAGCCGAGCGCCACAGAAAGCACAAACCCGGTCGCGAAGAGAATCGTTTGTGCGGGACCGAACCCCTTCTTAAAGAGGGCGGATAAGCAAACCCCTAACAAGCTAAACTCAATACAAAAAATGACAACTTCAGGATGTCCTGAAAGCTTCGCGAATACGGCAATGATCAAAGTTGCCGAAGCGGCAAGCTTGAGACCCTGGTAAGGACCCAGCTTTGTTGAATAGTAGAGAAAAGGCAACGGAGTGAGCAAACTCAGAAACGGACCCAAAAATGGCAATAAGGCGGAACCTATCAGAACGAAGACTGCCCATCCCACACACCCCACCACGTCCGATATTTTCATGGGATATCAGTAGAACTAAAACTCCCGAGAATGCGAGATATAATCCGTTTTCATTCCAGGGAGTTAGGATTATCTAACGGTAGATGTGGTGAAAGGCAGCAAAGCCATATTTCTGGCTCTCTTGATGGCCAGAGTGAGGGCACGTTGGTGTTTGGCGCAGTTGCCCGAGATTCTGCGCGGCGTGATTTTTCCACGTTCCGTTGTGAAATACCTGAGGGTTCTGGCGTCCTTATAATCGATCACTAAACTGCTATCCGCGCAAAACTTACATACTTTTCTTCTTTGATATGTTCTTTTAAATCTACCCCCCCTGGCATCTTGATGGGGATGTGTTCTATTGTATGCCATCTTTACCCTCTTGATTCTCTGCCATTGCTTTCTCTGGATCTCGGCTCACTTCTTCCATTCTCTCTAAATCATCACCTGATTTGACGCCGCCTTGTTCCGTTTTTGCCTTTAACGCCTCCGGGTCTGCCTTGTCGCTGAGCTTGATTGTTTGGTACTTGAGAATCCTGTCATCCAACTTGAAATCTCGTCGAAGCTCTGAAATAAGATTCGGCTCTCCGCAGTAATTGAGTAATACATAAAAGCCTTTGTCGAATTTCTTTACATCATAAGCCAAGAATTTTTTCCCCCACTCGTCCACCTTGATCAACACGCCGTTATTCTTCTCGATGAGCGTGTTAAATTTATCCACAACGCCCCTGTAATCCTCATCAGCCAAATCGGGGTTGACAAGGTAAAGGGTTTCATAAAGCCGCATCACTTCTTTCTCCTTTCGGACTTTGATTCGATGAAAACCTCGCTTTGGATCCTCAGAAAGCTTTTTCGGTCAAGGTGTTCAGACGGATTGGCCGGGTTTCGAGGAACAAGGAGCACCTAAAAATTTAGTCAAATAACATCGCCTTATTGCGTTGTCAAGAGATTTTAAAGAGGTTTCGCCTTCGCCAATTGACATTGTGGCCCCCTATCAGGTACAAAAACCAGGTCCGCATGGATGACCCAACCAGCTTCCCACCCTCCGTGAGCTCTCGGGAAGCAATTTGATATTCCGAAAGCGAGAAAACATCAATGATGTGGGAAAAAGAGCTGACCACAGCAAGAAGCAGTGTCGAAGCGGCTGGAAAGATTCTAAGACGTTTATTCGGGCATGTAAATCATATCATAAAAAAGGGTGACATCGATCTTGTCACTGAGGCGGACTTTGAAGTCGAAAGAGCGATTTTGGAGACGATCCGTCGGAATTTCCCGCAAGACACCATCCTCTCCGAAGAAGCCGGCAAACAGCCGGAAGTTTCCGAAAGAACTTGGATTGTCGATCCGCTGGATGGCACAACCAACTTTGCCCATGGATTTCCTTTTTTTGC
>JAWOGN010000036.1:0-12894 GCA_046496815.1 Desulfatiglandaceae bacterium
ATCTATTATGACGACGGTGTTACACCGATCGGCACGTTTTTTGATAAGGTCCATCGCAAGTACATTGTATATGACGATATCCCAAAGGCTTTCATCAAGGCATTAATTGCCGCCGAGGACAAGAGCTTTTTTGACCACAGCGGATTTGATTCCAAAGCCATAATCCGGGCATTGGTGGCCAACTTGAGGGCCGGTAGGGTCACCCAGGGCGGAAGCACCCTCACCCAGCAGACCGCCAAGAACATATTCCGGCGTGAAAAGAGATCCTACATGGCCAAGCTCAAGGAATTGATGCAAGCCTTCTTGCTCGAAAGGCAGTACAGCAAACAGGCAATCCTAGAAATGTACGCAAACCAGTTTTTCGTCACCGGTTATGGAAAGGGCCTGCGCATCGCCGCACAGTATTTTTTTGATAAAGACGCAAAAGATCTCGATCTGGTCGAATCGGCCTTTATCGCCGGATCCGTCAAAGGACCCAACCGGTATAATCCGTTCATCAAGAAAAGCGAGGCAGAGAGGGAAGAAGCCAGGCAACTGGCAAAGGCAAGAAAGGACTATGTGCTCAGCAAAATGCACCAAATGAATTTCATCAGCCGGGCACAATACCGGAGAGCCAGAGACCGTGAGGTTCCTTTTCGTCAGGGAGAAATCACCTTCAAGTTAAATGTGATTCTCGACTACATTCGTGAGCAACTCGAGTCTGAATATTTTCAGAAAATCCTGAGGGAGCAAGGCATCGAAAATCCTGCGACTTCCGGGATAGACATCTATACCTCCATCAACAGGCAAATTCAAGAAGCGGGCTTGCGCAGTCTTCGAAGTCACCTCCCCCTGATCGATGTGAAGTTGAACGGCTACGATGTCGATCAAATTACTGATATAAAAAAGAATCTGGTAGAAGGCGCCATGAAGAAATCGGAGGATAACCTGCCTTTTCCGGCCCAAATTACGCAGATCGATTCGGAAACGGAACATGCGCATATGGTTGTCTCCTGGGAGAATGGCGGCGGAATCATCGGCTACGAAGGCCTAAAGCCGATCGGGGAAGCGTGGCTCAGATGGAAGACGGGGAACTTGGGTGCATTGGAAAAAGGACACGTTCATGCCTTTTTGAAGACGCTCAAAGTGGGTGATCCGGTTCCGGTTCAATTCATGGGATCTTCCGGAAAAAGCGATGAAAAAAAGCTTACGCTCTCAAAAATCCCCGAACTCGAGGGGGCCTTGATCGTGCTTCAGGGAGGGATGGTAAAGGCGATGATCGGCGGTTTTTTAAACCGATTCTTCAACCGTTCAGTCGATGCAAAACGACAACTGGGTTCAATTTTTAAACCGATTGTTTATACGGCGGCGCTCCAGCTCAAGTGGAACATCCTGGACCCCTTGCAAAACGTGAGAGACGTGTTTCGCTTTCAAGACACCGTTTACATTCCTCGCCCCGACCATGAACCGGAAAGCGACAAAGTATCCATGGCCTGGGCCGGTACAAAATCGGAAAACCTGGCAACGGTGTGGCTGCTGTATCATTTGACGGATCAGCTGAATATGAGCGAGTTTCGGCAAATTGTTAAACGGGTGGGTCTCGACAGAAGAAAGGATGAGACGTATCAGCAATACCAAGAACGGATCCGGGATCGGCACGGGATCGTAGTCAACGAAAAGGCCTTGATGGAGGCCGCGTTCGAAGCATCAAAGAAAGAGATTGAATCGGACATTATCTTCGCCGGCCACGAGGAGATTCTGGAAACCCTCCATCGCCTGCACTTTAACATAGAAAGTGAAGAACTGAACGCACAGGGGCAGGAAATAGACCAGGTTCTCAGATTCGGCTTCCAAAGACTTCTAGAGTTGAATCAGCGAATGGAACGTAATTTTCAAGAGATTAAACGGCTCCTTGAACTATCCAGGCAAAATGACAGTCCCTATCTGCGGGAGTCGCTCGATCAAGCGCTGAGACACTTTTACAGGACCCTGGAAACCGGTCATAACGATCGAATCATTTACACTGAATCCGCTGAGCTTTCTTCGACATTCCCGCTGCTTCCTCTGACACCCGAGTCAATGAGGATCGGCGGTTCCTTTCCGGAGAGCGGAACGGTATGGATCGATGGCTTGATCAATTCCGAAACCCTGCATACACTCCAATCCAACGTGAAAAAAAATTTCGAGCGACTCCTCGCCCTGGACCGCTATGATTTCGACGTTCTGTCCAGGGTCCGAGACTTCCGCACACTTGTCAACGTGTCCTACGTCGTGTATCTTTCAAAGCAGTTGGGCATTTCAACCAAACTGGAACCGGTACTATCTTTTCCTCTCGGCCCCAATTCCATAAGTATTATGGAAGCTGCGACGGCCTACCAGTCAATCACGACCGGTCAAGGGTATCGGCTTTCTTCGGAATACGGCGCAGAAATGACCCCGATCATAGAAAAAATCGTGGATAGAGAGGGAGAAATCCTCTGGCAGCACAGGCCGAAAACGAAAAGAGTGATATCCGATAGGGTGAGCTGCTTGGTCAGGGAAATCCTTAGAAATGTGATGGAGAACGGTACGGGTCGAAAGGCGAGAGATGCTGTGCAGGTTTTCAGCATTCCGGTTCCCTCATTCGGAAAGACAGGCACTTCCAATCGGTTTACCAACTCGAGTTTTGTGGGGGTGATTCCGGGGCCCGATCAAAAAACCGGCGAGTTGGATCTCCAGGAAGGATACGTGATTGCCGCCTACGTGGGCTATGACGATAATAGGCCCATGAAGGGGGAGCATGTCGCCATCTACGGAGCCTCCGGGGCCATGCCGTTGTGGATTGATACGGCAAATGCCATCGTCAATCGTCCGGAATACCGGGCGCGTCTCCAGCCTGCGGACCTTGTGTTCAATCCCTTACCGGGTTCTCCGGCCAATCTGGAAGGATTTCAAGAGGTTCCCGTTTCACCCTTAAACGGACTGCCGAGGGAATTATCATTTGGCCATGGCAGAGCGCTTTCCGGACCCAAGCTACTGACAGATGCCGAGGATGACGGGACCACCTTGAGACTCATGAGGCGGCTTGAGCCCGTGGAAGGAGAAACGGATTGAAAAGACGAACCGGTTTATTTCTGGCTATTTTTTGCAGCAGTGTCCTTGGATGCATCCCGGCCCAGGAAGGGCGTGTAATCCGTGCGCCGGAAATACAGGCGCCTTCGGGACCTCTCCTCCCGGAGGACCTTCTCGACAGGCGAATCGATTTTCTAAACACCACGCTTGATAAAGACACCCTCTCGGAAGAAGACAGGCAAGTTGCTTCAGATCTCCTCGCCACCTATACATCTGCAAAAAGCGCCGCAAGGGCTGAGTTGAACGAGCCCGAGTACCGGCAACTCGTCTATGACCTCATGAGTGCCCTTGTGCGAATCGATGAATATTATTTCTCAAGGGTCGAGATCGCGCAGGACCAATCAAAAGCGGTGAGTCAGTTTATGAAGAAACGGAGAAAAATCCTGGATGCGCATCTTTCACGCGATGAACAGGGGGTCATCAATCATTGTCTGGAAATCCAGGCCGCCTTTGGTCCGGATGCCCTTACGCCGGAAATCGCCGTGCTGTTTGCGCTTTCACTCGCCAAAAAAGGGATGCGGAAAGAGGCGATGCATATTATTGAAGGAATTGTACCCGAAATTGATGAAAGCCCGGACCCCAACCGTCTGCGCATTCGGATTGCCGAGCTTCAGCTCCGGATGGGGCAACGCGGCAAGGCCTTGGAAACCCAAAAGAAGCTGACTGAAAAATTGGACGAGCAGCAGACCGCACTGGAAGCACTTGAGAAAAGAATCGCTTCCGCAGAGACGGAAAGCCTGGAACCGATCGAAACAACCTCCGCGCAGCCACCCCATGACCTACACGCAGAGACCGAGTCGGCAGGGGCCACGGAACAATTGATTCAGAAGGTGGACGAACTGATAGCGGAACGAAAATATGGTGAGGCATGGGATTTGCTGATTTCGAATCAAGGTATGGCGGGATCGGATACTGAAAAATCAGCCATCGACCACGTCTTGAAGCGCCTGGAAGCCGCTCAGGAGGAATACCTGGAAAAGACCATTTCCATGATCTCCAAAAAGAAAGAAACACTGGCGATGGCGCGTCGGTATCTGGATGCTGAAAAATATGAAGAGGCCATATCAAACCTTGAAAGCTTTCCCGAGGGCGAGGCAAGCCTGGAGGTCAGGGAACTGAGAGAGCAGGCCGTCGAGGGACTGATCAATCGGGAGCGAAATCGAGCCGCCCGGATATTCCTGAATGCAAGGAGAACTCAGGATCCGGTCAAGAAAAAAGCATATCTGGTGGCCTGCCATGAAATACTGAGCTCCTTGCTTGAGCGGTATCCGTCGTCCCCGCTCAGTGAAAAGATAAGATCCCATATCCAAAAGGTTACGGAAGAAATGGAAAAGCTCCCAAGGGGCGCTTCGTAATTTTTTTCAAATCACACAGTGTGTTGAAACAGGTCCGGTGTTCTTGGATGCATCACACGCAGCTTGAAAACATTCAGGTGCTCGCTCTCGGACAGGCTTGCGTAGACTACCTGGGAAATCTTCCGGCCTACCCGGTGGAAGACAGCAAAGCGGAGCTTGAGAATCTGCACATGCGTTGCGGAGGACCGGCCTCTACGGCCCTCGTCACCCTTTCCCGTCTCGGCATCGGCACCTCCTTTCTGGGCGCCATCTCGGATGACGTATTCGGAGCAACCATACTGGAGAACCTCAAAAAAGAAAATGTGGACGTATCCCGTTTAAAGGTCACCCGGGGGTTCACCTCTCAATTTGCCTTTATTGCCATCACAAAACGCACCGGGAACCGCACCATATTCTGGCACCGGGGAACCGTCCCCCATCTCAAGAAACGCGACGTGGACCTGCGAGGATTTCCCTGCGCACGCATTTTGCACCTGGACGGGTTGATGATCGAGGCCTCGCTTGAGGCCGCCGGACAGGCCAGAGCGCTCGGCATGATTGTCATTTTGGACGCCGGAACCATGAGAAACGGAACCAAGGAGTTGCTCAAACTCGTAGATATCCTCATCGCATCCGAGACATTTGCGCGGCCCTTGGTGCGATCGAATGCGTCCCATGAGAGCGCACTGCACACGCTCCGGGATTTGGGTCCCGGGCAAGTGGTCATAACCCTGGGGGCAAACGGGAGCATCGGGCTGGATTCCGACGACGTCGTTCGTCAAAGCGCCTTTTCAATTTCGGCTGTGGATACCACCGGCGCAGGCGACGTGTATCACGGCGGCTACATCTATGGGGTGCTTCAAGGCTGGAAAATGACGCAATGCATGCGGTTTGCCGCCGCGGCCGCGGCCATTAAATGCGGTCAGATCGGGGCACAAAGCGGGATTCCCACGCTTGAAATGATCCATGCGCTCCTGGAAAAAGAACCCGGACCGGCTTCAAGCGCGTGGAGCGTATAAACCGCTGCGCTCCAAACCTTGAAAGCGCGTTTACCCGCACTGAAACCGGATTCCGGCGGGGTGACGGGCTGTTAAGAGACGTTAAATTTATAGTGAGGGAGAATTGAATATGGACCTTCTGGTGAGAGGAAAATATGTCATTATCGATGCAAGTTTGGGCGAAGAAGGAATCCTCACAGACGGGGCGGTCTTCGTTTCAAATGGAAAGGTTGTCGAAGCCGGCGAGTATGAATCGTTGAAGGCGAAATACCCGGAGGCTGCGGTTCAAGGCAATGGAACGCAACTCCTCATGCCGGGACTTATCGACGGCCACAGTCATGGATGGGGATTGAGCGCGATTCAGCGGGGCGTCGGTTATGATTTCCTGGAAAATGCCCTTATCGACTGGGCGTTTATGTTTGACATCGACCCTGATCTCAATGCCATGATGAGCGCGGTTCGACATATCCGAAACGGTTGTACGACCGTGCACCATAACAGCTGGGGAGAATCACCGAACAGAGGTGAAATCGCGGATAAGACAATTGCAGGCTATGGGAAATCCGGTATCCGCTTTGCCTACTCACTCGGGGCACGGAACACCAACATGCTCGCATGTGACGACACGGCGTTTTTCGAGACCCTTCCTTCGGATCTTCAGGAGTTCTGCCAGCCGATGGTGGAGTTCGACAAAGAAGCCGTTGTGAACAACTATTTCGAACTTTTCGAAAGCCTATACAGCCGCTACAACGGTGAAGATACGCGCATTTTGTTCGGTCCGAGCTGGGCCCATGGTTCCACTGACGAGTTTCACCAACGCGTGAAAACGAGGGCGGATGAATTGGGCAAAGTCCAAATCCATATTCATACCCTCCAGAGTCCTCATCAAAAAGCCTACGGCTTGAGGAAATACGGCAAATCGTTGTTGGCCCATCTGGATGATTTGGGTCTCGTCGACGAAAACCTGACCCTGGGGCACGCGGTTTATGTGAGCGAGCCGGATATTGAACTGCTGGCTTCCAGGCGAGCATCCACCACCAACCACCCAAGCTGCAACCTTGCGGTCAGAAACGGCATCTCACCGGTCTACTATCTCCATAAGGCCGGGGTAAACGTTTCCCTCGGAATCGACGACAAAGGCATCAACGATGACGAAGATGCCGTCATGGAATTGCGAATGATCTACTATCTCAACCGTGTTTCAGGGTTCGACCTGGCCGGCACACCCCCCCTGAATGCCTTCGACGTCCTCAAAATGGGGACAACCAATGCGGCCCGGGTATGCGGGTTTGAAGGGGAGATCGGTGCCTTGAAGCCGGGCATGAAAGCCGATGCCCTTCTGGTAGACCTCACGGAGATCATGGAAGATCCATACATGTCACCCGACTTGAATATTGCTGAGATCTTTATCCATCGGGCCAAGGGCGTGCATGTGAATACCGTGATTATCGGCGGTCGTGTCGTGATGGAAGATCGGAAGTTTTTGACGCTGGATGTGGACCAGCTTTTCGAAGAAGTGCGGAGGCAGGCAAAGAAAGGAATCAGCCCGGAGCAGCGGCAATTTGCGGAAACCCTTCAAAAAATCAAGCCCTACTATCACGCGTGGTATAAGGGGTGGGAAGCACAGGATTTCAAGCCGTATTATGTGATGAACAGCCGCACGTAGTGCCCGGCGATCCCACCGGTTCATCCGTTAATATAGGGGGCTCGGGTGGAGTTTCCGGCGGTCGGCAATCCGCTGAACTGCCCGTTGCCCAACATTTTTGCCGGATGCTGAAAGCGGATTTGACTGCGGTCGGCACGACCCTCAGTGGCTTTCCAGATACCGCATAATCGACTTGAACTGACTTTCCCCGTCGAGTCCCGCTTCCGTAAGCACCCTGTGAGCCTGACCGCTTCCCAGGTAATGGCCTCTCCGGAAGGGATGCAGGGTCATCCGGCGGCCGCGCTTGGAACACACCCAGCGATGCATGGTGGGAAGTGTGAAGCCTGTAATCCCGATTGCATCTTGCGCCCGGGCCTCAGGGAAGATTTTTTCCTGCTCCGATTCAGGCAAGAGATCAAAAAGTTCGGCACTCGCAACATAATACACGTTGAGGTCCACATCTTCCTTTTCAAGCAGGGGTAGCGCTTCCTCCACGAAGGCATACGCAACGTCGCTCCCCTGAAGCACCACGGTCCCATCCCCGCTTCCCTGCGATCTTCTCAGTAAATAGACACCCGATATTGCGTCCGCAACCGGCGCCAGGCCCAATTCCTCACGATCGAGAACCGTTTCATTCGGTCGTGTGACAAAGGGTGCGATCACCGCGGGGCGCTTGGCCAGAGCGGCCGAGACAAGAACCCAAAGCTCCTGGGGATCCCACGGCGTGAGGGTAATTACGGTGCCCAGAGGAAAGTTTTCCTGCAGAAGCTGAAGGGCTTGGGGGTCGGCATGGGTCGGCCCGTCCTCACCGGTTTTGAGTCCGGCGTGTGCACAGATGAGAAAGAAGGTTCGATAGGGTTCCGTTACGATCACCTGTCTGGCCTGATTGCCGATTGCGTGCAACCGGGCCGCCACATGACCCAGGGCGGCGATGAATGCCCCGTAAGAAGAGCCGACACCGATATGGTGACCATACGTGGATAGGCCTGAAAGAATACCGGCCATGGCGTCTTCACAAATACCCCCAATGGAGAGAAGACGCGCGCCGGGATTTGTTACCGCATTGTAGTATCCTTCCGGAAAACCCTGCGCAGCGGTGTTAACACTTGTGGAGCCCAGCAGATCCGCTGCCGCCGCCAGTATGGCCCCGTCGCTCACCTGGTTGTAAAACCGGAGCACCCGTCCCAGTTCTCCCCGAAGGGTCGTTGTCTTTCCAGGTGTCAATGTGAGCGCATCCGGGATGGCACGCCCCGTCTTCCCTGCCCTATCGAAAATGACTTCCGCTCTCGGTGCTTTCTCTCTTGGATGGCGATCCCGGCCATCGAGACGGTCCTTTGCGGCCCGGAGCCTTTGCGCCAAAAAGTCCACGGTCGGACGGCTGTTTTCGAGTCCGGTGCGTATCGCGGACAAGGCCTCCCAGAAGCATTCTTCAAGAATTTCCGCGTTTTTTCCTCCCTCACAGCGCTGATGATCACCTTCACACCGGGGAAGCACGGCAGGGGTGTGCTTAAGAAAGGGTGCCATCGCTTCAAAAAACCCATTGACACAGAGCTTATGTCCCGCCCCGTGGGATGCCTTACCTTCAATGCCGTATTTCCAACCCTTCGTCGTTCGATAGACAATCGCCGTCGGCTGACTGCTCTCCGGGTGCAGCGCTTTTTGCTGAGCCGCAAAGACTTGTTGAAAATCCTTGCCGTCCGGCACCAGGATCACGTTCCAGTCATGCAGATAGGCCAGCTCCATGGGATTCCACTGCACATATTCACCCGGAACGTCTCCCTCTCGACACACGTGATTTGAATCGATGGAAGCCTGATTCCAGTCGATGTGGAGAACGGCATTCTTCAAAGAGGCAGTCCCTGCCGCAGCCATGGCCTCACCGACCCGTCCGGGCGTCAACCCCCCCTCCCCTTCCACGATGTGGACGCGCGGCGCCGGATCGCCATAGTAATCCATCGCACCGAACGCCAGACCCAGCGATGTTCCCATACCGACGCCGGACGCTCCGGTCGAAAGCTTCACAAACGGCGTGGCGGGTGTGGGATGCCCATCCAGGGGCTTGGCGTTGAACCGGGTAAAGAGTGGTGTGGTGGTGATTGGATTTCTGCGAAAGCCCAGCAGATCTTCAAGACGAAGCTGGTAGCGGGTGTCCGCCGGCAAAAGTTCGGCAGCCCCGATACGCATGATTTCGTTTCGCAACGCCCACATCGCGTAGAGCCCCAACGCCTTGTGACCCGCCGCGTAAGAGATAATGTCCGCACCTTCCCGGTCCGGATGGGAGACATCATAGTCCATGGCGTCGAAAAGGATTCCGCTGACGAACCGCCCGGACGATATAGAGCCCCCCGGGTGTCCCGACATGGGAACATAGTTGAAAAGCAGCGCACACAAGGAGCGATACGTGAGATCAAACAGCTCGAAATGTTTCAACGCATCCGTCGACAGGGGTTTGTCCGCTGTTTTCATCTCCTGGCTGATGTCGACGTACACGCCCCGTCGCGGTCCAAACTGAAGTCCCATAGGTCACTCCTTTGTTTCTTCCCCGGACTTGAAGATTTGGTAACACAGGAGGCGCTCTGAAAAAAAAGCGGCCCCGGTCAAATCTCATCCGAGAAGGTATTCGGTTCAACGAAATGCTACACTACCACACCCTTACAGACCGGGTCTGGTGGGGTCTGTCGGGCGTCCAACAAAACCTATTGCATACTTTAAAATATGTTCAAATTCAATTGGTTGATTCAGCTACCTAAACAAGTTTATGCAATTTTAGCATGGCATCGGCGAATTCCTCACCGTTGAAACAGAACCGTAGCTCTTGGAAGGGTTCTCGAAGCGCCTTGACCTGATCGGCCACGTCGGCATCCTTGTCCACCACGTCGCGGATGAGAGACGCCAGGGTCCGGAATTCCCCTTCCTTCATTCCAAAACGCGTCATCTCCGCGACGCCCATTCTCAAGGCGCCGGAAGCGGTAAAGCTTTCTTCATCCGGGGTTGCCTGATAGTTGCAAATGATATTGTTGTTCTCCAGTCGCCGGGCGATCTCCGGTCCGCGACCGTAACCGATACGCACTACCGCCTGATGCGTTTCGGTAAAGTTTATGCGGGTATCTCCCGCCACATCCAATCCACAATCACGCAGTGCCCGTGCAAACGCCTTTGCGTTGGCAATAACCCTGGGCTGGTATTCATCCTTGAAATGATTCATCTCGTACGCGGCCATCAACAGCCCCACCATTGTGCCCAGATGGTGATTGGAAACCGAGCCGGGAAAAGCCCGCCGGCGCACGGCCTCCCAAAGCTCATAGCGAGCCGCGTTCTCCTGCAGGCGACTTCCGACAACACCGCGTTGCGTTCCAAAATAGGTTTTGTGGGTCGATCCGGTCACCAGGTCGGCACCTTCCTCAAATGGCTGCTGAAAATGCGATCCAATCAGCCCCAGGACATGGGCCATGTCATACATCAGGATCGCATCGATTCCCTGAGCGTCGAGGAACCGACGGACCTCTGCCACCGGCTCTTTGTGCAAGACCATGCTCTTGCCGAAAACGATAAGCTCAGGCCGCGCATGATCGATCAACTCCAGTGTGGCGGACACATCGATCTGGTATCGGTTGTCGGGCAGGACGGGAAAATTCACAACCGCCGGACGTTCCGTTCGCGGATCCCGCGCAACGAAATCCCTTAAAGCACCCATCGGCTGTGCGCTGAGGTGCCCCCCTTTACCGATGTGGTTGTTCAGGACCCGCCGAATTCGCCGCGGTTCTCGTTTCCGGTCGGTGCGATTGATGTAGTCAACCATTGCACTGAACACAGCGATGTTGGCCATCTGCCCGCTGATCAGGCGGGTCTCCACCTCCTCGCAGCCGAGGAATTCCCCCAGCTCCGCCTCCAACAACCGTTCGACCTCTTCGATGAAATCCGTGCCCTGGTAATAAAATATGTCTGCGTCGTAAAATGCCTTCAGTTCTCTGTGTTCAGCGTAACGAAAGGCCGGGTCCATGATGGACAGCATCCGAGCCATCGGCGAGAGGGTCATCTCAGAGGGGATGAGGTTGATGCAGTGCCGCTGACGCCACATCGTGTTCTCCACGGTTTTTTTCAATAATCGATGCACTTTAATTCCAACATCTTCCGTGGGAGGCTCTACCGCAGCAACCGGATGATCGAGCACGATGGGCCGGGCATACGGCGGCGCATCCGTGCGTAAGTGGTACGGCACCACAACGGCATCCACGCGCTTATTCCGGATCTCGACGGTGAGTGTCTGATCTTCAATGATGTCACTGTCGATATAAGCCAGACAGATGGAGCGGAGCTGTCGCTGTTCCGTCTGTAAAGAAGTCAACCCCTCTCCCTCCACCGTCCAGAGTGGGACACGGGTCCCGCTGGTAACATACCCTGCATGCTGCCCGCCCCGAAAGACCGGGGCACCGGCACGAGCAATGCCCCGACCCGTGACGGCGAGCGGCTTGATCATGCGAGGCAATGTCTCGATCAGAGAATAGTCCCGGGCAATTATTTTTGAAAACGCCTCAAATTGGCGGGCCAGGGCCTCTCTGCCCACATATTCCCCTTTCCGGGGTGAAAAGCTCACTGCAAATCTCGTGAGGGGGCACGCAAGGATGGGGATCTCTTTTCCGTCAGGATCTTCCCCCAACTCATGGCCATAAAGCGGAAGCCCCGCCTCCAAACGAAGGGTGTCTCTGGCACCCAGGCCGACAGGTTTTGCACCCTTTGCCAAAATCAGGTCCCAGAGCATCGGTCCATCATCCCGAGAAGCAAACAGTTCAAAGCAGAGTGGCTCCCCCGTGTATCCGGTGCGAGCCGCTTTCACCTGAGCACCGGCGATGGTCACGACCCTGAGGGCGTTTCGCATCGGTTCCGGCAGTCCCCCGGACTCAATGACCGATTCGAGGATGTCTCGCGACTTCGGTCCCTGCAGCGCGAGCATCACGATTTCCTGAGTCTGGTCCACCATCTCAAGGTCATCAAAGTCAGTCACAAACGATTGGAGATAGGTCCAGTCTTTTTCACGATTGGCGGCGTTGACCACCAACAGATATTCGTCCTCCACGAAATGATACAAATAGGCGTCATCAACAGCTCCGCCGGTCTGGTTGGGAATCAGCGTGTACTGAGCCCCTGTGCCGCCGACATCCAGGGACTCGACGTTGTTGGTCAGGACATGCTGCAGAAACTCTACCGCATGGCGGCCCCGAACACTGAAACGTCCCATGTGGGATATATCGAAGAGTCCTGCTTCCTTGCGCGTGGCCAAATGCTCTTCGACGATTCCGGACGGATACTGAATGGGCATCTCCCAGCCGGCAAATTCCACCATGGCCGCCCCCAGTGCCCTGTGCCGGTCGCAAAAAACGGTCTGATGAAGGTCATCCATCGTCAGCTCCTTTTTTCTTCCTTACCATTGAAAACCCAACCCCGCCGCTTATCTCCGGGTTTAAAGGTCGTGGCGTTACCTGAAGGCCGACGTTTCGGCGAAAGAAAAGGATTTAGGGGTTTCTTTTATAGGATTTCTTACGACTCCAGGAAAATCTTCAGTTTACCCAAAGCCTCCTGAATGTCCGCCGTATGGATCCCTGAATAAGCAAGGCGAATGTAGCAGTCCGTTTCGCCCGCCGGCGCTCGACCAAAATGCAGCCGCGTGCATACCGAGACCCCGGTTTCCTGCAGCACGGCTTTGCGAAAGGCATCGTAATTCGTAAGCCCCTTTTGGGTCATTGCCTGGGTAATATTCGGGTAAAGGTAAAAGGTTGCATCGGGTTTGAAACACCGCACACCCTCAATAGAGTTGAGAATATCCACCGCC
>JAWOGN010000168.1:0-5086 GCA_046496815.1 Desulfatiglandaceae bacterium
CGTACAATTCTCAATGAAATGTCAGACGGGTATCATGAGGTGGATCTGGCCGGTAACTTCACTTTTTTCAACGAGGCCTTTCTAAATCTCTTCGGCTATAGCAGAGATGAAATGATGGGTGCGAATTTCAAACACTATGCCGCTGAAGAGGCAATAGCCAAAAAAGTATATCGCCTTTACAACGAGATGTACAAGTCCGGGGTCCCGATCCAAAACTGCGAATGGGATATCATAAGAAAGGATGGGCAAAGGAGAACCCTTGAATTTTATGCTTCTGTTTTGAGGGATTCAGCCGATATGCCCACCGGCTTCCGCGGTATCGTCCGTGATATAACAGAGCGGAAGCGGGCCGAACATAAATTGCGCGAAAGCGAACAAAAATATCGCTTTATGACAGAGCAGATGAATGATGTGGTCTGGACCACAGATCTGGAAATGCGGATTACCTACATCAGTCCATCTGACGAGCGAATCCTGGGCTTCACCCCCGAAGAACGCATGGAACACACCCTCGTCGACATGCTGACTCCTTTTTCACAAGAAAAAGCCATGGAGGCCATATCAAAGGAATATGCCATTGAAGAAACAGGAAGCGCCGATTCTCGTCGATTTGTCAGTATCGAGCTGGAGTACCGGCACAAGGATGGTTCAACACGATTGCTTGAGACTCTTTTTGCAGGTATTCGTGATGATGAAGGTCGCCTGATAGGACTGCACGGCGTATCACGCGATATCACCGATCGTAAACAGGCGGAGATAGCGCTTCGGGAAAGCGAACAGCGCTTCAAAACAATTATACAAAATTTGCCCGGTGCTGTTTTTGCCCATGATCTTGAAGGCCGGTTGCTGTTTGTCAATAAAACCGCCTCCGCCAACACAGGCTATTCAGAGCAGGAACTGCTTGCGATGGCTGTGGCCGATATTGACTCGGGCGACTTTACCAAAGATGACAGGCATCAATTATGGCATGGCCTTAATATTGGGGGGTCCAAAACGATCCATTCGATCCATACCAGAAAAGACGGCTCAAAATATCCTGTGGAAATCCATTTAAACGCCATTTCTTTAGACAATCAGCCCGTAATACTGCCGATAGTAATTGACATCACCGACCGCATCAAAGCGGAAGAAAAATTTCGAAAAACATCCGAAAAATTACAGGCGATGCTAGACCACAGCCCGCTGCTAATAAGTGAGTTCGACACAAACGGTTGTTACAGGGTGGTGAATCCTGCTATTGAAAGATTTTTCAATCTGACTTCATCCGATTTGATTGGTAAAACCTTTCACGAACTCCTGCCGTCAGATACAGTAAAAATTTTCATGGAGCGAATCAAAAAAGTCGTAAGCACGGGTGAATCCGTTACCGTGGAAGACTATATGTCCAGCCAAAAGGGTGCGTTATATCTCAACACGACGTTATTCCCCCTGTTTGATAGTTCGAGAAAAGTAAGAGCCATCGGTGCTATCGCCCATGACATTACAGAGCGCAAACAGGCCGAGGAGTCGCTTGCGAGGCAACTGCGATTTGAGAAGGCTGCTGCTGCGGCCTCAAGGTGTCTTTTGAGCGCCGAGATTTCGGAGGCGAGCGTGAACGAAGCCCTGACGCATCTTCTTGAAGCCTCCGGTGTTTCGAGGGTCTATATCTTCAAGAATTTCAACGATCCTGACGACGGTCTTTGCTTAAGACAGATTTTTGAAACGTGCGCGCAGGGGGTGTCGTCCGAGATTGAAAATCCCCTCTTACAGTATTTTTGTTATGCTCAAGGCTTTGAGCGCTGGCGTGAAGTTTTGTCCCAAGGTAACGCCATCCAAGGGGATGTGCGTCACTTCCCCCATAAAGAACGGGACTTTCTGGAATCGCAGGGAATTGTCTCTATTTTGGCCCTTCCCATCTTTGTCGAGGGGCGGTGGTGGGGCTTCATCGGTTTCGACGAAACCCGCCAGCCGCGTAACTGGGCGGATATGGAGGTGGCGCTTCTGCGGACGGTGGCGGAAATGCTCGGGGGTTTCTTTGCGCGCAAGCAGTCCGGGGAGATACTGGCAGCCAGCGAAAGGCGTTTCCGGGAGATTCTGCAGAACGTGGCGACAGTGGCCGTGCAGGGCTATGCCATGGATGGCACGGTACGTTACTGGAACCGTGCCTCGGAGACATTCTACGGCTATACCGCAGAGGAAGCTTTCGGTCGAAATCTACAGGATCTTATCATTCCCCCCGAAATGCGCGACGAAGTAAGAGAGGAGATTCGCCGAATGGCTGATACCGGCGAGGTAATGCCGGCTTCCGAACTGTCGCTGATGCGAAAGGACGGCTCCCGTATTCCGGTCTATTCCTCCCACGCTATCGTTCAGGTTCCGGGAGAGGGCGCAGAACTTTACTGCATCGACATTGACCTTACAGATCGGTTGCGGGCGGAGGCGGAAAAGGAAAGGCTCCAGGCCCAGTTGGCCCAGGCACAGAAAATGGAGTCCGTAGGCAGGCTGGCAGGCGGCGTTGCGCATGACTTTAATAACAAGCTTGCAATTATAAATGGTTATGCCGAACTGGCCATGGAAGCGATTGACCCTTCAGACCCCATCCACGAAACCATCCAGGAAATTTACACCGCAGGGAAGCAATCCGCCGGCATCGTCCGGCAGCTCCTGGCTTTCGCCCGGAAACAAACCATCAGTCCGGTGATGCTTGATTTAAACGATACCATTTCCGGAATGCTGAAAATGCTGCAGCGCCTGATCGGCGAAAACATTGATCTTGCATGGCATCCCGGCAAAAATCTGTGGTCCGTGAAGATAGATCCTTCCCAAGTGGATCAGATCATGGCAAATCTTGTTGTAAATTCACGGGATGCCATATCCGATGTGGGCAAGTTGACGATCGAAACAGACAATATAGTGGTCGATGAAGATTATTACAGGAACAACCCGGAGGCAATTCCCGGGCAATACGTAATGCTGGCAGTCAGCGATGATGGCTGCGGAATAGAAAAAGAGATCAATGAACAACTCTTTGATCCTTATTTTACGACCAAGGAAGTTGGAAAAGGAACCGGCTTGGGTCTGCCCACAATATATGGCATTGTGAAACAGAACAAAGGCTTTATAAACGTATACAGCGAGCCCGGAGAAGGGACGACCTTCAAATTGTATTTTCCTTCCCATGAAGAGGCAATATCCTCTTCGCATTCCGCGAAAGAGTCCACCGGCCAAATCCCAACAGGAACGGAGACTGTTCTGGTTGTCGAAGATGAAAAGACGATACTGCAAATGTCAAAGCAGATGCTTGAAAGGCTGGGTTATAGCGTTGAGACCGCCGGAAACCCGTCTGAGGCATTGCAGATTTCCGAAGAATATGAGGGAGCAATACACCTTTTGATAACCGATGTGATCATGCCGGAGATGAACGGCCGGGATTTATCATCCCAACTGATCCAAACCCAGCCTGGCATTAAAACCCTTTACATGTCGGGCTATACAGCCGATGTGATCGCCCATCACGGGGTGCTTGATGAAGGGGTGGAGTTCATCCAGAAACCATTTTCTTTGAAAGATCTGGCGGTAAAGGTTCGGGAAGTGCTTAACCAGGAATAGATATATTGGAAGGCAGGATCGCCATGATCCTGGGTCGGTCAGAATCTTAGCCTTCCGAGCACATAACATTGCCACAGAATACTATATTCCCGGGCATCCTGAAAGTTGCACCTTGATTCTGGCAATCCTCTTTGGCCCGACAATCGCATTACTGGCTGGAAATAGCCAAAGCCTTCCCTTAAGATTTTTATAAGAATCTTTGCTAATCATATTAAGACGAACTGCAGCGCAAAATGAGGTTGATCGCAAGTTCGGCCAAGCAAGAGACGCTTCGGACTCGGCCGGGTGATGTGCAAGCTGGCAAGCATCGCTGAAAGCCGGTCATGGTCACCTTCCTGGTAATGAACCTGGAAAGCTGGCTCAAGGCCGCTTTTTTTGGGCTTTTTAATCATTTGCGTATCTTGAGTCCAATTGGAAGCCCTCTTCAGGGACGACCGGGGTTATCCGTTGAACTCTGAAACAAGTTTTTCGGGCAATCCTGCTTTTAAAAAGATTTTTCAATCTTATTCTTGAAATGAAAAACGGATTGGGATTTAAGATCCAAAAATTTGCAATCGCCTTCGGTCAGGAGGATTCTATGACACTCAATAGCAGGCAAAACCACCCGGACGCGGGGTGGCAATTCGATAACACCTATGCCCGGCTGCCGGAGGCTTTCTACGCCCGGCTCGACCCTGTTCCGGTTCGTGAGCCGAAACTCGTGGTCTTTAATGGTGATCTGGCACGGACTCTCGGGCTGAATCCCGATGCCCTAAAAGGCCGGGAGGGCGCCTTTATCTTCTCTGGAAACATTCTCCCGCAAGGAGCCGAGCCTCTTGCCCAGGCTTATGCGGGGCATCAATTTGGCTCTTTTACCGTCTTGGGCGACGGAAGAGCGATTTTGCTGGGAGAACACGTGACACCCGAAGGGAAGCGTTTTGACATTCAGCTCAAAGGCTCGGGCAAGACCCCGTTTTCAAGACAGGGGGACGGTCGGGCGCCCCTGGGGCCTATGCTTAGGGAGTATATTATCAGCGAGGCCCTTCATGCCCTCGGGATACCTACGACCAGAAGTCTTGCTGTCGTCACCACGGGGGAGCCGGTGTACCGGGAAACAGCCCTTCAGGGGGCGATTCTCACCCGAACGGCATCCAGTCACCTGCGCGTGGGCACTTTCGAGTATGCAGCGGCAAGAGCCAATCCCAAAGAGCTCCGTACCCTGGCCGATTACGCCATCCATCGCCACTTTCCTGATTTGACAACGGATACAAATCCATATCTTTCCCTGTTTGCTGAAGTTTTGGAAGGCCAGGCATCCCTTGTGGCCGGATGGATGCTTGCTGGCTTCATCCACGGCGTAATGAATACAGACAACACGGCCCTTAGCGGTGAAACCATCGATTACGGCCCCTGCGCATTCATGGACGCTTATGACCCGAATACCGTCTTTAGCTCCATTGATATCCAGGGCCGATATGCTTACGGCAGACAACCGCAGATCGTTCAGTGGAACCTTGCC
>JAWOGN010000180.1:0-4552 GCA_046496815.1 Desulfatiglandaceae bacterium
CCATAGGAACGCTGAGCGATCCCGAGGGAGATCAATCTTTTGTATTCTTTTTATGAGCCCTTTTTCTGTCATGGAGTCCTTATATGACAGATTTTATTTGAGGTCAAATCGTTTGTGATAATTTGGACAAGAGCTCAAATGATCGCGATTCCATCACCCATGATTCGCATGAGGCAGGATCGTGATTTGGGCCCGGGGTCACATTGTGGTTTGTGATGCAGAGATCAATCGGATTTTTGCAGCAAAAACTGAGGGGAAGAGGAAAGGAGGAATTTATGAATCGAGTGGAAGGCTATGCGGCAGTGGTCACCGGCGGGGCCAGAGGCATCGGCAAGGCCATTTGTGCGCTTTTTGCCGAGGAAGGCGCAAAAAGCGCAGTCACGGACATCCTGGATGAGGAAGGCCGAAATCTGGTTCGAGAGATCATGGTAGGGATTTCAAGTGCGGAAGTCCTAGTGAATTATCCATCATAGCGAAAAGGACCAGGTGTCTTAACCATTCAGAAGGATAAAGAAGGGAGACCCATTCATGTAGTCCGGGGTATTTCGAGGGATTTGAAGTCGCCCGCCGTTTTGGTCACGGCATATCGACCTAATCCGGAACTCTGGAGTGATGATTTCAGAAGGAGAAAAAATGAGAAAAAGACAACAAACGAGACTTGTACACGAAGGGAACTTGGTTGCAGAAGTTGATGTAGACCTGATTGATACGGATGAGGGGTGGTCGCCTTACCTGTCGCTTGAGGATGCTTATAAACTTGACGATGTTCGGGATGCGCTACGCAGAGGAGATGTTGAAACGGCGGCGAGGCTTGGCAGGGTCTTTAAGTTGACACCCGTATTTTCGTCAGCCACGACGGGGAATAAATTGCTTCAGCCGGATCATGCCTAGCGGCATCGATGGTTTTCGTTGACTTAACGCATTTTGTTTGCTGTCCTCTGCTGTCTGTCCAACTCTTTGCTCTTTCCCTTAAGCTCGATGCTCTCCACTCCGCTCATGAACCCATGAACTCACGAACTTATGAACCGGCCTTCTGCTGACCTGGTTCTTTCCTTGCACCGTGGGCCTCGCGCCGTACACCGTTCTTACTGATTACTGAGGGCAGGCACCGTGGACTGCCCTCCTGATTTCCGATTCTCTCGTAGAGCCGCTCCGTATCTTCCCGGCGGCAAAGCTCTGTGCCTTCCGTCATGACCGCTTCGGCCCCCGCAGCCACGCAGAAGCGAACTGCATCCGGTATCTTCCACCCCCTCTTTAGAGCTGTCATGATCTCCACCACCATGCTGTCACCGGCCCCCACCTTGCTCTTTATGGGAACGGTCGGGGCTCTTACCCTGTCGACACCCTGGTACAAAAATCCTCGGGTACGCCCAAAGCAAGCTCCCGCTTGCGATGTCCTTCGTAGGGTCGGCCACGCTCACTCTTCAAAGAGCAGGAGCAGAGCAAAAACCGCACTGAACATCAGCAACAGCGTAATCACCCCGATGGCCCAGAGCGGGGTACTTCGCACCCCTTCTTCTACCAATTTCTTTAGTGCGTTACGATAGCTCAAGAACCCGAGCGCATAAATGATTCCCCCCGTAAGAATCAACGCCATCCCCAGGATGCGGGCAATCCACGGCGATTCCACCGAACCGAGCAGCTTTGCAATTGCGAGGCCTGCCGCCATGGCGGAAATCCCTGTCCGCCCCCAGGCGGCGAATGTGCGTTCTTTGGCCAGGAGGGTGCGCTCATGGGCCCAGTCCGTACGATGCTCCGCCATGTCATGCTTGGAATTATTGGACATGTTCCCCCCCTCGTTTCTCCTTGCTTTCGGCAAGCACGTGTCATACAACAATGCCTGAGATATTGAATAGATTCCCTCTACTAAATAAAGACGCCAAAGGGAATACACAATCGCCCCTATTCTTTTCGCTCCCAATCCATAGTAGATAAAGAAAACATCGGGCTAATGACCCTTTGAAATTCCCTGGAGATTGCCGAAGTGCAACAGGCCGGTGAAGGGGCGTGGGAGGATCTCAAGCAGGGGCTTGACAATTCCTGGGAAATCCTGAAAGCAGCCTTTGTAAAGGCCAAATCCAGGTTCGAGCAGGAAGACAAAGAAGCATGAAGCAGAGCTCAGCCAACGCTTGGGAACATGTAAAGAAGGGCTTTTTGGATAGCTATGAGGCCCTTTCGGAAGCCTATGACAAGGCGGTGAAGGAATTTTAGACCGACCTTTCGTGGGGCACCGCCCGATTCTCGGCGTTGTTTCGTTCCATTGATCATAGGGAAAAAGAGGTGGGCTTTTTCGCGGGGTAGAATTCCGGGGTGAGTTGTGTCCAAGCAAGCATCCGGTCTCAGCTATGCTGTTCGTTTCTCGGTCCTGAGAAAGTATTTCGGACAGCTTTGCCTGGTGATCGCCGCCCTGACGCTTATGCCTGCGGCAGTCTCACTGATCTATGGCCAGACGCATATCACTTTTCGATACGCGATTGTCATTGCCGCAATGGCAGGGGCCGGCGGATTCCTTGGAAGAATGTATGGTCCTCGGGAGGTGCAGGTCAACGAAGCCCTGGTTCTGGTGGCTTTCATGTTCCTTTTTACACCGCTGGTGATGTCTTTTCCTATGATGGGATCCGGATTGCCTTTTTCCGATGCCCTCTTTGAGGCCATCTCCGCCGCCACCACCACCGGTCTCAGCACGGTGACCGGCTTGGAAAGCATGCCCGAGACATTCCTTTTCGCTCGTGCCTGGATGCAGTGGTATGGCGGCCTGGGAATCGTCGTTTTTTCCCTCGCCCTCCTGTTCCGCCCGGGAACGACGGCCAAGAGGCTCGCTGTCACCGAAGCCAGGGAAGAGGATCTGGTGGGCGGTACAAAGGCCCACGCACGACGCGTGCTCATCGTGTATGCCGTTCTGACCGGGACGGGCATCTTGTTGTTATTGATCGTGGGGGTCGGATTCTTTGACGCTTTGCTTTACACGATGGCATCGGTCTCCACAGGAGGTTTTGCTCCTCATGATACCAGTCTTGCCGCACTGGACGGTCCGGGAATTCAATCCTCGGTTATCTTGGTCTGTCTGGCGGGTGCGGTCCCTTTGATCTTTTATTACAGGCTGTACAAGAAGAGCCGGCGACCGGTCTCCGATGTTCTGCAATTGCGCGGCCTGCTTATTATAGGTGGGTTGGTGAGTCTATTGCTTGTTTTTTGCATGGTTTCAACACAACCCTTTGGATGGATGCAGGCGCTACATCATGCTCCGATTCTCGCTTTTTCAGCCCAAACAACAGCGGGATTTTCGAGCATTGAGCTTTCACAGCTCCCCGCTGCCGCCAAGCTCGTGCTGATTATGAGCATGGCTGTAGGAGGCGGCGTCGGCTCCACCGCCGGCGGTTTCAAGATCTTGCGGCTTCTGATGATTATAAGTCTTTTGCGCGTGTTGCTCAGACGGGCCTGCGTTGCCATGCATGCCGTCGTTGAACCGCGAATAGCCGGCCGGCGCATGGAGGAGACGGAGATCCAGGAAGCCCTCCTCCTTGTTCTGCTCTTTGTAGCCGTGATCATTTTTTCATGGCTGCCTTTCCTGTTTATGGGTTATCATCCGCTGGATTCCCTTTTCGAAGTGGTTTCAGCCACAGGGACAGTTGGACTTTCGGCAGGGGTGGTCGCCGCTGAGATGCCGTTCTTTCTCAAGGCGATCCTTTGCATGGACATGCTCCTGGGAAGGCTGGAGATTTTTGCTTGGCTGGTCATGGTATACCCCAGGACATGGATCGGAAGGAGGTTGTCTTAGGTCATGAGAATTGCTTTTGTGGGTGCCGGGGAAGTCGCGGTGAGGACCGCCGAATTGTTGATAGAACGAGGCCATGAGGTGGTTGTCATCGAAAATGACCAGGAAAAGATCGATGATCTCTCGGATAAACTGGACTGCAGTTTTCTCCACGGGGACGGGAGCAAACCCGCAATCCTTCGCGAAGTGGGTCCGGAGCAAACCGACGTGCTGTTCTGCCTGACCGACAGCGACCAAGTCAATCTGATTTCGAGTTTGGTCGGACGATCTTTAGGCTTCAAACGGGTGATCCCGAGCATCCAGGACCCTGAATTTGAGGGAATCTGCTGGGAACTGGACCTTAAAGATACCATTTTGCCGTCGAGAACGGTCAGCCGGTATCTGGCCGACATGGTGGAAGGCGTGGATATCCTCGAACTCTCTACGGTGATTAAGGGAGAGGCAAGGTTTTTTACCTTTACCGTGGATAAAGAGAAGGGGAAGAGCGTCGCCGATCTTGATCTTCCGAAAAATACCAGGCTCATTTGTTATTATCGCGACGGCCGGTTCTCTCTCGCGGATGACACCACTAAGCTTCGCAAGGGAGATGAGATGGTCGTCCTGGCCCATAGTGAAGCCATCGGGGAATTGAGAGAAAGATGGAACCCAAAACAGGCAACCGATGACGAGTCTTAACAAGGAGGGATGGTTCGGTATTTTGCAACCAGAAACGCTTAACCCCGAACCGCTCAACCTTGGGTCTATTTAAGAAGGAAACCATGAAAGAAAAGGAGAGCG
>JAWOGN010000184.1:0-2869 GCA_046496815.1 Desulfatiglandaceae bacterium
GGGTCCAGATCCGCCTTAAGTAATTGAAGAAACCGGATTCCGGTCTACACCGGAATGACGGAAGAAGGTGATTTCCGACTTTTTACGAGACTTTCAAAATTGATAGGTAGAAAATTTTACACGGGTGGATTTTAATGAATTATCTTCAAAAAATTCCATTTCTCGAGGGTGTTCATATGAAAAAGGTAATGTGCTGTTTAATGATATTTCTTGGCGCAGGGATACTGAGCAATCCTCTGGTTCCCGAGGATGTAATGGCATTAGAAGAGGCCTCCTATAGGGTTCTGGAGCGTCACGGGGAGTTTGAACTCAGACAATATGATTCCCGGATTGTGGCGGAGACCATCGTGGAAGAAGAATTTGATGCGGCCGGCAACGAGGGGTTTCGCCGTCTTGCCGCCTACATAAACGGCAAAAACCGAAAGAAGCAGTCTATTTCCATGACCGCGCCGGTATCCCAGGAGCAAAACGCGGAGAAGATCCCCATGACGGCACCGGTAAACCAGCAAAAACAGAATGGGACCTGGCGAATTACGTTTTTCATGCCCGCCAAGTATACTTTGGAAACGCTGCCTGAGCCGGTGGACGACCGTGTCAGTCTGAAACGGGTGCCCGGCAGCCTGATGGCCGCGCTCAAATACTCGGGGACCTGGGGTCGGAAGCGCTACGAACAGAGGCGACTTCGATTGCTGTCATTGATAGAGCAACACGGGCTCAAGCCGGTCGGCGAGCCTGTATTCGCGCGTTACAATCCGCCTTTCATGCCCTGGTTTTTGCGGCGCAATGAAGTGCTTATCTCCGTGGAGCGAACGACCGATTGATTATATTCGATGCCTTTTATCGCTTAACTGCTTACCATATTTTTTTGAGAATGAGGTTCTCATGGAGACTCAGATCGCTATTCTATCGAAATTCGGTCGCTACCGTCTGTTGACCGGCATGCTCATGGGGATGCTGACCGCCGGTGTTTTGGCGGGATGCGCTTCTCGGCCCCAAGTCCATTCGACTGCGCAGCATCGCGCCTTTTCTCTCCGGGCGAACGATTTAGAGACGCATGGCCTGGCGTTTATTACTCCCTCCACCGTTACGACGCAAGAGGAGGACAAGCAAGCATTGGCGCTGACCTTTGCAGAAACAATGATGAAAGAGCGGCCCGAGATAAAGTGTGTGACACTGTCGGAAACGCTCGGCGCGATCAATCGAAACGGCCTCGCCGAGGCGTATAAACTCATGTTCGAAGAGTATCGCTACACCGGCATTCTAAGGCGTGATGTGCTTCAGAAAGTGGGAAACGTGGCAGGATCGCGTTATGTGGCTCAGCTCAAGCTCGCTGGGTTCAGGCAAGACTCCGACAGTCGGTTTAGTGTTTTCGGGCTCCGGGTATTGGGAACCAAGCAGGCGGACATTCGTCTGTTTTTTCAAATTTGGAATACCGAGGATGGAACGATCGCCTGGGAAGCCTCTCAGGAGGTGACCTATGCCTACGACGATTATCTCGAAAAGACAATTACCTTCAGGGCGGTGGTGGAAGAAACAGCCCGAAGGATCATCTCCCTCCTGCCGAGAAGTTGAACTCGGGTATGAATTCAGCGGTTTGAAATTGGCCGTCGGTTGGACGTAAGGGCTTTTTGCGAAATCGGGTGCGCTTCAATCACCGGCGGGTTTACACTTTCATTCACAAATCAGACTGTGACCTCCGTCACCCTTCCTATCCGGTTCAGGGGACGGCTTTTGATCAAAAAAAGGTTGACGAAGAACACCGGAATGATAATAATCAACACCGTGAAAGACCGATCATGAAGATCGGTGTGTATTTTTTAGACAACTCCCCGGTTAATAAAAGAAAGCCACGAAGGCAATGCGGTGAGAACGCCGAAGAGCTCGTGGCTTTTGTGTTTTCTATTTGCGCGAAATTGATACCGGTTTCCAAGGATGCAACAAAACACTTCATCCACTCCAAGCAGGGGTCCATCCTTGGGCCGGATTAGGAGGATTCGGGATGATTTCAGTATTTCGAAAGTGTTGGGTTTTTCTGACGGTGGTCGCTGTGTTTATGGGTTTTTTCGGGCCGGCCGTTCCTTGGGCGCAGGACAGGGTGGCGGAAGTTCGCATTGCCGACAGCAAGGGTGACTGGGGTTTTCCGAATCCCTTTCGCCATTACCCCCGAGGGCCCGGGTATGTGCGGATGAGCTGGGTCTTTGATACGCTTATCTGGAAGGATGCGTCGGGGTATATTCCGGCGCTTGCCCGGTCCTGGAGGTATGAACCCGCCCAAAAAGCTTTCATCTTCCACATCCGGGACGGAGTCCGGTGGCATGACGGCAGGCCTTTTACCGCAGCCGATGTGATTTTTACCATCGACTACTTCAAACGCCATCCCTATCGCTGGGTCCCCTTGGATGCCGTGGCCGGGGCCGAGATCATAGACACCGACAGGATCATGATTCGACTGGAAAGACCGTACGCGCCTTTTCTGGCCTATGTGGCAGGCACCATGCCCATCCTTCCCAAACACATCTGGGAAACCGTCGATGATCCTGTCAACTTTAACGATCCAAAGGCCTATATCGGCTGCGGCCCGTATCGATTTAAGGACTTCAATAAGGCCAAAGGGACCTACCTTTATGAAGCCTTCGATGCATACTATCAGGGGCCGCCGAAGGCAAGCCGACTCATCTATGTGAAAGTGGGCAAGCCGCTCATCGCTCTGGCCGCGGGCAAGGCGGACCTGGCCAACATCAAGCCCGACATGGCGGAAACCTTGCGCGAAAAGGGCATGGTGATCCTCAAGAATGCCAGGGGATGGAACAAGAAGCTCATGATCAACCATCGTATCGAACCTTTCAATGATAAACGGTTTCGCAGGGCC
>JAWOGN010000254.1:0-3013 GCA_046496815.1 Desulfatiglandaceae bacterium
TCTTTATTCTTAGAGTTACAATGGAAATTAAAAAAAGAAGGCGCCATATAAAAAGAAAGAAAAAATTAAGAGATTATTTTACTGTGGGCCGTTTGTTCAAAAAAGAGTTGAAAAGAGAACTAAGATTTTTATTAACAGCTACATTCGGGTTTACTATAGCATTTACATGGAGACAAACAATGCCACATTTCTAATTTGTTTGCTTGCAAAGGTGAATGCGCTTCTCTGGAGCGCCGGAGCAAACCGAGCTAAAGTCTGCGAAGCATAAATTTCGGACAACGTCACCCCGGCACCCACCCGCAGTTCATCGCCCGTCAGCGCGATTCCCTTGAGTTCGGACAAACGGCTGACGTCCAGGAGACAACGTTTTCTTAAGGTGCCGGATCGCAGATCGACCATTACATCGGTGCCGCCGGCCACAACCGTCGTCTCTCCGGCGTGGCCTTGCAGGAAGTCGAGCGCCGCATCCAGGGTGTCCGGTCTCACATATCCGATGTCCGGCCGCATCACCCTTGCTCCCCGGCGAGCCGATTTGCCGCGTCTTCGATGGCAGCAACGATTTGTCCATATCCGGTGCACCGGCAAAGGTTTCCTGAGATGGCTTTCACGATGTCTGCATGGGTTGGCTTTGAATTCTCATTAAAGAGCGCCTGCGTGCTCATCAAAATTCCGGGCGTGCAGAATCCGCATTGGACGGCGTGATGATCCAAAAATGCCTGCTGAAGCGCAGTCAGTCCGCCCATTGCCGACAGTCCCTCAACGGTGCGCACTTTCTTTCCGTCGAGCTGCGCGCCGAGCATGAGGCACGCATTCACCGCCATCCCGTCCACCACGATGGTGCACGCGCCGCACTCTCCAATCCCGCACCCTTGCTTTGTGCCCTTAAGCCGCAACCGCTCTCGGATTGTATCGAGGGCGGTTTCTCCCGCCTCCACCTCGACCGCCACTTGCGCTCCGTTGAGGGTGAAGCGGATCGGCACATGCTTCTGAATTTCCTTCATGGTTTACTCCGTGTGGCAAGGGACTCCGCATTCACAAAAAGACGAGAGTCGGGTATTTACACCCATCTGGAGACGACGGTCTTCTCATCCATAAACATTTTCATCGAAGAGAGTCTTGATTTTGCGGTTCCCACAAACGACTCTCTCCGGGACCCCAGCGGGAAAAACGCATAGGGCTGTGCAACGCCCAGGTTCACCGCGACGTTTCCCACATTGGCTTCTCGGATGAATTTTCGCGCGTACTTGCCGCTCTGGGTCATGATCGCCGCGGAGTGACCCAGATTGGTTTTGGTATTGATCCATTCAATCGCCATATCCAGACTCTCACACCGGATGAGTGCCGCCACCGCACCGAACGCTTCCTCTTTTGCCATGGGCATGTCCACATCCACATCCTCGAGAATGGTGGGAGCGAGAAAATAACCGTTCGGATAATCCGGGACCTTGATCGCTCTTCCGTCATATACCATGGAGGCGCCGTCTTTGAGCGAATCCTCGATCCACCTGAGGATATTCTCCCTGCCCCCCTCGGTGGTGTAGGGTCCCAACTGAGTGGATTCATCGAGTCCGTACCCCAGCTTCATGCCTTTGGTGGCCTCCGTGAATTTATGCTTCACTTCATCGTAAATGTCTCCGATGATGACCACATTGTCCACCCCCAAACATCGCTGTCCCGTCATACCAAAGCATGCCCGCATGAGCCACGGTACCGAAGCCTCGATATCGGCATCCGGCATAATAACCAGATGGTTCTTGCCGTTTCCATTGATGGAGGAAGTCTTTCCCAGTTTTCCGCAGGTTTCAAAAAGTTGATGGCCCGCCCTGTTGGAGCCGATGAATCCCACCCCCTTAATTTCAGGCTGTGACAGAATTTCATGATTGATGCTTCTGCCGCCGTGCACCAAATTGATGACGCCGGGGGGGAACCCCACCTCCTGGGTCACTCGGGTGACCATCTCTGCGGCTACGGGATCCTGCCGGCTCGGGCTCACCACAACCGTGCACCCGGCGGCAAGGGCATAGGGCACAAAGGAAGACCAGGCGTGCATGGGAATGTTGCCGGGAGTAATGATGAGAAAAGCGCCCAAGGGTTCCCACACAAGGTACTGATCGATCCCGTTTGCCAGTTGGTCCATATGTTCATTCTGCTTGGCAAGTCCATACAGCGCTGAACATGCGGATTCGATGTTTTCAATGACCCGGCTCACAGAACCCCTGGCTTCACCGATGGTCCTTCCATGATCCTGCGTGAGCACGCGGCACAGCTCATCGTAATGCTCGTCGAATTTGGCCACCACCTTGAAAAGGTAGCGCGCCCGCTCCCGCATGGGGACATTCTTCCATTCCTGAAAGGCTTCGTAGGCGGCCCGGGCCGCCTGCAGCGCTTCATCCTGCGTGGCGGAAGGAAACTCTGCGATGACTTCCCCGGTTGCAGGATTGGTCGTCTGCTGGATATCGGTGGATTGTGACTCAATCCACTCCCCATTCATAAGAAATTTGAGTTTTCCATAATGCTTCTTCACTTCGGGTAATAACGACATATAGATCTCCTCTTTTTCAAATAGATTTCCCTTTGATCAATTGCCCCGGCGGACAAGGCCGGAGTTTCAAAATAAAACGAACAGGAACTTTGAATTACCTCATCATCATATTCGGCAGAAAAAGGGCAAGGCCCGGAAATAGGGTAATGAGAATCACAAGGGCGAATATCGACAACAGAAAGGGGGCCACACCGCGGAAAATCGTTTCAACCGGTGTGTCCTTTGCCACGCCCGCAACCGTGAATATGTTCAGACCCATCGGCGGGGTAATCAGCCCTGCCTCCATCATCAATACCGCGATCACACCGAACCAAATGGGATCGAAGTTGAGCGCCAGGATGACCGGAAAAATGACCGGCATGGTCAACACCATCATGGATATGGCGTCCAAGAAGCAGCCCAGAAATAAATAAATGATTACAATAATGGTGTGAATCAGATACGGAGACACTTCAAGACCCGCCGCCCAGG
>JAWOGN010000385.1:0-3355 GCA_046496815.1 Desulfatiglandaceae bacterium
CTTGTCGTAGGGGACCTCGAACCCCTTGCCCTCGGAATCCAGGCCGGAAACCACTTTTTCCGTGCGGTCAATCGACTCCAGGCGGTGCCCTATCCTCAGGTCGATGCCCTGCCTTTCCCGAAAGACATGCGCCTGCCGCATCACGAGTGACTCTATGGCGACTTCGGGCTCGGCGATGTTGTACGGCATGCCGCAGGCGCTGTAAGAGACATCCGATGTCTTTTCCAACACGGTCACTTCCATATCGGGAATGTTCCTTTTTGCGCGACTTGCTGCGCTCATCCCCGCCGCATCCCCACCAATAATGACAAACTTCATAATGACTCCTCTCTGATCTCCCTGGACCCGGAACTCTGCCAATGCGCTGACGTTTTTTACCCAAGAAACGATGGAAACCTTGGCGGCTTCTGAAAGAAAGCCCACCGGCCCCTTCTGTGCCGCCAACGAGTTTTTTTCAAGAATCTAAATGGATACAATTTCTCAATCGGTGTCTGATTTTGAATTTTTTGTTGAAGAAAAGCAATACTTTTCCTTGCTCCCGTTGTTCTTTAGAAAAAAACCTTCCGCTTGACATTCAAATACTTCTTCTTTATTTTGTCTTTACCTCCTTCCATTAAAATTAAGCCGAATCAAATTTGATGAAATCGTAAAAAGTCGGATATAGCCATTTTCCGTCATTCCGGTGCAGACCGGAATCCAGTCTTTTCAGACAGTCAAGGAGAACCGGGCCGGCGTTTTTAAACGGGGTGACGACTTTTTACGAGACTATCAAATTTATTTCTCTAACCTCCAGCAAGACAAGGGGTCACACCATGGAATACCATCTCAAATTCTGCCAACCTCGCTCCGGACAGGGAGTTTTTTTCTGTTGGGAGGACAAAATAACTGAAGCTCCCATGAACCGAATTATGTCGGGATTTTAGGATATCTGAAATGGCGCCGGATTTGAGGTGCCGGGCAGCTCAAGTTTTGACAAATCCGATTTTTGTCAGTCAACTCCCACCCAGGGGAAGGAGTCTGTCATGATTATTCGTGAGATAGATCTTTTCGAAGGCATGAGCGAGGAAATAGAGCAGGAGCTTGCCGGGGTCATGGAAGTTGAGTCATACGATTCAGGCGCGGTCATTATCAAAGAGGGTGCGGTTGCCGATGATTTCTATGTGTTACAGGCCGGTGCTCTCAATGTCAAAGTGGCCGGGGCCAAACAAACAACACATGTGGCGATAAGACCGGGAGAGTCAGTCGGCTGGTCCAGTTTAGCCGGCAGAGATACATATACCGCCGCGGTGGAGTGTGCAGAGCCGAGCAAGCTTGTCAAGATCAACAAAGAAAAACTTGATGAAGTGCTGAGGAGGCATCCGAGTACTGGTTTACTTTTCTATAAGCGGTTAGCCGGACTGGTCGGTGATCGTCTGCTCAAGTGCTACCAGGTGGTGGTCAAATTACAGGAAGAACGAGGTTAAGCATCTCAGCGGAATGCGTCGCGCGCCTCGGTACTTGGTGGTGATTATGAATCATATCGAAGGCCATTTCAAGGGTGTGAGGAACGCCAATATCTATTATCAAGCTTGGCTTCCTGACGGAAATACGAATGCCGTGCTGCTTCTGGTTCACGGACTGGGTGAGCATTGCGGGCGCTACATGAACGTGGTCAACCACTTCGTCCCGCTCGGCTACGCGCTTTATGGGTTTGACCAGATCGGCCACGGCAAGTCAGAGGGCATGCGCGAAGCCGTTGACCGCTTCACAGATTACACTGACACGCTGAGGATTTATTGTGAGATGGTCAAAGGCCGGCAGACCGGAAAGCCCATCTTCCTGCTGTGTCACAGTATGGGCGGTTTGATCGGGTCATATTTCTTGCTTTCGCATCAGTCCGATTTTACAGGCGCCGTCATCTCCGCACCGCTCGTCAAAGTCGGCGATAACATCTCACAGGCGACCATCGTCCTGGGGAAACTCCTTTCGGCGTTGATACCAAAAATGGGACTGGTGAAGTTGGATGCGACTCGTATTTCACGTAACCCGGAAGTGGTAAATGCTTACATGAATGATCCGCTGGTTTTCACGGGCAAAACCCCGGCACGGTTGGCCGCGGAATTGGTAAAAGCCATACGGCACATCACGACGGAGGCGCACAAGATTAATCTGCCGTTAATTGTTTTGCAGGGCAGTGAAGACAAACTCGTTGACCCAAGCGGGGCGCAGATGCTTTACGACAAAGCCGGTTCCAAAGACAAGACCATAAAAGTCTACGAAGGGCTGTATCACGAGGTGTTCAACGAACCGGAACGTGCCCTGGTGCTGAATGATGTGGAAGCGTGGCTTGCAGCGCACATCTAAACACGCATGCGTGTGCCAAGAGAGGCCCTTGATCGGCAAGTGTCAGAAGCTGAGACCCCGATCATCCTAAACCGAAATATTTGCAAAATCCAAACAGTTAAACCTGATCTCATCTGCCAGGAATGTGCGGTAGGTACCAGGCCTGAGCATTCATGTGATATCGTTCTTGGAAGAGCGCAAAGCTTCCTAGGAAAAAGTGGATATCTGAAATCGGCTGATACTTGCGGGTGTGGCCAGAGTACCAGGAATCACCACTCCGGTGCCACGATTTCGGCCATCTTGAATCTTCAGGTCTCAGCTAACGTAAGGAGAATATGATGGAAATCAGGCCATTTGGAAAGACGGGAGAATTCTTTCCTATACTTAGCTTTGGCGGACAACGGATTGTAGACGAACATAACTGTACCGAAGATGAGGCGATTGAGATAGTCAACACTGCTCTGGACCGAGGCATCCGTTATTTTGATACTGCTTGGATCTATTCTGATGGTCAAGCGGAAACCCGCCTTGGAAAGGTAGTCAAGCACCGACGGCCGGAGATGTGGATCGCTACCAAAACCGTAAAGACCCAGCGCGACCAAGCTCGTCGTCAACTGGATACGAGCCTGAGCAGACTTCAAACCGATTACGTAGATGAGTGGAGACTTCACGACGTTTGGGACTATGCCCGTTTAGACGCATTCACCGGTAAAGGAGGCGCGCTTGAGGCGGCGATAAGAGCCCGTGAGGAAGGGTTGGTACGCTACATTAGCATCAGTAGCCACACTGACCCGCAAATCTTGGTAGAAGCTCTCAACCGCTTTCCATTTGACAGCGCCCTCATTGCCCTGTCCGCGCTGGACCATTTCATGCTCAGTTTTGCTGAGGAATTCCTCCCCATGGCCAACGCAAAGGGGGTCGCAACCATAGGCATGAAAGTTCTCGGAATTGGTAGCCTTACCCATGAGGTGGAGCGATCCCTGCGTTACGCTTTCAGTCTACCGGTCAGCACGGTGATTGTAGGTATGGAGAC
>JAWOGN010000001.1:0-3024 GCA_046496815.1 Desulfatiglandaceae bacterium
GCGGCCAGGCCCTCGACGACCGGGACGACGCGGCGGATCTCCTTAGTTTGTGCTCGGTGCGATGGTCACCGGTTTTGCCTTAACCCCATTGCTTCTGGGTATCCCGCTTGGTCGGCTCTCTGATTCTATTGGAAGAAAGAAAGTCCTTTATTTGGTGTCACCCCTTTTTTGGGCTTCCAATTTATTTTTGATCTGGGCGCCGAACTCATTTTACTTGGTTGTTTCCGGCGTGCTGCTGGGTTTTCTATCCATTAACCTGGTTATTACCGGTGCCATGACTTTTGAGATGGTGCCTCCAGAGCAGATGGGGCGCTGGATGGGCATTACGCGCTTTTGCCGGATGCTTCTTGCCGCCGCCGCCGCTTACTGGGCCGGTACATTAATGAACACCGTTGGCCAGCAATATGTCTTCCTATTCGTCATCGTGCTGGACATTCTGATCCGAATACCGCTACTTATAAGCACGCCGGAGACGTTGGTCACTCGAATGAGCGCAGAAGAACCTTCGGCTTGATATCCTGTGCAAGATAGTTGAGCCTGACTCATTTGAATCGATCCATAGGTCTTAATCTGTTTTGGAATATGGAGCACCGGCTGTAACGGCCGATAATTCTTGTATGAATGTTGAGGGCATCCGGGTTTTTATGGGGGCGTCAACCACTGGGGAATCGATTCAGACTGAACGTTGATGTTGGGCACAACTCTGCTGCGCTTCAGTGACGGTCGGTGTTCGCAAGTGCGGCCATTACTCCTAATCCAATATAAACGGTTCCGACCAAATACCGTTCAACCCGCAGAAATGCGCGAGTGCCTTTGAGCCATTGTCCGAAGGTACCCGCTAACAGAGCATACAGGCTGTCTGTGACAATGGCCATGAGTACGAACAAACATCCCAGGGTCAACAGCTGCAGCGTAAATGAACTTTTTGAGGAATCGACGAATTGGGGCAAGAAAGCGAAAAAGAATAGGGCCGTCTTCGGGTTCAGTATGGCCACCAGCACGCCCTGGTGAAAAATGCGTCTCAGGCGCTGACGCTGGAAAGTCCTCAGCTGATATGTGGTCTCGCGTGCAAGAAGTCGGCGCACTCCCAGATAAATGAGATAGGCGGCACCCAGGTATTTAACGATGGAGAAAGCCACTGCCGATGAAACGAGTATGGCAGACAATCCCAAGGTCGCTGCCAATACATGCACGAAGTTGCCGACCTCGATACTGAGAACTGACACAAATCCAGCCAACCGGCCTTGATCCAGACTGCGCGCTACAATATAAAGCACGGCCGGACCGGGCGTGAG
Organism: Desulfatiglandaceae bacterium; assembly: GCA_046496815.1. GTDB lineage: Bacteria > Desulfobacterota > DSM-4660 > Desulfatiglandales > Desulfatiglandaceae > JAWOGN01. The sequence continues at coordinate 1,296 of JAWOGN010000001.1, forward strand.
CAAAAGGATCAAGGCCGCCAACAGGAATATGGACAAGTCTGGTAAGCTAAACATATCTCCCTTTCCGATGAGTCCCGACTACGCAAAATATGACATTAAAACCGCAAACTGTTTGATACCTAAATTGAGAGGTTTTAGGTTCAGCGCCGCCTCTGGCCGCTTCGGCGGCCAGAGGCGGCGCTGAACGCTGAACCGCTTAACCCGGGTGATATTTAAGGTGCAAGATTCACAATATCATCATGGACCGGTTATATTGTTGCCACAAAAAGCCAAATCCCGTATAGTCCTGGGCAAAAAAACGCTTTACCCCTGACAATGAGCTCAAATACCCTCGCATGATTCAAATTAGACAGAGCATGAGAAACAGGGTAGAGAAAGGCAACACAAAGATCAAGATCGAACTGCAAGCCTCTGAGTCGCTTATGATCGCGCTCGAAAAAGTTTTTGAGAATCTCATTGAGTTTCCAGACAAGCCGGTCGGCTTACCCATAGGGCAGCGGGCTTTCCATTATCCCATAAGCCAAGCCCAAACAAGGATTTCAATATGAAAGACGGGGATGGAAAGCTGCACTCCGTCGGTTTTAGGAGGATCCTCAAAGGGATGGCGATCCTCCTGGGACTCCTCTCTGTAGGAACAACCGGGTACGTTTTTATCGAGGGTTGGAGCCCTTTTGATTCTCTTTACATGACGGTCATTACCATCGCCACCGTCGGTTACCGGGAAGTCGCCGATCTCTCTCAACAGGGAAAAATATTCACCATCCTTATTATTCTTTTTGGAGTGGGCATCATCGCTTATCTGTTGGGTATGGTTGCCCAGGCGATGGTTGAGCTGCAGGTAAGATCCATCTTCGGGAGGCGCAAATTGGGACAGAAGATCCGATCCATAAAGAACCATTACATTATTTGCGGCTATGGCCGCCTCGGCAGGATCATTTGCCGTGAGTTGAAGGCGAACAATATTCCAATCGTGGTGATTGACGACAACGGGAGCGCCATGCAAGGACTTGAAGAAGAGGGAATCCCTCACATTGTCGGTGATGCCACCAATGAAGACATTCTTAGCGAGGCACACATCGAAAGGGCGAAGGGACTCGTGTCTGTAGTGGCCTCAGACGCGGACAACGTGTTCATCACCATGAGCGCCCGAGGATTGAATCCCGAGCTTTTTATCCTTGCGAGGGCAGAGGAGGAGCATGCGGAGAAAAAGCTGATCCGGGCAGGTGCCAACAAGGTTGTCTTGCCGTATCTTATCGGTGGGCAGAAGATGGCCCATATCGTGGTGAAACCGGTTGTTTCGGATTTCCTGGAGTTCACAGTTCACAGTCGCAAAATCGGCAAAATTCTTTCCTTGACATGAGTAATTAGAATCGTTCTAATTTGAAAAATATGGGAGGAAGGTCTAAAATCGGCCGTCGGTCGGAAGAAGAACTCAAGGAAGTGCTTCGCACTTCAGGATGTCGGATTACCCGGCAGCGAAGTGCGATTCTCAGATACATCGCTTCCACCGATACCCACCCGAGTGCGCGCCGGGTCTTCGAAGAAGCAAGAAAAGCCTTTCCGGGTCTCAGCTTGGCGACCGTTTACAACACACTGGAGACATTGGCGAGGATGGGCCTGGTCAAAGTAATGGACTTCCAGGCGACGGACAACCGGCATGAGACCAATGTCTATCCGCATATCAACCTGATCTGTACCATGTGCGGGGCGATTCATGATTTCGATGCGG
>JAWOGN010000056.1:0-8389 GCA_046496815.1 Desulfatiglandaceae bacterium
CATCGGCAGACGCACCGCCGGCGCTGCCTTGGCCTTGGCTTAAGATCGATCCCATGGAAGCGGGTTCACGTGCCTACCGTTTTTATCATGACATCGGCGGCTGAGGCCACGCCGCCTGGCTGGGGGTCCTCGGCCTTCTAAGAGATGCGGTGGGTTATCCCTGGACGACGATGCCGGAGTATATGTTTGGCATCGCACAGGCCGGCTACGGGGGTCAAGGGACCCTGTGCGGCGCACTGGGTGTGGCCGCCCACTACTACAACCTGGTTGCCTTTGACAAGCAGAATACTTACGTCAAAATGACGGATGATTTGTTTCAATGGTACAGCCGCACCGACTTTCCCACGCAGCGATTTGATGACATCTGCTATTTTCCGAATCAGGTGAAGCGAAACGCAAAAACCCCGCTGTGCCATATTTCCGTTTCCCAGTGGACCCTGGCGGCCGGCGCCACAGTGACCTCCAAACAAAAAAAAGACCGCTGCGCCAAGGTGACCGGTGAGGTGATCTATCAGACGGTGTCGATGCTCAACCTGTATGCAGAGGGTCGATACCGTCCCCGGCATTACCCGTTTGAGGAAGAGAATCAGACTTGCCTGATCTGCCACGGGGTTGATGACATGTGGCACGACAAGGACGGCATGAACAACCAGCAGGGGAAAATGGCCTGCATTCACTGCCATCAGGACCTCTACAAATAATACTTCCCGTTATGAACCAGACCCCGGTGGCTCACCGCCTTATTCACAGATGGATTTTGTTGTCGGCTCTTTTTTTTGCCTTAAATTGGTCAGGACCGGTTGCTGCGAGTGGTGAGACCCTTAACGCCGAGTCAACGCGAGGCGTCGAGATTCAGCCGCAACTTGCAGAGGGTCTGCCGATTGGTCTGGTCTACATTCATCTGGAGAGACCCGCAGGCGATCCGGCAAAAGATGAGGCGTTCAAAAAAGAAGTGGCCGCTGCGTTTGCCATCGGTGAAAGCGAGACCTTCCGGCGGATTGTCGTGGATTTCGGGCTGAAACGGGTGCGGCAGCTCGATTCAGTGCAATCGGCTGAATTGCGGTTTTTTGAAACGGTGCCTAGCGGCCGGGTGGTGGTGGCCATATTGGTCTCACCGCTGGAAGAAGCGGCAATCGTGCCCAAAAAACCCAAAGGCATGCTGTCCAGCCGCGATATACAAGACTTTCCAACGATATTTGAAAACGATCGGTCCAAGTTTGTCTTTATCCTGAACGGCGGGGTCGGCCTATTCAGCGATACCGATCCATGGTTTGGCGGGTACGGTGAGCTCTTCAACAAAAACAACCCGACTGCCGAAGACCCGCTGGGCCCGGGAACTTCCACGTGGGTTGAAGGATATATCGAACCGGGTTTGGGCGGGATTTTTCAGCTTTCCGATTACCCGCTGTATCCATATGGGGCGGTATCCTATCTGTTGTCAGGCACGGACGGAAATGACATCTACAACTCTGGAAGCTGGGGCTATGGAGACTTCGAGAAGCTTTATGCAGGGCTGATTTGGGACTTGCCGGGTAAAAATTCTCTGGTGGATGTTTCCATTGGCAAACAAATCTACCAACTAAGGGACGGGTTTCTGTTGTCCAAGATCCCGGTCTCCACGTCGATTGGGGAACGCGCGGCCCTTTACCTCGGTCCTCGCCTGGCCTCGGAGAACACGGTTCTCGTCCGTGCCAAGGCCTTTGGTTTTAGTTTGGACACGTTCTTGATTGAACCGAGCGAGATTGATGAAATTGCGACGGATACCCGGTTATTTGGGGTCAATCTGCAGTACCAATGCCCCAATACGAATGCCGCCTTCACTTATTTCTACGTCCCTGAATCAGAATCCATCTACCGGACACCGGACGGCCGCCGGCTGCCCCGGGAAGGTCTCCGGACATTCAACCCGAGCCTTTCGATGACGAAGCTTTTCGGCCTGAACGGCTCATGGATCAAGGCAGAGTATGCCTATCAGGACCATGAGGACTTTGATATGTCGGCTCAAGCAGGCTATGTCTGGGTCGGATATCAGGCTGAGAAGTATTCCTGGCGACCGGCATTCAGCTACCGGTGGTCGATATTTGCCGGGGACAAGCCCGACACGCAAACCTTCGAGCGGTTTGACCCGCTGTTCTCGGGTGGATTGGGCAACTTTCTGCCCGGCATTGTCTTCAGCAAAGTGTATAAGAACGCGAATCTTATCACCAACCGAGCGACGTTCAGTATCAAACCCGCTGACACTTTGGAGTTTAGCCTTGATTATTTCCATCACCGGGCCGACGAGTTGAACAACCTCGGCGGAATTGGACCGCTTCAAACGCTGAAATCAAGGGACATTGGGCAGGAAGTGACGCTGACTGTGTTTAACTACATCGGCAAACATCTTTTTTTTCAGGGGATTGCATCAGTGGGCATACCGGGAGAAGCGATTGATCGGGCGGTGGGAGGCGGTGCGGAGCACTGGTATACACTTCAGGCTTCATTATATTTTTTTTTCTAGCCTGAACCACTCGATGGTGGATTCTTGCTGCTGCACGGTGATTCAGAAACCGTAGTAAATTTTGGATAGGATCTCACTCCGTCAAATAAGAAAAACACGACTGACCGAAAGGCACACGATGACCCTTATTCAGAAAATCCCTTCACTTCATGCCGCTACGAGCCGGATCAAAAGGGCTCTCTTCCGCCTTCATGTTCTTTTACAGGCGCAACTTTCCCGGATTTTGTCACTCAGTGCTCCTGACCGGCGATGGATTATTGTAGCGGTCGTTTTGTGGTTTGGCGTGGTCGCCTGTCCCGCCTTTTCCGGGGCGTCTGATGAAAATGCCGGCGCTCAATCGAATGCCCTCGAAGTTCAAGACAATCTTCCTTCGGGGCTGTCGGATTTGATTCCGAAAGCCGCCGCGCTCGGAGAGAGACTGCAGGCTTTGACGCGCGAGCTTGAGGCCATGCCGGATCGGGGTGAGATCGATTCGCAGTTGAACGAATTGGAGGCGTCCGTCGACTCCCTGAGCGAAAAGCTGTCAACGCTGAAACAAGAAGATCGTTTGCGATATGAGCGGCTGGTGGAATTTCTCAGATGGGTGGAATCCGCCAACCATAATCTGGAAAATGTCAGCCAGCCGCTGATTGCGGGGCTTCGAAAAATTGACGAATGGCGCAAGGAATGGCGGACAGAATTGGCGTACTGGAATCAATGGGAGGCCGCCGTCGAAGCAGATACGACGCTGCCCATGGTTGCAAACGCATTCGAAAATGCCAGCCGAAGCATCGATACCGCGCAAGCACGTCTCCTTCGGCAAATGAAAGCGATGATGGCCGTCCAGAAGCGGGTGTCCGATGTCCAGGTGCGCGTCAACCAACTGCTTGGCGAAGTGCAATCGATGATCTCGAACGCCCGGGGCAAATTTTTGCGCGATTTTTCACCACCCCTTTACTCGCCGGCGTTTTTCAACCAGTTCGGCCGCTGGATGTTATTCGATCTCAGCTCAAATTTGAGACAACTCTTGAGTTTGAAAACCCGTTTTTTCGTCCGGTCCAGTTGGATAATCGGCCTCCACCTCCTGCTTTGCTTGGTCATCACTTTCGGTATCCGCAGGGCGGGAAAAACTTTGGAGGGCAGTGAGTCGTTGCGTTTTATGCGACGCCGGCCGCAGTCGGTGGGGTTGCTGATTTCCACCGCCCTGTGCTGGAGCCTCTACGAGCCCATGCCGGCGATGTGGCAGTTGTTGTTGACGGCCATCATCTTGATGGCCACCGCCCGGCTGCTGGGCAGTATCATCGACAATCGACACCGGTCCGTGCTGGTCTACTTGCTCGTGGCAATCATATTGGCAACCCATTTGCTGACCATCATCGGACTTCCCTTGCCGATCTTCCGCATTTACCTGGTCTCGATAGCTTCAGGCCTTGCCATCTTGTTTGTGTGTTTTCTGCGGCGTCCTGCCACGCCCCCAAGGTCTCGTATCTCTGCCGGCATCTTGATCGGCATGGCCATCGCCAGTGCGAGTGTTGCCGTCATCGAAATATCCGGCTACAGCTCTCTGGCCCTGCTTATTTTCCAAGCCACACTGCGAACGGTATTTATCATCGTCCTGGCTTGGTTGTCGATGCTTCTGGTCCGCGGTTTGCTGGAATCCTCACTGCGGAGCCATGCCGCCCGAAAAATTCCCTTTCTGCGGACCCAGGCCACTGCGATTATTGACCGCACCGCCAAAGCGCTCAACCTGCTGGTCCTGCTGTTGTTTTTCGGGGCGGTGCTGCAGGCCTGGCGGGTGTTTGACACCTCCTGGGATCTTATCTATCAGGTTTTGACCTTCGGCGTCACCGTCGGCAATACCCGGATCACGCTGGGCCTGGCTTTGGCGGCGACAGCCTGCCTATACGGCGCGCTGCTTGTCTCTCGGGCCCTGCAGTTTTTCCTGATGCAAAACGTATTCTCCCGACGGCGGGTCGATCCGGGAATCGGCGTCTCCGTTTTGCGTCTGCTGCATTACGCCATTATCCTGGTGGGCGTTCTGCTGGCGCTGGCAACACTGGGGTTCGAGCTAACCAACCTGACAATCATCGCCTCGGCACTCAGCGTGGGAATCGGTTTCGGACTTCAGACCATCGTGAACAACTTTGTCTGCGGTCTGATCCTGCTGTTTGAGAGGCCCGTCAAGGTGGGGGACATCATCCAATTGGGCAATGACTGGGCGACCATCCGGGACATCGGACTCCGAGCGACCACCATTCAGACATTTGACCGCGCCGACATCGTTGTTCCCAACAGCGATTTGATCACCAACCAGGTCACCAACTGGACCTTGGCCGACCGCAACATGCGCATTGTCCTCTCTATTGGGGTCGCCTATGGTTCGGACGTGCCATTGGTGCTTCAAACGCTCCAGGAGTGCGCCCAGGAAAACCCACGTGTTCTCCAGAACCCTGCGCCGTCGATCTTTTTCATGGGGTTCGGGGACAGTTCGCTTGACTTCCAAGTTCGAGTTTGGATCGAAGATATCGACTACATGATCATTGTGCGCAGCGAACTGAACCAGGCGATCGACGGCAAGTTTCGGGAAAGGGGAATTCAAATCCCGTTTCCTCAGCGAGACCTTCACTTGCGCAGTGCAGACGCCCCAGCGCCCCAGGCGCTCACAGGATCTTCTCGAGCAGATACCGCAACGACTGACGAGGAAGAGACTTCTTGAATGATGCTTTTTTTGTCTGACTTCCCGATTTGAGTTCAAGGAGATCCAGCCGGATACACATGCTGTCGTCGCTGTTCACAGAATGATTGACACATCGCCGGCGTCAATGAGGTTCCCCAATGTGTCACGAATTTAAAGGGGGCTGGTCTCAGGTTCAATGCCGGATTCCACGAAGGCCAGCGGGGCCTTTTGGGAAGAGCCATCTTGGAGGTACAAAGTGTCAATATGAGGCACTCCGCTACATGGTGATTGAATGAGAGTCAAATTTCAGGTTGGCTGAAAGTATACGGCAATTTCGAAACAGTTTCGACCCAAAGTAAGGAGAAAAAAAACAATGAAAAGAGATTTGTGCAGATCACAGGATCTTTTAGTCCGACGTATCTGGCTGTGCATCATCAGCTGTTTCTTTTTGACAGTGTTGCGGCTGGAGAGAACTCGAGTGAATCGACAGCTGCTTTCGTGGTACAGACCCATTTCAATACTGAATTAACCAAGACCATAGATTTTGATTTCCTTTATAACTTCCAAATACTGAACGAGGCATCGGGCACCTACAATCATCATATGGTTGCAGCATTCGAAACCGAATTAACGCGTTGGCTTGATTTGGATGTATCTCTTGTTTGGGATCGAATCCAAGATCCTCAACCCGATGCCGATGGGATAGAGCCTGAACAGGACGATTTCTATTTGATCGTGGGTCTCGGAATCGAATTCTAGCTGTAGGATTTATTTTGTTGGAAGCGAAAATACACACAGCTTTGATTGAGTTTAACAAGTATCTTACTCAAATGTATGATCAATCTTTTGGAATTAGGTCAGGCATGAATTTTGGGATTGGCAACCAGCGATTAGAGGGGGCTTTAACCTTTCGCTGAAGCCGAGTAAAAGACTACTGCAGCTGAAAACCTTGTGATGCGGTATTTTACCAAATTCAGGTTTATCTCGGATCACATTAAGCGTTTGATATCATTAAGATACATCAACAGACCTGCTTGGTTCAAAGCAATTGAGTCAAAATGATATGCAACAGGATTCTGTGCAAAGTTAGATCACGGCTCGCATTTCTATGTGCCCTCAATTGAGGAGGTCTCCCCGGAGAAAGGTATTTTTTTATGTTCCGGTCAGGATGTTTTTGCAGTTAAACAGGACTTACTCCGGCACCCCCGCCTTTCGCAGGGCGCCGATTATTTTCTTCACATGGGACGGATCTCTGAATTTTCTCAAAAAATATTCGCGTCGGCTCTCTATAGTTATATTCAAGCGGAGACTCTCTGCAATTTGAGCGCGCGCTTCCTTTTCCATGCCAAGCCCTATGTAGCTCATTGCCATTTCCGTTCGTATTCCGGCCACATAACTCCCGGAACAATTCTCTTTTTCACATAGTTTCAGCATTCTTTCAAAGGCTTCAAGGGCCTTTTCATATCGTCCGGACCAGTTGTAGGTGCGAGCCAGGTACCATAGTTGCCAGGAACTGTGAAAAGGGTCAAGGCGGATGGCCTGCTCACCATGTTCGATTGCTTCTTTAAATCTTCCCAAAGAGAATTTGTGTTTTGCAAGATTCGCTAAGGTGGAAGTGTCGCCGGGGACGGCAGCATTCGCCTTCTCCAGCATTGCCAAGGCATCATCCCATTGCCTTTCATGATTACAAATTGCTGACCTGCAATTTAGGCCCATAAGGTTGCATTCGTCCATTTTCAGAGCCTTATCCACAAGTTCAATCCCTCGCATGCGAGAGGCAGCCGCGGACTCACCGGTATCGCACCAATCACGCCTATAAAAGTCATAGTGGAGCATGCCCAGCAGTGCCCAGGCAGAAGCGTATTCCGGGTCCAGCTCAACCGCTCGTTCAAGCAGTTGAATGCCCTTGGCGTATTCCTGTTTTCTGAAAGTATCGTAAGAGCTGATGCATTTGGCAAAACAAATCCACGCCTGGAGATTCCTTGTATCACTCCGCAACCGGAGGCTCTCGCCTTTCGTCAGCTTTATTTGAAGCTCTTTAAGGACTGTTAATGTGATTTCATCTTGAATTGCAAAAAAGTCCTTCATTTCCCTATCAAAGCTCTCTGCCCAGAGGTGGTAGCCTGAGTCGGCGTCCACCAACTGGGTGGTCACCCGCAAACGGTTCCCGGTCGACTGGATTGCCCCTTCCAAAACGTACTGCACGTTGAGCTCTCTACCAATTTGTCCGACATCCAGCGGCCTCTCTTTATAAACGAAGCTCGAATTTCGTGCGATTACCAACATCTCAGGGATCTTGGCAAGGGATGTGATAATGTTTTCGCTGATCCCATCAGCGAGGTATTCCTTTTCCGGTTCGCCACTTAAGTTTGAAAAAGGCAAGACCGCAATGGACTGCTTAACGGCAACGATCCGTTGAGAGGAAGGGGGCTGGGCGAGATAAGTCCGCCAGATCGCAACGGCTGTGAGCCCAACAAGCAAGAATGCAAAAACGATCAAAGAGGACTTCTGAATCCCTAAGGGCCTAAATCGACGCCATTTCCATGATCTGTAAATCCCGTCCCTCGGTTCGGTTTGGTTATCGAACTCACCGGGAACCCTCCCCTCTTTTCCCCTGCTTTTTTTGAGGTGCTCAATGAACCGATGCCAGGCAGTTGCGTCATTCAGATTTGGGCCTTCTTCGTAGGTTATGACAACATCACCTAAGCTCATCCCCAGTTTATCCAATGAAAACCGTAACCTGACATTCTCCTCGCTGCCTTTGTATTCAAACAAGTTTGCCCAGAGATCTTTCTCTTCTTCCGAGAATCTGTAGGCCCTTCCCACGGTGTCGTCATATTCCTTTTCCCGTCCAAGTACCCTGAAAAGTGGGGCAGTTTCCAAGTTAGGAAGCGCGGTTTTCCATTTCCTGTAAATCCTCCTCAGTAAATTCTGCTTTCTTGAAGATCCGGCGGAGCCTCCAATTGTTTCATTGAGCAGCGAAAGGGTATCGTGGTGTTCTTCCAGAGGGATGGAGGTAATTTTCCCTCGCTTTTTCATTTCATTGACCACAAGTGTGATTACCGAGAGGTAAAACCGACGGGATGGCGTATCGAAATGGAAACTCGAATCAAGTCCCCCTTCAATACGGATGTGCAGCTTGAATTGATTCAGATCAATTCTCAAAGGCTTTTTGCCATGCTCAACCATGGTCTTTGTTCCGCTGGCATGTTGAAAAATGGCATTTTGCGGGA
>JAWOGN010000077.1:0-19145 GCA_046496815.1 Desulfatiglandaceae bacterium
AGCAACTCTCGCGGTTCTTACCCAAAGGTCTTTTTGGACTCATCTACTGGTACATGCTCTATCCCTTCCATCAATGGGTCTTTAAAGGGATGTTACGGGGAATCGAGGAAACGGTGGGGAAACCGATTTTGACCGGACCGGATCGGTTTGCACCCGGGCGGGCGCATACATGCGCAGTTGATCCCGAAAAATGGTCAAGTAAGTCGTAAATCCTTTCGTGTTTCTATTTTATTTCACCGCTTGACATCGGCGGGAGCGGCAAAGGGAATGGCAGTGAAAAAAGGGTGGACATACGTCCCGGGACATTACAAAAAAGACGGGACATGGGTTCCGCCCCATCGCAGTGTATGGCGAGAATTGGTTCCTACCATTTGTCTCCTGATCATCCTTATCGGTGTCCTTCTCTATTTGCTTTTCAAAGCTTAGAAATGCTTCATGCGGAAATAGCCGTTTCCGATCGACCGTCGACGCCGATGCGAGCATTCCGAAAAAAGGCTGAACCCCGGGGTCCCTAAATACCCAGGGTTCCTGAAATCGCGCGCCCCTGAAGAGAGGTTGCAATTGATCCCGCGGTTCATTACCATGTGAATGAGCATAAAAATCGAGAAAGGACGAATGAGATGACAGACGATATTCGTTGGGTGAAGACGCATTGCGCCCGAATGGACCACGGCGGTTGCAGCCTGTTGGTGGCGGTTGAAAACAACAAGATTGTCAAGATCAAAGGAGACCCCCATGGATTCTTGAACCGGGGCTATATCTGTCCAAAAGGACTGGCTTCCCCGGACCGATTGACGCATCCCGACCGTCTGAAGCACCCCCTGAAACGGATTGGAAATCGGGGGGAAGGAAAATGGGAAAGAATAACATGGACCGAGGCGATCAAAACGATCTGCGAAAACCTCAACCAGGTTAAAGCACAGCATGGCGCCAGAAGTGTTGCCTTTTGCCAGGGGATGCCGAAAGGCATGGAGCATCTGGTTTTGATCCGTCTGGCGAACGTTTTCGGCTCGCCCAATCTGGTGGCCCTTCAGGACGTCTGTCATGCTCCCAGGGAAGTGACCGGCATCCATACCTGCGGCTTCTATCCCGTGGCCGACTTCCATCATCGAAGTAAAGTGGTCATCTTGTGGGGAAGCAACATCACCGCCACCAACGAAGAGGGTGAGATCTGCAGTTTGCTTTTGGAGCAGTTAAATAACGGTACGGAACTCATCGTTGTGGACCCGAAAAAAACGGATCTTGCCAAAAAGGCCAAATACCGGCTGCAACTTAGACCCGGAACGGATCACGCACTGGCCCTGGCGTTCCTGAAAGTAATCATAGAGGAGGGACGCTACGATCATGATTTTGTTGACAGGTGGACGTATGGGTTTGAAGCCCTGACCCGTCATGTCGGCAAGTACACACTAAAAACCCTGGCGGAAGTCACCTGGGTGCCGCCTGATCGCATCCAAGAGGCCGCAAGGCTTTATGCCGAATCCCCTCCAGCCGCAATCCAATGGGGAAACCCCATCGAACACAATATTTATACGTTTGATGCGGCAAGGGCCCTGGTTTCTCTGATGGCCATATGCGGAAATCTGGATGTTCCGGGCGGCAACATTCAGGCAAACGAGCCCAAGATTCTGGGTTTGGGCAAGTTTGCCGGAACGGATTTGATTCCCTCAAAAAGAAAAGAAATGATTCATGCATACCATCAGACCATTCCCAGAATGATGACCGTCCCGCCCGCGTTCTTCAGACAGGCGGTTCTCGAAGGATTCCCCTACCCCGTAAAAGCAGCCTACATGCAATGTGTGAATCCGATGCTCGGATATGCCGACAGTCGTCAGACCTACGATACCTTGATGAAGCTTGATTTTTTCGCAATATCGGATATTTTCATGACGCCCTCAGCCCTTCTTGCAGATATCGTACTTCCGGCGGCCACGCACTTTGAATTCGATGACATCGGCCACTACGGTATCGGACACGGGTATGTTCTGGCTCGGCCCAAGGTCGTGGACCCACCCACAGAATGCTGGCCCGACCTCAAAATCCTGAATGAATTGGGAAAGTCACTCACATCCAGCGAGCATTGGCATGACAATTACAGAGGGTTTCTGGAAGAGGTCCTGGCGCCGAGCGGCTTGAATTACAGCCGGTTTGTCGATCAAGGGTATCTAAAGGGAGATGATCAGTTCAAAAAGTACGAAGCGTCGGGCTTCAGGACCCCGACCGGAAAAGTGGAGTTGTTCCTGAGTCAAGCCGAGAAGTTCAAACTATCCCCCCTTCCGTGTTTCACGGGTCTGCCGGAGGAAGAAGATCCCGACTACCCGCTGGTCCTGACCAGTTCGAAAAGCCCCTTTTATCTCCATTCATCCTACCGGTGGGTGGACAGGCTGAGAAAACTGAGCCCTCATCCTGAAACCGAGATTCACCCGGAAACCGCCGCAAAGCACCACATTCAGGAGGGAGATGAAGTCATTGTTGAGACCAAGTCGGGCGAAATCGTTCAAATTGCGCATCTCACGAATGCCATCCATCCAAAGGTGATTTTCGCCGCTTACGGCTGGTGGTTTCCCGAAGGAAATGCCGCCTTGCAGTATGAATGGGAAAAATCGAATTTCAACATGCTTACTTCCACAGAAAATGTGGGCAAGGAATTCGGCACACCCAACCTGAAGGGGATCGGCTGCAGGATACGGCGAAAACAGCGGTAACCCAACCAAGCATTGATCTGCATGGAGCGATGATATAGATGTGGGAGTAAAAGGCATGAAAAAATACTATGAGGAGAGATTTAAAGCGCTGCGTCGTCTGGACGAGAGAATCGCGCCATTGATGGAAATCAACGACATTCTTGAAAAAATGAGAGATGAACTCAGGGAGACGATTTCCTCGGCTTTGGAGGTTCGGATCCTGCTGCTTGATCCCGATGCCAAGAGATATACACGCCCGCTGCAATGTATCCTCTATGACAGGCCGGTCAACTGTCTGTCCTGCAAGCGGAGCAGGCCGGTGATTCAAAAGGCTTTGGAAGAAAGAAAGGCCGTGCTGGTGCCCGAAAGCGACCCCATTGAACGAGACGACGGTTCATTGGTTAAAATCGGACCGGAGGCCGCTGTTCCCGCGTTTGTGGGGGAGGATATCCTTGTCGTTTTGAGTGTGGTCGGGAAGCCCGGGACAACGTTCACGCATAAGGATTTCCTCCTTATCGAAGATTTCTCTGAAACCGCCCGAAGCGTAATTTTAAGGGCAAAAAAGCATTGGGAAATGACGGAGGAAAAAATTAGGATTAGCAAGATGCTTACACACCTCTCCCCTTTCGTCCCTCTGTCGGTCTTGGATATCGTGGAAAAAAACCCGGAGCGTCTGCTGCAGGAGAAAGAAAAAAAAGATGTAACGGTACTGTTTCTGGATCTGGAGGATTACACCCGCCTCAGCACTGCATTGCCGGAGATGGAAGTCAACCAAATCGTTGAAACCATGTTTTCCAGTTTCGTTGACCCGATTCATCGCTCAAACGGGGACATTAACGAAACGGCCGGGGATGGCTTGATGATTATTTTCAAGGAGGGCGACGTCAATACCAACGCCAAAAATGCGGTCAAAGCGGCCTTAGACATTCACGACATGAGCCGTGAAATCAACAAGGGACTGGCGTCTCAAAGGGACCCGATTAACGTCAATATGGGAATCAACTCCGGCACCGCGCTGGTGGGCATGACTCGATTCAAAGGCTCTCTGGATACACGAATGACCTATACGGCCAGTGGCCCTGTCACCAATGCAGCAGCGCGCCTGGCCGATTACGCCCAGGGAGGAGATATCCTGATCGGAGAAGAAACAAAGCAACTCATTGACGGACTGTGGCCGGTCTATGATGTGGGACTTGCCACACTCAAAGGTATCGATAAACCGATGCGGATTTTTTCCCTCTTCAAAAACATAACCTGAAAAACCAAAAGCCCCCTGTCTCAGAACCGCCGGCTTGAAATCGTAAGCACGTGCCATAAACTTCAAAGCATTATGCAGATGCGTCCTTATGTAACGTTCATTGCCAACGGCCTTTTCGTGCTTATAGTTTTTGTATCCACCGTATTTGCAGCGGAGAATTCGGCCTTGCACGGAAAGGAATTCCGTATGACCCCTAGAAACCCGAACAAACTCGTTTCTGAGAAAAGCCCCTATTTGCTTCAACACGCCTACAATCCGGTGAATTGGTACCCGTGGAACAGTGACGCTTTCAACAAGGCAAAAAATGAAGACAAACCGATTTTCCTGTCTATCGGCTATTCAACCTGCCATTGGTGCCACGTGATGGAAAAGGAATCTTTCGAGGACACCGAGGTGGCGGAGTTGATGAATGAAACCTTTGTTTCCATCAAAGTAGATCGAGAAGAACGGCCCGACCTGGATCACGTATACATGACCGTCTGTCAAATGCTCACGGGAAGCGGCGGTTGGCCCCTCACGATTATCATGACCCCGGACAAGAAACCTTTTTTTGCAGGAACTTACATCCCCAAAGGAAATCGATTCGGCCGGACCGGCATGATCGAGCTCATTCCGCGTATCCGAGAGATCTGGGCAACGCGTCGGGATGAGGTCTTTAAATCCGCCGATCAGATCCTCAGTGCGCTTCGGAGCATGGAGAAGGACACGGCCGGAAAAGACCTGGGTAGCGACGTCCTCGATAGGGCCTATCAAGAGTTGGCTCACCGGTTTGACCGGGAGTTCGGCGGCTTCAGCGACGCACCGAAGTTTCCCTCACCCCACAACATCCTCTTTATGCTCCGTTACTGGAAGCGATCGGGAAATGTAACAGCACTGGAGATGGTCGAAAAAACCCTCCATAAAATGCGTCGAGGCGGCGTGTATGACCAGATCGGCTATGGGTTCCACCGATATGCCACCGATAAGAAATGGCTGGTGCCTCACTTTGAAAAGATGCTTTACGACCAGGCGATGCTGACATTGGCCTACCTGGAAACCTATCAAGCCACCGGCAAAGACATCTATGCCAAGACAGCCCGGGAAGTGCTCACGTATGTGTTGCGCGATATGACGGACTCGGAGGGAGGCTTCTATTCGGCCGAAGATGCCGACAGCGAGGGTGTTGAGGGAAAATTTTACGTCTGGACGGAAACCGAGATTCGCGAGATCCTCAACACAGAGGATGCGGATTTGATCGTGAAGGTGTTCAATGTGGAGGCCGCGGGCAACTTCAGGGAGGAAGCTTCCGGAATAGAAACGGGCACCAATATCCTGCATCTGGCGAGGCCCGTCTCCCAAATCGCCGCAGACCTCGATTTGACAGCGCAGCACCTTGAGAGTCGAATCCAAGCCGCGAGAGAAAAGCTGTTCGAAGTCCGTGAAAAACGAGTGCGCCCGCATAAAGACGACAAAATCCTAACCGATTGGAATGGGCTGATGATTGCCGCCTTTGCACGCGGCGCTCGAGTCCTGGGTGAACCCAAATATGCTGAGGCGGCAAAACGCGCGGCCTCTTTCATCCTGTATCACATGCGCGAGAAAAACGGCCGCCTGCTGCATCGCTACCGGGATGGGGAAGCCAAAATCACAGGCCACCTGGATGACTACGCCTTTATGGTGTGGGGGCTCATTGAACTGTATGAAGCCGACTTTGAAGCCCGGCACTTGAGGACCGCCCTTCAACTCAATGCCGATATGTTGGCGCATTATTGGGATGAAAACACGGGCGGACTTTTCTTCACGCCGGCCGATGGAGAAAAACTCATCGTTCGGAAAAAAGAGCTCTACGATGGTGCTGTACCATCCGGCAACTCGGTGGCAATGCACAATCTCTTAAGACTGGCTGGCCTCTCCGGTGATACCGCTTTGAATGAAAAGGCTGCGAAAATCAGTCGCGCCTTTTCCGAGCAAATTAAGCAGGTCCCTTCCGGGTACACGCAATTTCTCGTCGCGGTGGACTTCGCGCTTGGACCGGCTTATGAAGTGGTGATTGCAGGTTCCCCCGGTGCAAAAGACACCGCTGAAATGATCCGGGCGCTTGACAGTCGGTTTATCCCCAATCGGGTTACCCTTCTGCGGCCCACCGACCGGGAGATGCCGGACATTGTGGCGATCTCCCCATTCATAAAGCCCCATGTCAGCATGTATCACAAGGCCACCGCCTACGTCTGTACCGGCAACGCTTGCAAGGCTCCCACGACCGATATTACGGAGATGCTGAGTCTCATTCAATAGGCTGCGTCGGGCATGCCGCTCCCATGGATTGCCTGCTGACATAAGGAGATATCTATCTGTCACCGGATTGAAAAACATCCGCATTTGCATTTCACAAAAATCCGCGATAGTATTGTTTTGATGCATATGGGTTTGGCACTTCAATAATGAGGTGGCTGGCACTTACCGCTGACGAACTTGAGGCGGCTTCTGAAAAGAACCCTTGCGGCCCACATTCCGGTTATGATGCTTCCCAACCCACAGAATTCTCATGCGTTTTTTAAATAATTGCTGTCACATGATTCGTTTCTCACCCCCAAAATATTTAGGTGTTTTTGCCACTGTTGTCTGTCTATCGCTTTTTCTTTGGCTTGCAGGCGCCGCAAAAGCTGAAAGGCCGATTCCCAAACCGACGGGACCGGTCAATGACTTTGCAAATGTGATTCCCTCCGACTACGAGCAAAAAATAACCGCCGTCGCAACCGAGTTGTATCAGAAAACCGGCACAGCGGTGGTTGTCGTGACGATGCCGGATATTGGCGGTGCGGAATACAATGATTATGCGAACCGACTTTACAGTGCATGGGGAATTGGAAAAAAGGGAGAAGACAACGGTGTATTGATCTTTGTAACCGTCAAGGAAAGAAAAATGCGCATCGAGACGGGGTATGGTGTAGAGGGGATTCTGCCGGATGGTCTGGCGGGAGAAATCCGAGACCGTTACATGATTCCTTACCTCAAACAGAACAAGTACGGTGAAGGTCTGCTGAACGGTATGCTTGCGGTTGCGCAGGTGATCTCCAAAGAGGCAGGCGTTGAACTCACGGGTCAGGCGGCAGCCGAAGCCCCGAAAAGAGAACGATCCGGTATCGGTTTCTTGCCGATCGTCCTGATTATTTTGTTTTTGATGTTCTCGTCCCGACGGCGCGGCGGATCCTGGCTGTTTTTTCTCCCGTTCCTCCTTGGCGGCGGTCGCGGCCGCGGAGGCGGATTCGGAAGCGGTGGGGTTGGGGGTGGTTTTGGCGGCTTTAGCGGCGGATTCGGTGGATTCGGCGGCGGCATGAGCGGCGGGGGCGGCGCCGGAGGGGGATTTTAGATAGGGCTTCTTGCTGCTTCACACGCATGAGGGTTCACTGGCCCTGTTTCGAAGTGCTCGACCCATGCCGGCTTTTTCATTGGAGATCTTGTCAATCGTGTTGATCCCGTAAAAGATTTTTTTCAAAACGTTACGGAGGTGTTATGGGTAGAGGCATAAAAGATCCGAAGGAAATTCTCCCTGAAATCATTTCCGAATACAAGGGAGTTTTCGGCGATGAGCTGGTCGGCATCATCCTTTACGGCAGTGCGACAGGACCGGACTTTATACCTTCAAAGTCGGACATCAATTTCATAATTGTTCTCACGGAACGCGGAATGGATCGGCTGGATGGGGCGTTTGACACGGTGAAGAAATGGCGTAAGCGAAACGTGGCAACACCCCTTTTTTTGACCGAAACGTATGTGGAAACTTCGCTGGACGTATTTCCCATCGAATACCTCAATTTTCAGCGGCACCACCTGCGGGTTTACGGAAAGAACATTTTGAGCGATCTCTCCTTCAATCCGGATTTCATTCGGCTTCAGTGCGAACGGGAAATAAAGGGGAAGCTGCTTTTGCTCAGGGAGGCCTATCTCGAGACGGCTGACAAAGCGAAGGCGTTAAAGGAAGTGATCAGCCGGTCGCTCGGTGCTTTTGTGGCGATTTTCGAGGCCCTTCTTTACCTCAAAGATGTGGCGTTGCCGAAAGAAAAGCGGGAGGTTATTCGGGCGACCGCCGACGCATTTGCATTGGATGGCTCCGTGTTTGAGAAGCTCCTGGACGTGAAGGCGGAAAAAATCAAACCGAGCGATGATGAATTGAAAAAGCTTTTCCAGACTTATCTGACAGAGGTTCGAAGACTATCAAAACGGGTGGATGCGTTGGGAGGATAAAATGAGTCGAGGGTTAAAAACTGTTCTGATCATTGTCGGCATCCTCATACTTCTCTTGGTGATTCCTTATTCGTACCTTAAAGGGACCTACAATTCCCTTGTCACCATGGATGAGGGCGTCAAAGGAGCCTGGGCGCAAGTTGAAAATCAGCTTCAGCGTCGGTATGATCTAATCCCCAACCTTGTGGAGACGGTCAAGGGATTTGCGTCTCAGGAAAGAGAGGTTTTCATAAAGGTGGCCGAAGCCCGCTCCAAGGTGGCCGGGGCGGGGAGCATCGACGATAAAATCGAGGCCAACAACCAGCTTTCCTCCGCCCTGTCCAGGCTCCTGGTTGTGGTGGAGCGGTATCCGGAATTGAAGTCCAATACCAATTTCATCCGTTTGCAGGATGAACTGGCCGGCACCGAAAACCGGATCGCCGTTGAGCGGCGGCGCTTCAATGAAACGGTGAGGGCCTACAACACCAAGATACGTTCTTTCCCCACAAACCTTATCGCAGGGATGTTTGGGTTTGAAAAGGCGACCTTCTTCGAAGTTCCCAAAGAGCGCCAGGAAGCCCCTCAGGTGAGATTTGATTGAGCCCGGACGGTCATAACATTAACCTGCAGATACTATTCACCAGTGATTTCTTTAAGGACACGGAGAAGTTCTGATTGTTAAGGAATGCCAATGGTCCTGCTGGGAGCAAATCATGCGGGCAAAGGGTTCAAATCCAATTCACAGCGCTTCGCACCGGGGGGGTTAATGAACCGATTTACCGTCGCTGCAATTCAGTTTGCGTGTTCCGCTGACAGAGCGGAAAATATCGATAAAGCAGAGACAATGATCCGCCGGGCGGCGGGAGGCGGCGCAAACATCATTCTGCTGCCGGAGCTTTTTGAGACCCCGTACTTCTGTATCAATCAAAATCCCGAATATCTCGATCTCGCGCATCCGGTCACAGGGAATCCAATGCTCGAACGGATGGGCAGGATTGCGGAGGAGGTACATGTGGTCTTGCCGGTCAGTTTTTTCGAAAAAGCCAACACGGCGTATTTCAACAGTGTGGCGGTGATCGATGCCGATGGGACGCGCCTGGGAGTATACCGGAAAACGCACATCCCCGGGGGTATCGGCTATCATGAAAAGTTTTATTTTAATCCCGGCGACACAGGCTTTGTGGTGTTTGATACGCGATATGCCAAACTCGGCTGCGGCATTTGTTGGGATCAATGGTTCCCGGAAACCCCCAGGATATTGGCGCTGAAGGGCGCTGAACTGCTGTGCTTCCCATCCGCAATCGGGTCGGAACCGGAGGATCCGACCTATGACAGTCAAGGCCACTGGACGCGT
Organism: Desulfatiglandaceae bacterium; assembly: GCA_046496815.1. Lineage (GTDB taxonomy): Bacteria > Desulfobacterota > DSM-4660 > Desulfatiglandales > Desulfatiglandaceae > JAWOGN01. Next base: position 9,500 of record JAWOGN010000077.1, read on the forward strand.
GTGATGCAGGGTCACGCTGCAGCCAACCTCGCACCTGTGGTCGCCAGTAACCGGATCGGTACGGAGCATGGTGAGGCGTTCTCCATAACGTTTTATGGATCTTCCTTTATTACCGGTTTTAGAGGAGAAATCATCAAGCAGGCCGATCGGAATACCGAACAAATCGTGAGCGCAACCTTTGACAGGGAGGCGATTCACGAAATGCGGTCGAACTGGCGGTTCTTCCGAGACCGACGAACAGAACATTACCGCCCCTTATTGGGCCTCGACGGCACCTGACTGCGATTCTAAACCGCATTCGGTTCCGCTCCGGGTAATCCGTGCAGCGGCCCTCGGTCACGTGCCGAATGATCACGAAATCTGAAAGGAGTTTTTCCAGGCATGATCCGATCAAAAATCTGGTTTCGATGTGCTGCCATGCACGATCCGGTTACGCCGATCATCGTTAGATCCGCGGTAATCGGTTGGGACGCAAAAGAGAGGGATGTCGAACTGACCATCACTCGGGCCTTTAAGGGGGACGAGTTGGTCATGAGAATGAAGGGGTGGGTCACGGTCGATGTCAAACAAGTCATCGAAGTCGTAAAGAAATACGGCTTCCTCAAGGTCCTGGATGAACGAGACCTGGTTGTAGACGTGGAAACCGAAACGGAATTCGAAAAGTTGAGTGGGGAACTGAAAAAGGTGTTTAAAGATCAGTTGAATCTGGAAAGAATATGACGGATTTAGATTTTGATCCTGTTGAAATCCCTATTGACGGTGTTCTGGACCTCCACATGTTTGCACCCAAAGACGCGGTTTCGGTGGTACGTGAATATATTCAGGCGTGTCTCGACACGGGCATCTATGAAGTCAGAATTATTCATGGAAAGGGCAAAGGGGTTCTGCGCCGGACCGTCCATGCAGCGCTTGAAAAACACCCCAGGGTATTGAATTTCAAACTGGACAGCGGGTCCTCTGGCTGGGGGGCGACCCGGGTTGAACTCAAGAAATAGAATTGGATTTCCAGAGCTCGCTTATCACCCGGGCGTGTTTTATTCCTGCCCCCGTGATATTCAAGACGGCTGCCCTTGCCCTCTCACCCTGTATTTTCAGTTTCTCCGGATGCGCCAGAAATCCAACCGCTTTTTGAGCGAACTCTTCAGGGCTTGATACACGCACCCCCGCTCCAGTTGCCTTCAGCAGTGCTTCCGCGTCTGAAAAATTCTCCATGGAGGGGCCGTAGAAGACGACCTTCCCCCATGCGGCCGGCTCCAGCGGGTTTTGTCCCCCGAGCGGCACCAGGCTGCCGCCGCAAAACACAATGGTTCCGACACTGTAAATTTTGAACAGCTCACCGAACACATTCACGATCACAATCGGTTTCGTTCTGGCTCCGTCCCCACGGGAAAAGTCGGTCCAAAATTGAAAACCCCACCCCCGGCTTTCAATGAGGGAGGCGATGAACTGTGTCCGCTCCAGGTGTCTGGGGGCGATGAACAAAACGGTGTCCGGAAATTGCTCCAGTATTTTCTCATAGGCATCCAGGATCATCCGCTCCTCACCCTCGCGGACACTCCCGGCAATGAGAACCCTGTCAAACCCCTGCAGGTTCAGGACCTGCCGCATCCGCCCCTCAAGTTCCGGGTTCACCGAACGCCCCAGGAGATCGTATTTGGCATTGCCGTTTATTTGAATTCTTTCAGGATCGGCGCCCATGGCTTGGATGCGGGCGGCATCCGCCTCCCCGATCATGCTGAATGCATCGATGTGATTCAGGACATCACGAAAAAACGGCTTCACCTTGAGATAACGCTTCACCGATCTCACAGATATGCGTCCATTCACCAGCGCCGTCCTGATTCCCATCCGGTGAGCTTCGTAAATCCAGACCGGCCAGATTTCAGTCTCGAGAAAAATCAGGACGTCGGGGCGAATCGTGGAAAGAGATCTTCGAACCGAGCAGAAAAAATCGATGGGGGCGTAAATGACGGGGACTGTTTCTTCAAACGTTTCCCGCGCAAGGCTGCGCCCATGTTCGGTGATGGTCGAAACCACCAGTGAACACCCCGGGATGACCATTCCGATTGCTTCTGCAATCGAAGCTGAAACTTTGACTTCTCCCAAAGACGCGGCATGGATCCATATGCGCGGCCGCGTTGTCAGGCATTGCATCGTTTCTTTGGGGAGCACTCCCAGGCGTTCTTTGAGATCTCCCCCGTATTTTCCGGTGATGCGGGTGTAGATCCAGAACGCCGGGAAAAGTGAGATGAACATGGCGCTGGTGAGAGCAACATACGCGCAATAGAGCATTTTCACAATTTTGATTTTACTCTCCCTGTATATCAATCGGTCTGAACTCATACCGCTTCATGTTTCCCATTGCAGTCACATAGAGCGTATTGTCTTGTTCTATCATCTAGGTTATCGGCAGGATTACGCCGCCTGAGGGGATGATATGCACTTCCGGATTGGGTGGGCACAGGGTCGCGCTCAGATCAAAGGCCTCTTGAAGATCCTCTGCATATATGAAACCCATTTTTTCACCGACTTCCCGGGGGATATCCTTTGAGACAAGGATGATCTTAAACCGATGCTGGATCGCCAGGGTCATGGCCAAGGCCATATTAAAATCAATGGCGCCCCCTTCCATGATCAAACGCTTGTTCTCAAAATGCTCCAAGACGGCCTCATAGAGGCGTTCGCCGTATTTTGCATGAAACCCCTCAAAGCTATCCACAAAGGCATCGGGAAGGTTCCCGGAGCAGTCGGCGGCCAGGATGATGCACGCGCCCTCTTTCGTTACCATGGACGCCGGCGACAGAGGCTTGAAGATCTGGGGTCCCTCACAGTAGGGAAAGGAGGTAATCAGCGTCAAATCGGATTTCCTGGAGAAGTGTCGCGAGATGATTCCCTTGCTTTTCCGGATGCCGGCGAGATGCGCCTGAACCGGATCGCCCGATACCACATCATACACCGCATCGTTCCGGTTCAAGACACTGTTGAGGATGTAATTGAGTTTCGCAGATCGTGCAATTTGAGAAACTTGTTCATAAAACAAGTTGCCTTCAATCCTTCCCGGTCCGGTACCCGGATGAAAGGTAAATGCCAGATGATGCTCGAGGATGGAATCAAAGTCGGCCACACCCGGAAAAAGGATCTTTCCACCGCCACCAAATCCATTCATGGGGTGTGGAAAAATGGAACCGATGCCGATTCTGAACGTGGCATCGGAAACCCGGCGGTTGATCCTGACGTCCCGTCCCGTGCTGAGTCTCCCGGCGGGTACCAGGTCGGCCGCGTGACAGTCATGGTTGACAAATCGATACCGGTCGAGAAGGCGGTTCCCAAACGTCATCTCAAGCTCCCCAGACGTCAATGGTCGGTGCGTCCCGAGTGCGATGACGACGGAAATGTTTGTGTCGGGTATATGGATGGCATCCAGTTCAGCCAGTAACACATCGAGGATGATTTCCTTCGGAGACGCGCGGGTAAGGTCTTCGACGATGATGGCGACTTGATCCGATGGGGAAAGCACCCTATTCAGGCGCGGCGCCGCAATCGGCTTTTCTAACGCTTTGACTGCGCATTCCCTGACATTCACATCTTGTTGTGCGTCATGAAGGCCGGCATAGGTAAGAACCTTCCAGTCAGGAGGGATTTCAAACTGTCTTTTCCGACGTCCATAGCATATGAAGGGTTTGTCCATATTTGAATTTTGGCATGAATTAAACCAAAAGGTATTTTTTTCTCACCTCCTCATTTCCCCGCAAATCGTCAATGCTTCCGTGGTAGCGAATCATCCCGTTATCGATGACATACCCCTCGTTGCTTAATCTTAAGGCAACTCTTTGATTCTGTTCCGCCAACAGCACCGTCAAGCCTTTATCCCGCAGTTTGCCTATTTGTTCTTCCAGCACCTCAATAATCATGGGAGCCAAACCTTCAGTCGGCTCATCCAACAGCAGGAAATCCGGATTCGTCATGAGGGCTCGGGCGATGGTCAACATCTGCTGTTCACCCCCGCTCAAAAAACCGGCCTTGCGGCCATCAATGTGTTTCAGGGCCGGGAAAAACCCATAGACGCTCTCCTTATTCCACGTCGCTTCTCCCCCGGTCTTCCGTTCGGATATCTCAAGATTGTCTCCAACCGTTAAGTCCGCAAAGACCCTCCGGTTGTCAGGGACATACCCCATTCCCTGCCGAGCCAGCTGATAGGGCTTTTTCCCCAGAATGTTCTGCCCCTTAAAGATGATGGTTCCCTGTCGGGGAGGCGTCAAGCCCATAATGCTTCTCATGGTGGTGCTCTTTCCCGCCCCGTTCCTGCCCAGGAGGCAGACAATCTGACCTTTGGGCACATGGAGCGAGACCCCAAACAAAATATGACTCAGGCCATAATAGGTATGGATGTCCTCCACCTTTAACATGGCTCCGCGCCTCCCAGGTAACATTCCTGAACCTGGTTGGAGTTCCTCACATCGTCGGGCTTTCCTTGCATGATCGTCAGCCCTTGATGCAGGACCATGATACTTTGCGCCACATTGAACACCACTTCCATGTCGTGCTCGCAGAACAAAATCGTCAGTCCGCGCGAATGGGCCAGTCGTTTGATGAGTGCCATGGTCGCTGCGGTCTCTTCGGCGGACATGCCGGCAGTGGGCTCATCCAGGATTAACAACTCCGGTTCATTGCCCAGAGCAATGGCGATCTCCAGCGCTCTCTGATCGCCATAGGCCAACGAACCGGCGATATGCCGGGCCTTATCCGAAAGGCCCACATTTTTCAGGATGCTCTCAGTTTCTTCCCCAGCCAGTTTATCTGCAGGGTAGAAAAGCTTCCAGCTCTTTCGCTGTTGTGAGAGAACAGACACCTGAACGTTCCTAAATACCGTAAGGCGTGGAAATATGTTTGCGATTTGAAATGACCGGCCGATTCCTTTCCTGCAAATCTGGTAGGCAGGCAGTGCAGTGATATTCTCATCATTGAAAATGACGCTTCCGCGGTCCGGCTTCAGCTGCCCTGTGATCAGATTGAAAAGCGTTGTTTTTCCTGCGCCGTTGGGTCCGATTACGGCAACCAGATCCGCCTTGTTGACGCTGAGATTTGCGCCGTTGACCGCCTTGAAGTCACCAAAGGACTTATATACGTTCTCCACCTGAAGCATCCACATCCTTCCTTTCAACCATCCCGTAAGGCCTTGAACCGAATTTTTCCAAGACGTAGCCCCAAACTCCTTCCGGCAAAAAGAAAATAAGCAAGATCAGTATAATACCAAGTATCAACGTCCAGTACTCGGTGTAGATACCAACGAAAGTTCTGAGAGAGACCATAATGGCGGCACCCATGATCGGCCCCGCGAATGTAAACCAGCCCCCCAAAAGACACATGATAAAAATCTCCAGGGACAAGACCCAGAAGAGAAGGTCCGGGAAAACCGACTGTTCGAGCACCACAAAAAGCACCCCTGCCACACCGGCGAAAAAGGTGGCAATGACGATACCCAAAAGTTGATGGCGCCGCACATTGATGCCCACCGCTTCGCACCGTTCCGGGTTGTCCCGAATTGCCTGGAGCGTCATGCCGAAAGGAGATCTCAGGACCGCGTACATGATCATGAGACAGATGGTGAGCAGGATCAGGATAAAATAATACGCGCTGATTGAAGACGAGATAACGTCGGGAACGGGAACCCCGTGGATACCGTCGTCTCCCCCTGTCAGGCTGTACCAGCGGAAGGCGATGGCCCATATGAGAGAACCCAGGGAGATCTGGAGCATCCCGAAATAAAGCCTCGTCAGCCTCACGCAAAACCAGCCGATAAGGAGCCCCACGATCGCTGCAACCACAGGGCCGGCTGCAAACCCCACCCAAAACGGCAGCGAAGTTTTGGTCAGGATCAGGGAAAAGGTGTATGCCCCCACGCCGTAAAAAGCGGCATGATGAAACTGAAACATCCCGCCATGGCCCACCACCATGTTCAGGCTCATGGCCAAAAGGGCGGTTACAAAAATGGCCGTGAGAATGTAGGTGTAGAAACGAGGAATAACCGGCGGCAAGAAAAGAAGCACTACCCAGATGATCCCATAAGGCGCAAAGGATTTGAACCGGCTTTTCATGGACGGAAGCCCCTTCTTACCACACCGATTTTAACATACCGCGAGGACGCCAAAGCAGCACAATCACAACCGCCGTGTAGGGAAAAACGATCGCAAATTGCGGCCAGAACAGGACACCGAACGACTGGGTCAATCCGAAAATGAGAGACCCCACCATAGCCCCCCACATATTGCCCAACCCCCCGATGGTGACGATCAGGAATGCTTCAATGATGATGTCGTGGTCCATACCGAGGGTGATACTCACGGTGGGAGCGACCAAGGCGCCGCCGAGTCCGCCCAGAAAACAGCCCAGCACAAAAGCAAAGGCGAATACCCAGCTCACATTGATGCCCACAGCGCCCACCATCTCTCTGTCCACAGCCGCTGCCCGGGCAATCTTTCCGATCTTCGTTTTGTTGGTAAAAAGCCACAACGCGATGGCAACGAGAGGACCGAGAATGAGAAGAAAAAGATTGTAACGGGGTATGGACAAGCCGAAAATGGAAACAGAACCCTCGAAAAAATCCGGCGCCATGATGGATCGGTACTCGGCCCCCCACGTGAGCTTCACCAGGTCTCCCAGTATCAGCATGAGCGCAAAGGTGAACAGCAGGAGCATGAGGTGCTCCCGTTGATAGAGGTGACAAAAGAGCAGCCTCTCGGAAGCAAGGCTTACCAGGGCGACAACAAAGGGAGAAAGAATCAAGGCAAGCCAGAATCCCATCGCTCCGCCCCCAAGGAGTTTGGAGATACTGAAGGCTGAAAACGCCCCGATCATATACAAGGAGCCATGGGCCACATTGGGAACTCTCAGCACGCCAAGGACAAAGCTGAGTCCGGACGTGACGATAAATAATATCATGGCGCGGCTGAGCCCCACCAGAAATTGGCTTCCCAGGGCTGAGAGGTCAGGTAGCATGCTTGGTGGATTTCTCCGGAGAATTATGGAAGCGGGGAAAGGACTGGCGGCCTTTCCCCGCTTCGGATCGCATTACTTCTTTCGGGCTTTCGCAATCTCTTCACAGGTGGGCAAAACCTCTTCCCCTGTGAGGGTCGTGATATCGGATGCAATCACGAAGTCATACTGGGGGGTCTTTGTGGTCACACCGAAGTACATGGGGTACATGGCCTGATGATCGCAGGCCCGCATTTCTACCATACCGCCGACTGGGCTCTTGACCTTGAGTCCTTCCAAAGCATCAACGAATTTTTCCGTGTCAATGGCGCCGGCTTTCCTGAACGCTTCGGCAATGAAATGGGCGGTCAAGTATGCGTTAAAGGCGGGAAACCCGGGAGGGCTGCCGTAAGCAGACTCGAAAGCGTTTACAAAAGCCTTTTGCTCGGGCGTCTCCGGATAATAAAAAAGGTACTGAATTGTGCCCAGCACACCCTCGGGCCCCTCGGCCCCAAGCGGCTTGAGCACGGCATGGTCAATGGCCGTATGAATCCAGGTAGCCATCTTGGAAGCCATGCCGGTTGACTTGATGGCTTTGAGGCAATTGGTCATGCTGGCGCCGCCGGTGCAAAAAATGACCGCATCCGGTTTCGCGCTGATTATTGATGTGAAATAAGGCACGAGATCCGGTTCGCCGACCTTCCACCACGACTCCCCGATCTTTTCCACGTCGGGTTTGAGCGCCTTGAGGTTTCTCCAGGCCGCATCGCCGATGTCATGGCCGTAGGAATAATCGTCACCTGCAATCCAATACTTGCGGTACGGTTTTTTCGCCAGACCAACCCCTCCCGCCTTGCCGCCCATGGCGGTGTTGTCCGCGGTGGAAAAAACGTAACGGTGCCCTTTTTCTCCAGTTATTTTTTCGGTTTTGGAGATCCAGACAATAAACGGGACTTTCTCCTTCTTGGACACGGCGTCGGAAACCGCCAAGGCAGCTCCACTGTTGATAGTACCGACCAAAACGTCCACGTTCTCCCTCATGACCAACTCCTTGGCCATGTTGAGGGCGATTTCCACCTTGAACTTGGTGTCCCGGGTGGTAAATTCGATTTGGCCGCCCAAAACCCCTTGATTGTTTATTTCCTCAAGGGCCAGTTTGAAGCCGTTCAGCGCATCATTGCCGTAAACAGCGGCCGGACCACTGTAACAGTCGATGATGCCGACTTTGATATTGCGGGCCGCAGCCTGCACCGGCAGCATAAAGACCGACAGGGCGATGAGGATCCCTAAAGAAACAAACGCTCTCTTCAAAACTCTCCGTTCCATTTGGCTGATCTCCTTTTTGTTAAGGTTTTCGGTTTTTTTCCGCGTTTCGTCCAAAAACTCCCTTGCTGAGAAATCAGAGGTCTATACTGCGTTTCTATCAGATATTCCTAGATTTTCAAGCAAATGTCATTCATAAAACTTAAAAAATCAATCCCCCCTGCTTCATGGCTCGCCGAGAGATCCGTGCCTCATCCCACCCAAAGTCCCCGAAAAACTTGACATGCCGAGATTCAAGCTTTCATGCATGAAAATGTACCGCCCTTTCTTGAACTGAGATAAAGTGCAAAAAGGAATTTGATGCATGCCGGCCGTTCTTCCCAGCCAAAGTAGATGAAAAGGCCTTAGTTGTCAAGCTACAAGGCGTTAACATATTTAAAATTAAGTTTTACTTAGCTAAAAAAATAGCCATACAGGTCACGAGAAACGCCGCAGATGGATACCTGATGTAATCCCGGCTACAGCCTGAGAAAGATTACAGAGACAACCGTAAGTGAAATGCCCAACACATCGGCTTGCCTCAGTTTCTCCCGGTAAATCAACGCAGACAATACCACCGCAATGACGAAGTGCATGCCGGTAATCGAAACAACAATGGAAAGCGGTCCCACTGACAGCGCCTTCAGGAATGAATAGAAACCGGCAAAATTTATGATTCCCATCATAATGCCGATGAGAACTGCGTCTTTGTGTGTTGTGCTTGTGCCCGCTGTCTCCAGGTTTTTCCTGATCGCAAAACTGAACAGCGTGCCCATAAAATATGAAACTGCCATGAATCCCATCTTATTCGTATGCATGGCGGCGAATTTGCTTGAAATAGACGCAATCGCTCCAGACAGGAGAGAAACGAACACCAAGACAAGTCCGCGCCTTGTGCTTCCCCGTGACGGTTTTTGGTCCTCCACCCGGCTTGTCAAAATGTAGATGACCGCCATGGCCAGAACAATGCCGATCCCCTGATAAAGGGACAGTTGATCATGAAAGAAAAAAATCGAGAAGACAATCACGATGACGGCATTGAGCCGGATAATCGGATAGACGGTGCTTGGCGTGAGGTGCTTGAGTGCCTCCATATGCGTGAGGGTGCCGATGACAAAAGACCCGCTGTTCACGAATGCAATCAAAAATAAATAGCCCATATTCGCAACCGGCTGTTTCAATATGAAGAAAAGTGCCGAACTCAGAATCGTCACGGTTGCCATGAAAGAAAAAGTCGTCCGGGCTGAATTGCATTTTTTCTCGACAGATACCTTGTACAGAAATCGTTGAATGCCCATCAGCACCACGGCGATAATGCTCAGCACGTACCAGTTGTTCATGCCCATTTGCCTTTCCCTGGTCGGACGACTTG
>JAWOGN010000118.1:0-27315 GCA_046496815.1 Desulfatiglandaceae bacterium
TCGGCGTCGATTCGCGTAACGCCGTTTTTCAGCTTTCTTGCAGCCCCAAAGGGGCAAAGATCGGCACATGGGGGATTTTGACAATGCATACAGCGCCGAGGGATTGTCAGGGACCGTTTCTCACCGTCAATATCGACGGTGGCTTCCTGCACAAAAAGCCAGTTATACGGGGTCAGCCGATCGGTGACATCCCTCTTCTCGGACCAGTCAGACACCTTCACCTTCTTGGGATACATCTTGGGAAACGGCTTTTTCGGCTCAGGGAACTTCGCGGCATTCGCCTCCTGACAGGCATCAACACAGGCCTCACAACCAATGCATTTTCGGATGTCAATGAGGGTTGCCAGTTCTTCGCGGGTGGAACCTCTCACCGAAGCAGGTAGCGGCAAAGACGATACGCCCAGAGCCCCCACGGCGGCCAGACTTCCCTTGATAAAAGATCTTCGCGATAGGTTGCTCGCCATTTTTATTGGGTCTCCTCGCATGTTGTTGATATCCAAGCAGTCCGGAGTTCTCATAGCATACGGATATCATGGATCATTCCGGCCAACTCCGGTTCCCGATCCGGGATCCGGGGCAGGCTCTGAAATTCAGGTGTGCACCGAATACCGGGTTCGTCATGCCGGGCTGGATCCGGGACCGGCATGACAAAGGAAGTTCGAACCTCCGAGTCAGTATTTTAGAGACAAAAATCGAAAAAGGGTTACAGCAGAAACAGCCGCAGATATGGAATTGATATGATGGATTCGTTTGGCCCTTTGAAATAAGGCAGTTGGAGCCGCGAGGGGGGGCGCCTTCACGAAAACGCTCACATGGAATCGGACCCCAGAAATTCCTTTATCTTCATGTGCAGGCGCTGACTTGCCTCGGCCGGAATCTCTTCTGCCGCAGCCTTCTTACACAATGCGATGGTACGCCGAAGTGAATCAAGGCATTCCCTGCATTCGGGGCACCGATCGAGGTGCGCCTCGATTTTTTCGCAGATATCAACGTCCAATTCACCATCCAGATACTCGGAAATTCTTTGAAAATATTTCCTGCAGCTCGCTTTCACCGGTTTTCCCCTTCCTTATAATGGCTCGAAATCTTTTCCCTCAGGAAAACGCGCGCCCGGTGCAATCTTGTTTTGACCGATTGGGCTGAAATCCTGAGTATCTCTGCGGTCTCCTGGGTACTGAATCCCTCGATATCCCGCAGATTAAAAACCAAACGGTATTTGTGGGGAAGGGCTTGAATGGCGGCATCAATGGTCTCCTTCAACTCCGCACGCAGCAGCCTATCGGAGGGGTCATCAGACCAATCGGGTATCTCGTACCCACCACTTGGACCATCCCCCTGAACAAGGGAATCCAGGGCGATTTCCTGATCCGGCTCACACTTTTTTTTTCGCCGCTTACGGATGCAGGCATTCGCCGCGATCTTGAAAAGCCAATTCCTCAATTTTGTCTCTTCCCGAAAGCTCTCTAAGTATCTAAAGGCACTCAAAAAAGTCTCTTGTGCAATGTCTTCCGCATCCTGAAGCCGGCCGCACATTTTGAGTCCAAATGTGAGGATTCGCTTCTCATATCTTTTCACGATCCTTTCGAGCGCTTCCATTGAGCCGGCCTTGAATGCGGCAATCAATTGATGATCTGTCGTATCAGACGCGGTATCGTTCATATAAATCCCTGCTTTCTGCCTGCACGTCTTTTGAAAAAGGGGTTTCGTTCAAACTCCAGAGATGAGATACTAATTCAAACGTCTCGGAGATTGTACAACTGATTGAAACAGAAGGTTTCTAATGGCATTTCTTATGCCGGCCACATGGAATAATGGAATATTGGAACAATGGAATAATGGCCACAAAATGTACATTGGCAAAGGATGCGTTTAAAAGGGTCCCACATTATTTCAACCTGGTCGTAGTCAAGCAGAGGGAATAGCAGCGTCCTTTCTTGCTGTATCAAAAAGGTATTGAAGTCTATTCCAATTACCGAAGAAGGTGCCGATATACGTTAAAGGCTGTTCACAATTGGGGCATATCAAAGGATTTACACCTGTATATTCAGCCTGACATTCGACCCATGAAGGTAGGATATAGGTGTGGGTATCATCATTATCGGTTTGGTTTAAAGCAATACGAGCTTGACTTAGATACCTCTGTTTCCATCGGTTGGAAAAAAGACCTGCATAACGAATCATAGGAAAGAGGAAAGCCGGGTGGATGGAATAATGGAATAGTGGAATGATGTGGTTAACGATTCGCATTCTTGCCCAATACTCCAACGCTCCATTATTCCAATATTCCATCGAGTTGGGGGCTGTTTCGATCCATCGTTTGTATTGGACTACAAATTGTATGCAATGCGCAGCAAGTATGGCCGCAATATGGTAACGGATATGAGGTGCGGGACGGAGCATAATTCTTATTTGGATTGAAAGTTATCTTCCCAAACATCTTTTTGCTTTTTTTGAAGTGATTCAATCAACTTAAGCAATTCATTTTCAACTTTATAGTGGAGCTTATCCAATTGCTCATATTTATCATCTGAAATTTGACCGGCTTTTTTGAAGCTTACATAACAAGAGTGAAATTCACCACACGAGCCAAGTGCAATATTTAAATGATTCAGATACTCTTTCAGGCTGCGCCGACAATAGCCTTCTGAGATATTTCTCGAAATGCTGTGGGAAGCGTCGATACAATTCGCAGCTATCTTTTTCAGTTCAAATGGGAAGTTGGCAAATACTTTATATGCCAAAAGATGTAAAGGGAAACAGCATCTTGCCAAACTCTAAGCTTTTTAAACCCTCTATTAATGTTTTTTCGATCCATGATTTGTTTATCTCATGAATCATGATGTTTTTCAATGAGAATGAGGTGGAATACAAACCCAATATTCCATCATTCCATTATTCCAATTGTGAGCGAAGCGAACTAAGTTCCGCCGGAGAGCAATTCAGCGTTTTACAAAAAAAAGATACCTGACCCGGCTCAGTAATTGTCAGCCTCAAGCGCTTAAAAACCTGCACACGGAAGATACAAACCAGGAGTAAAGACATGAAGGTCGTAAAAATCGGGGGCGGCTGTTTGAAGGGAAAAGCCCAGATTGCTCAAATACTCGAGTTGATCGCCGAAAGGGGACGCGGACACATCTTTGTGGCCTCGGCCCTGAACGGGGTAACAGATATTCTCATCGCCGGGATGACCGAAGCGCTCGCCAACGAAGCGGACATCCCAGCAATCATCAGCCGGCTGAGAAACACGCACGAGGGGGTTGCGCATCATCTGATCCCCAACGGCAGTGCTTACAAGGAGTTCACCGGCCGTTTAAACCAATCACTCAATAAACTGGAGCGCCTGTACTATGGGCTTAATTTCACCCGGGAAATTACGCCTCGAATGCGTGATGTCATCAGCAGTTTTGGAGAGCGCTTTGCGGTTGAACTCCTCGCGAGTGCCTTGAACAGCCGGAGTATTCCAGCCACCTTCCGCATGCCGCACAAAATCGGGCTTATGACGGACGGAAAATTCGGTGATGCAACAGCGAATTTGTCTAAGACGACACGGAATTTACACCGTCATTTGAAGTCCCCGCTCAGGGAGGCAATGGTTGTCTTTATTCCCGGTTTCTTCGGAGTGAGCGATCGCGGGGATATTACCACCTTTGGCCGTGGCGGCAGCGACTACTCAGCTGCCGTGGTCGCCAGGACCATGCAGGCGGAAATTTTGGAAATCTGGAAAGACGTTCCCGGGTATTTAAGCGCTGATCCCGAGTTCGTCCCGGAGGCGCAATTGATCCCGGCGCTTTCCTATGATGAAGCGGCTGAGCTCTCCTACTTTGGTGCAAAGATACTTCACCCGCGCACCATTGAACCCCTCCGGCGAAGTAAATTGAACATCGCAATCAAAAACACACTGAATCCGGATGCACCCGGGAGCCTGATCACACCCAAGGGTTCGCGTGCAAAAAATTTTATAAAGAGTGTCTCCTATGACACCGATATCGGTATTCTGAAGGTGCATGCATCAGGGGTAGGTGCCCGACCCGGGGTGTTGGCGCGTGTCGCGAACCGCATGACGGAAACCGGCATCAACATTAAGTCGGTTGTCACTTCACAAACCTGTATAAGCCTTCTGCTGGCATATAAGGATCTGGAGATCGGGTATCAGGCTTTGAGGTCTTTGCGGCCCAAGCCATATCGGAGGCTGGAGAAAAACGATGACATAGCGCTGGTGAGCATCGTGGGCGAGGGAATTATTCGGCGCAAAGGAATTGCAGCCCGCTGTTTCAGTGCCGTGGCGGACCGCAACATCAATGTAGAGATGATTTCTTTCGGCCCGTCCAGAGTGGCGCTCTATTTTATCGTTCGAAATCAAGACCTACGCGATGCTGTGGGCGCCATACATCGTACATTTTTCTCAAGGCCTCGCTGAGAATAATTTTGGGGGAAGCATCAATGCGACGAATTACATGACGGAAGGCCTATCGCTTGAAGAACCGGTTATCGCCGGTCTCGACCGGGATGAATCCGTGCAGTTACTTGATGGAGGTTTTGAGTGGATTCTGACATCGGATTTTACACAGGCCTTTTTATCGACACCCGTCTTCAATTTTCTCGGGCCAATTCAATCAAGTCATGTACAAGACGGTCCAGCGTGTCCCTGGACAAGGGCATGGGAACCTGAAAGCGCGCCTCGACTTGAGGATCATACCGATAACGCATCAGTGAGACATCTTTGCCCGGGTTCAGCAGCACTTCAAAAAAGCTGATGACGTCGCCGTCGCGCCTGGGTGGATTGCTGCGCAGCACCGCCCTCCCCGTTTCACCTTCACACTCCAATGTCTTGAGTCTTTCATCCAGATACGTGACTCGCGCTGCTATTTTATCCGGGTGAAGATTCATTTTTCCCCGATGGCGATTCTCAAGATTGAGTTCGTTGAGCAGGCATCCCAGCCGATTCCAGTCCGCCAGTTTTACTTCCATCCGCAGCTCCCCATCAGATGCTTGAATCAACGAAGCTTGATCAAGCGGTGCCTTATTTAATTTACGCCGGATGTTTTCTATTAAAGGCATGGCCTATTTCACCCCCCTTCCTCTCATTTTCGGCCTTCTTTCAACCGTTCTTGAATACTGACAAATTGATACGTTGAAAGAAAAACCTCACCTGACGACGCGCGTTAGATCAATTCCCTGCTTTTGTGTTCCCTTCCATCAAAGCTTAACCGGATCCTTTTTCCCGCTTTTATGGAATCCACGTGGACAGGTCGCTTCCACAGCCGCTGGAGATTGACCAGGGTCTCCCCGGCAAAGTCCCACTTCAAATCCTGCTCCTCATGCGCATGATCCAGGAGAAGTTCTCCTCGATTTTCGAAATTGCCGTCAACAATCCTGATTAGGGGTCGACCCAGGTTGGTGAGACTATTCAAAATCATTTCCTTGACCTTACCGAACTCGCGTGTCTTGATACGCCAAGCCGGGCTCTTATCGTTTTTTGCATAGACGAACAGTTTTTGTCGTCTGCAAAAATCGTCGGTAAAGAAGGTATCGATGAACGTCAGGTCATTATAAAGACGTCGCACTTCAAAGATTTTTTCTCTACCCCGCCCCAATTCCAAGTCCCAATTTCCCCGTGTTGCGAGATCCTCACATGATTCATAGTCTTTTCCAAAGCGGCCTTTGTTCCAACGGTCCTCGATGTCACGAAAAAGTTCTAAGCCGAGCTTGTAAGGGTTGAGTTGGAGCCTGGAGCCACCCACGGTTCCTGAATGATGATCCGCATAATCGATGACCTCGCTGTCTTTGAGGACTTTCTCAGTCATAATGCGCGAGTGCCAGTAAGTGGCCCATCCCTCATTCATGATTTTTGTCTGCCCCTGAGGAAGGAAGTAGTAGGCCTCTTCCCGGATGATAGACAGTATATCTCGTTGCCAGTTCTTGAGGGGGGCGTTCTCCAGAAGAAAGAGGAGCACATCGGCTTCGGCCGCCTCCGGAAAGTGTTTCTTCTCTCTTCGTTTGGCCTTTATCTCCTCGGTCCTTTCTTGAATAAACTCGGGTGGATTGATATAGGGCTCCATGTACCCCTTGCTTCGGAGTCGACGCGGCGAAATGGGTTCATCCTCATCATCGAGAGAGGAATCAACCCCCTCCCCTCGCTTTCCGCGACATTCGGTGGATCCTGATTCACACTCCTGCCCCGAACAGGTTGGCGGGCCGCTCAAAGGGCGCTTGCATTGACACGGGTCGCTCTCCGAACCGCAGCGCTCACTCCCATTGGACGACCGACTCTCATCAGACCCTTCCTTTCCCCGACGTTTGATAAAGGACCCGTGGAGGTCTATCAGGTTTTCGAGAGATAAGCAGCAATCAATGAATGTTTCCACCCGCTCTGCGCCATAACGATCCACATAGCGCTGAATTCGTGTCGCATGGTTTGCCATCTCATCGACCATTTTCCGGTTCGTGTGGGCGAAGAAAAGATTGTTCTTAAAAAAATCACAATGGCCATAAACATGTGCCATGACCAGTTTCTGATCGACCGGATTGTTGCACTTCAGCAAATACGCATAACACGGGTCGTTGTTAATGACCATCTCGTAGATTTTGGATAACCCGTATGCATGACTTTTTGAAAGTCTGTCGTATTCCATGCCGAATCGCCAGTGGGGATACCGGTAAGGGTAACCGCCATAGGCCGCCACCTCATTGAGTTCCCGATAGTCGAGCACCTCAAAAATGGTCGGAAAGAAGTTCAAACCCAGTGACGCCGCATGATCCTGGATTTCATATTTCATCTCTTTGAGTTCGGTTGGAAACCGATAAGCGGCGGATTTTTTTAACATGCTCGTATCATCGTCTCCTATCGACCTGTGCCGAGAAAGACCTTCAGCGCATCGTAAATCGATTCCTTGTTCTTGATTTCCGCGGAGAGCACTTTCTCCTTTTTTTCTGCGTTGATTTTCTCTCGAAGGAGCTTGAGGAAATGACCCGAGCCATAGGCCCCCTCTACTTGACCATAGCAGAAAACATTGACCGCAGGCACGATGTGCTCCAAGCGCTCCAGCGCCTTCTCATCATCGTCGCTGAAATTGTCCCCATCGGTGAAGTGAAACGGGTAGATATTGTATTCCTCGGGTGAAAATGTCTCCTGAATCAGCCCGATACAGATTTCGTAGGCCGAGGAGATGCGGGTGCCCCCGCTTTCTCGGGTATGAAAAAAAGTCTCTTGGTCCACCTCCCTGGCGGCCGCATCATGAATGATGAAACGACGCTCCACGCCTGAGTATTGCGCGGCGAGCCACGTATCGATCCAGAAGGAAGTGAGTCGGACCATTTCCTTCTGGGCGTCTCCCATGGAACCGGACACGTCCATCATATAGATGACCACGGCGTTGGACTCCGGTTCAAAGGTCGTCTTCCACGAACGGTAACGCTTGTCTTCCTTTACCGGCCAAACTCTGGGTTCTGAGGGATCGTACGTCCCGGATATGACCTGTCTCCGAAGCGCCTGCCGAAACGTTCGCTTGAAATGACGCAACGATTCGGGTCCCGTCTTGGCAATCCCGACATATTTATCCTTTTCCGAACTGATATTCTTTTTGCCCCGAGGTTCAATATCGGGCAGTTCGAGTTCCTCCGCCATGATTTCCGCCAGTTCCTCGATGGTCATCTCGACCTCAAGGATGTGCTCGCCCGGTTCCGATCCGGCCCCTCCCTCGCCCTGAGTGTCGGGGTCGTAGGCCACCGGGTCTCCCGGGTTGCCCGCTCCTCGCCCTACACCCTGATCAGCCTTGCCGAAACGGAACCGAGGAATTTCCAACTCAGGCAGCGGAATAGAGACGAGATCCTTGCCTTTCCGTCCGATGAGTTCGCCTCTTGAAAGGTATTTTCTGATGCCGGAGCGGACGGCTCCTCGGACAATTTTCTTGAATCTCGCCCGATCACTTTCAATTCGTTTGGCCATGTACATAGAACTTTCTCTAGGCTTTCGAATCCCCCTCCTTCAGGTCACCTCTGGCAAAGATAGATGCCACAAAGTTGAGAACATCGGTGGCGCACACCTCACAATAGCCATACTTTTTTATCAGGCGGTGCTTCACCACGTCGATCTTTTCCTGGGTGTCCGTATCGACGACTTTTGAGACCAGACTGGTGAGCTTGATGGTGTCCTTCTGATCCTCGAAGAGCTTGAGCTCCAGTGCCCGATTCAGCCGTTCATTGGTCGAATAATCAAAAATCCTTCCTTCTACGGCCAGGGCACCGATATAGTTCATGATCTCTCTTCGAAAATCGTCCTTACGACTTTCCGGAATCTCAATTTTTTCCTCGATGGATCGCATGAGCTGCGCGTTCGGCTCTTCGTATTCGCCCGTGTATTTGTTTTTGACCTTTTCTTTCTGTGTATACGCCTTGATATTGTCGATATAGTTTCCGCAAAGCCGCTTGATCGCCTCTTCGTCGGCACAGATGGCCCGCTGCACTTCGTTCTTCGTCACCTCGGCGTATTCATCCTTGACCACGGTCAACAATTCTTTAAACCGCTTTTTCCGGTCTTCGGAGGTAATGAGGCTGTGGTTGGCCAACCCCGCTTCGAGTGTATTCAAGACCATGAAGGGATTCACACAACCGTCGGCCTCTTCGGAAACCAGCGCATTGGAAATCTTGTCCTGAATGTATCGGGGCGATATTCCATCCATGCCTTCCCGCTCCGCATCATCCTTGAGTTCCTTGATGTTCTCCTCGGTAAACCCGGGGAGGGTTTTTCCATTATAGAGCTTGAGTTTCTGGAGGAGCGTCAGGTTTGCTTTTTTCGGGTCTTCCAATCGGGTGAGTATGGCCCACATGGCCGCCATCTCCAGCGTGTGAGGGGCGATGTGCTTTCCTTGGATCTTTTCCGGCCGATAATCCTTTTCGTATATTTTGAGTTCGTCGGAAAGACGGGTGATATAGGGAATGTCGATTTTGACGGTACGATCGCGCAGCGCCTCCATGAATTCATTGTTTTGGAGCTTCTTGTATTCCGGCTCGTTGGTGTGGCCGATGATCACTTCGTCGATATCGGTCTGGGGAAATTTCTTGGGCTTGATCACGTGCTCCTGCGAAGCACCAAGCAAATCGTAAAGAAATGCAACATCCAGCTTGAGGACTTCAACAAACTCAATCAACCCTCGGTTGGCCACGTTGAATTCACCATCGAAATTAAACGCACGGGGGTCTGAATCCGAGCCATAGGTGGCGATCTTGCGGTAGTTGATATCGCCTGTCAGTTCGGTTGAATCCTGGTTCTTTTCATCTTTGGGCTGGAAGGTCCCGATCCCTAGGCGGTCTTGCTCTGAAAGAATGAGTCGACGAACCACCACATGGTCAAGGACTCTTTTCAAGTCTCCCGAATACGCTTGCATCAAGCTTCGAAAAGTGAGGCGGCAGAAAGGACAGAGGTCGCCATCCACAAAAATCTTCAAGTGACCGTTCAACTTGGCGTTTATGTCTTCAATCAAGGGGGTGCGTATCTCTTTGGGAATTAAATGGAGCGGCTCTTCGTGCATCGGGCATGACTCGATGACCTCGTTGCCGTCCGCATCGCTGAGACGCCAGGCAAATGTGTAAAGTGCGCCTTCATTGGTCTTTGAATAGGCCTCGAGTCCCTTCTTAAGCAGGCGAACGATCGTGCTTTTTGCCGACCCCACAGGACCGTGGAGAAGCAGCACGCGACGTTCCGTCCCATAGTGACGCGAGGCCGACTTGAAGATATTGACCTGATGCATCAGCGGCCCTTCGAGGCCGTAAACGGCATCTTCACCATCATTCCCGGGATCCGAAAAAAACCTGTACCGTATCAGCTTTTCCTTGTTCTCGATGTAGGGTTCCGTCCCGCAGGAAATTATCATGTCATAGATACGTTGAAAGGCATTGCGCAATATTTCAGGCCGCCGACTGACAATCTCAAGGTAGTCGGCCATTGTGCCTTCCCAGTGCAGCTCCTGGTATGCGATGTCTTGCGTGTACTTTTCGATCAGTGATTGGATTTCTTGCTGGTAGGACATGGCTTCACCTCCCGTTTTCGGGTCCCGGCAGACCGCATAGGGTCGAAACCTTCTAAGAGGCGAGCTTGATGATGCGCGTGATCCGGCTTTTTACCGAACCGAGCTGTCATTGTCGAGGTCCTGGAGTCGGAGGAACACAGTGCGAAAAAAATGCTGCAAGGACCAAGTTCATATTGCGTTGGGAACCAAAGGCAGCAATTAGCATGCCAGACTGCCGATCCAAGCACTTTTCCGTTCAAACCACATGATCACAAGCCTTTTCCTGCGTCCGGAAGGTTTCTTCGGATGGGCGGCGGCGGTTCCCATCATTTTGTGTCAGGATTTTGACGGGTCGTGTAAGCGGATCCCAGCGGATCATTTGCAAGCGGGTTGATTTTCAACAGCCGGCGTTATCGATTTGCTTATATTACCCCATGCCCCCTTCCGCATTCCATGGGACGTTCCATTCTGCAGGCTGAAAAGCCTCGGCGAACAATAAACGCTTGAATTGACTTCCGTTAGGTATGCTCGAAATTCACGAAACACAGCAACCCAATGCGATAAGACGACACACGTTCGTTCAAATGGCTCAAAATGGATTCTTCGGTTCATTTTGTGATGGTTTTTTTTGGACTAAATTCCACGTACTTTATAAAACGAAATTCACCAAGCCATTGAAGTTGGAAAAGCCGGCAATATCTCCCTGTTCGGGCGGCTTTGAGCGGCAAACCAAACGCTCCGACGAGATTGACAATCCCGAAACGACTCTCAAAAGATGGCATCTGTATTGCAAAGCATCATCGGTCTGCGAGAATGCATTATCAAACGCAAGCATTCTTTCATTCGGATACCGATTTCTAGGGAGGTTAGGTTATGGATACGAAACAGTTTTCCCGACCATTAAGGAAAGACATAATAAAAGGCTTGATATCGATGGGTATGTGTTTGTTCTTTGTGGGATGTGCACCAGTGGTTCGCCTTGATGGGGGCACCGCGGCCGGTATTTCAGGTTATAATTATTCTCTGGGTAAAATGACGGTTATTTTTCAAGCCAATTTTATGGACACGTGGGACGGAACGCTCATCGCTCTCAAGAAAATGGAGTTATATGTCGAAACAAACGAGCATAGTCTTACCAAAGGCAAAATCCTTGCTTGGGGTTCGGATATGACACCCGTGAAGATTTCCATTGCCTACCAATCGCTTGAGGAAACAGAGGTGGCTATAAAAGTGGGAAAATTGGGAGAAAAGGATGCCTCTGTGGGTATCACCGAGCAAATCAGAAAAGCTCTCTTTGAGGCATAGCACGGCAGAGGAATGCGTTGACCGGAAGAAATGATTGAATATCGAAGCCACCCCCTCGTTCCGTGACTTTCCAACAACAGGAATACAGAAAATCACACCACTGCGGTTCCAACACATCGGCTCCCGGATTTTGCACAGCCGGTTACGATACGTTCACATATGAAGAAGCAACCCGGAGTCAATCGGACAGGTCCGAACGTGTCGTATTCCTGTTTTGCAGGGATATTTCTGATCTAATTACAAATAGTTACGGTCTGGCCTTGAATTGCCCGAAACATCTTAAAAAAGTTTGGTAAGCATTTTGCTTTCCGTGTCGGGAATAAGACGATCTGCCGTAATCCGGCTATACGCCGTGCGCAAGGGCATCTGAGAGCGCAACCCCTTAAAGCGACCGATTGACTCTGAAAACGCTTTATTTTACGAAACTTTGTTTTCGCAAACTGGGGTTCGAAGGCCAAGATATACCGGTCTGTGTGCCGAGACGGCGCGGGTCACCATACGCAACTTCATTTGTTTTCGTTATTGGGATGCCGGCGGCTGCGTCGGCGGGAAAACCGACAGAAAAAAACCAAACAAACCGGGGACAAAATTATTTCCATATGAGGAAACCTCCCATTTTTCCTTCCGAGCGAGTGCCTGCAGAGAGGCCTTCATCCTCCCTGATAAACGCACAGTCCCTGGACCCTGACCCGACCCTCAGGACTAAATTTTGTACACTTGAATCAATTCGAATTTGGCTTCCCACTGAAAGGAGACAAAAGGCAGGACAATGCTGTTGATTATTGCGACCGGAATTTCAGTTGCTTTCTTATTCGTTCTTGTAGCGCTTTACATGATCTTTCGCGCAGACAAGTGGGATCGGTTTTTCATAAGACAACTGGAGTTTTCCAGTCCGCCGGGGAAGCCTTTTCCTGACAGGCGGCCCCATGACAGCGGTTCAGCGGCCGCCTCGGGGGCCAAAGCAAGCAACCTCAACTTACCCTTTGAAATTAGTGACAACGGCGGCAGGCGTTCGGGCATTGAAAGGAGGCGATTCGATGCTTCAAGCTCCATTCCGAAAAGCCGGACCGGTCCGGACCGAAGGCGCGGATTCGAACGGAGAAACGGGCTCGATCGCAGAAGCGGCATTACGTTCAGGCAGGCCGGTAAAGAGCGTAGAGGTGCCTTTCGCTGATCAACTGACGGAAGGTCCGCAAATCAGAGGGAGTGCCTTTCGGCATTGCCTTTTTTTTGTGATTCGTGACATCCGGGGTCGCCTTAGAAACGCAGCATGGGCTACACGCGATTCATCCCCTAAAATTCGCCGGCTTCACTAAGGCTCCCCGAAACTTTTTCAAGTTGATGTAATCTGTAGGCAGCCCACACGGCACCAAACCCGGCCAGGCCAAAAATGCTGAATGCCCAACCCCAGGTCATGTCATATGTGCCTGGCGTTTTGAGGGGGTTTGTCCAATCCAGGATGGCCCCGAAGACCAGCGGGGATATTGCACCTGCTCCAAATCCCAACAGAGATCTCAGCCCAAATGCCGCTCCCAAGTAGGAGGGAGTGATGACTTCGGTTAAAGCTGCCGATAGAACCGGCGAGTCCCCCAAAGCGGAAAAACCATAGAGAAGGGCAATTCCGATAACCAGGGGCAGGGACCACCCGATCGACCACCCGAACACAAAAGAGCAGATGGTGCTGATGGCGGAAGCAGTCATGATTACACGAGCGCGACCAAGCCGGTCCGAAAGCGACCCCATCACGAGTGATGCAATAAGGCCCGCCATGTGAAGTGCTGCCGTGAAATGCGCTCCCAGTCCCGCGGCGCTTAGCGTCGGCGCTCCTCCTGCGGCCGCACAGCTCGCGAGGAAGGCGGGGGCCCAGGCCCACATGCCCAAAAGTTCCCAGGT
This sequence comes from Desulfatiglandaceae bacterium, assembly GCA_046496815.1. Classification (GTDB taxonomy): domain Bacteria; phylum Desulfobacterota; class DSM-4660; order Desulfatiglandales; family Desulfatiglandaceae; genus JAWOGN01. The sequence continues at coordinate 13,203 of JAWOGN010000118.1, forward strand.
ATGACACGTATAGCCGCCGATCAGCAATCGCGCAGGTTTGTTTGTGAGCACTTCTTTCCTGAAACTCTGTTCAATTTGACGTCTCACGAAAGAGACTTTCGTCTGTGCAAGGGTGACCCATGATAGAACCGAGCCGACAAGCGGTCCCAGGCATGTAACGAGAAATGAAAGCTTATATCCGCCGTACGGGAGGCTGATTCCACTCAACACCAGGGAGAGTACATAGCTGATGGAGGTGCTTGCGATAAAACATCCCGATGCCATTCCTCGGCGCTCCACCGGATATTGATCGGCGAGAATGATAAGGCCGGTCGTATAGGTGCCGCCCAAGGATATGCCGACGAGCGTGTAAAGAATCAAAGCAGAAAGATAGTCTCGAGCGAACAGTGCAAACCCCAGGGAAAAAAATGCGCTTACAGTCATGGAACCCAGATAGACCCGCTTGGCGCCGACGAAGTCCGTCAAGCTCGATAATGCAAACAGCGACAAGGCATAGCCTATCTGGTATCCGCCTGCAATCCCTCCCGCCGCAGCGGCCGACATCCCCCACTCCTGCCGAAGCACCGGCAGGGCCGCCGCATAAGTCATGGCCACGGTCTGGGTCAACGCCCTTGCAGAGCAAATTCCGATCAACCACCAATCCGATTTCAAAAGCAACCTCACGAATGTGGAAATATGATGATCTCAAATTCCCGGGGACCCCATGACCCGCATCATTGACGGTGCCGCTTCGATCGTAGCGGTTCAGCGTTTAGGGCTCAGGATTGAAACAAGCTGACGGATCATCCTCAGTGACAAAATAGCCGATACCTGCAAACATACGGTTTCACCCGGTGGGCGAAACCGGCTTTTCTAAGTCAGTCAGTAGGCAACACATGTTTGACTTAAGTCAAGGACGATTCCAAGTTTATGTGTTTTAATTCAAATTAAAACTTAAAATTGGTAGCAATCGTGTAACACAGTTGAAGACGGATGTAGAAAATATATATGAATCTAAAGGTTAAAAAGTTGGGAGGCACCTCATGAAATGCCCGGGACAAGACAGCCGATATTGGAAGCCGGGAGCGATATTTGAAGCCAAATGCCCCAAGTGCGGCAATGAAGTCGAGTTTTTTAAGGACGAAACCACGCGCATCTGCAAGAAATGTGGACACCGTTTTCTGAATCCTGAATTGGATTTCGGCTGTGCCTCCTATTGCAAATATGCGGAGCAGTGTATTGGAAACCTCCCGCCCGAACTCATCGCTCAAAAGGAGAATCTTCTCAAGGATCGGGTGGCCATCGAGATGAAGCGCTGCTTTAAACAGGACTTCAGACGAATCGGTCATGCGACGCGTGTGGCCAGATATGCCGAACAGATCGGGAAAGCGGAGCAGGGAAACCTCGCGGTCATCTTGACGGCGGCCTATTTGCTCGACATCGACATTGACCGGACCCAACGAAATGATTCGCAGGTCTCGGCTGCAACCCAAATGGAAGGCGGGCCGGTCGGGGCAAGAGACATATTGACCAAACTGGGAGCCGGGAAAACGTTGATCGAGGAGGTCTGTGAGATCATCGCGCATCACCATCATCGGACCGGTGAAGAGAGCCTCAACTCCCGGATTCTCTCCGATGCGGATTTGATCGCCACAATCGAAGAAAAGAAGAAACAAAACAAGGGAAATGGTGAAATACGGGCCGACATGCCGGAAAATTCCTTTTTGACGGAAAGCGGTCGCGATCTGTCAAAGAAGCTCTTGGCTCCATAGCCGCGAAGGAAGCCGAAGGCTCTGGAGACGGCCCGATAATAGAGAGGATGGATCGCGTTTAAAGGCTTTGGAAGCCGAGCATTCCCGGAAAAAAATGCGAGGGCGACGCTTTTTTCGCGGTAGTTGACTTAAGTCAATGAACGGGCTGAGATGCTTCCGTATAAACCTGGTGAAAGTTACGTGACTTTTTCTTTTGAACCATGACTTAAAACCTATACACGAAGGAGGATACCTATGTTTTGTTACCAATGTGAGCAAACGGCGAAAGGCGAAGGGTGCACAAAAATCGGCGTGTGTGGCAAACAACCGGAGGTGGCTGCACTTCAGGATTTGTTGCTTTATTCGTTGGTAGGCTTATCTCAATTGGCGGTAGAGGGCCGAAAAGTCGGCGTAAATGACCATGAAATCAATGTCTTCACCTGTGAAGCCACGTTTTCGACCCTCACAAATGTAGACTTTGACCCGGAGCGCTTCGTGTCCTTAATCCACCGAAGCGTAGCGCTCAGAAAAAGCCTCAAAGATAAAGTGAAGGCAGCGGGTGGGAAGGTGGACTTTCCGACCGGCCCTGCTACCTTTGAACCGGAAACAACTTTGGAAGGGCTGGTGACGCAAGGCGAGGCCGTGGGCGTTCATTCGGACCCGACCATTGATCCGGACATCCAGTCGCTGCAACACACCACCGTCTATGGCATCAAAGGCGTCGCCGCGTATGCGGACCATGCCCAGATCCTGGGTCAAGAAGATGACAAGGTTTACGCCTTTATCCACGAGGGCTTGGCTGCGACTCGGAATAAGGATCTCACTTTGGATGACTGGGTCGGACTGGCGCTCAAGTGTGGGGAGATCAACCTCAGAGCCATGGAGTTATTGGATGCAGCCAATACGGGAACCTACGGCCACCCGGTGCCCACCCAGGTCCCGTTGGGTGCCAGAAAGGGAAAAGCCATCCTGGTTTCAGGCCACGACCTCAAGGATCTCGAAGAAGTCCTGAAGCAGACGGAAGGAAAGGGAATCACTGTGTACACCCACGGCGAGATGCTCCCGTGCCATGGGTATCCGGAGCTGAAGAAGTATTCCCACTTTTACGGGCACTATGGCACTGCCTGGCAAAACCAAGCAAAGGAATTCGCCGCGTTTCCCGGGGCGATTCTGATGACTACCAATTGCATTCAAAAACCCAAAGAGTCCTATAATGAAAACATCTTCACAACAGGGTTGGTGGGCTGGCCCGGGGTCACGCACATCGTGGATAAAGACTTTGCTCCGGTCATCAACAGGGCCTTGGAACTGCCCGGATTTTCGGAAGATACGAATGGCAAATCCGTGATGTGCGGATTCGGCCACCATGCGGTCATGGGGGTCGCAGACAAGGTGATCGAGGCTGTTAAGTCCGGCGCCATCAAGCATTTCTTTCTGGTCGCCGGATGTGACGGCGCCAAGCCGGGACGCAACTATTATACGGAGTTCGTAGAAAAAGTTCCCAAAGACGGCGTCGTTTTGACCCTCGCCTGCGGGAAGTTTCGGTTCTTCGACAAAGATTTAGGAGATATCGGCGGCATTCCCCGTCTTTTGGATATCGGCCAGTGCAATGATGCCTACTCGGCTGTCCAGATTGCGGTCGCCCTATCCAAAGCCTTTGATATCGACATGAATGAACTGCCGCTTTCCATGATTCTCTCCTGGTACGAGCAAAAGGCGGTCGCAATTCTATTGACACTGTTGTACCTGGGCATCAAGGACATCCGACTGGGACCCAGCCTCCCTGCGTTTATCACGCCCAATGTGCTGGACGTGCTGGTAAAGAATTTCAATATCATGCCCATCAGCACCCCTGAAGCCGATCTGGAGGCAATCTTGGGGAAAATCGAGGGCTTACCCCAATGACAATACAAGGGCCCCGTTTTGCAGCGAAACCCGGTACGATAAAAGCGTCTTCGTCATCCCGGCAAAACCCGGGGTGACATCCATGTTCCGGTCATTCCTGCAAAAGCCGGAATTCGGGTGATATTCGTGTGCGGGCGGGAATCTGAAAGCGGGTCTCCACACAACGGATCGGTCGCGCCATGAAATCAAAACGAGGAGAATAACATGAAGGTTAAAAGGAAGATCATTCACATCGATGATGAACGTTGCGATGGCTGCGGACTGTGCGTGCCCTCATGTGCCGAAGGCGCAATTGAAGTCCGAGACGGCAAGGCATATGTTGTGGCGGAAATGTACTGTGACGGTCTGGGAGCCTGCTTGGGTGAATGCCCAACCGGCGCTTTGAAGATCGTAGAACGGGAAGCGGATGACTTTGACGAAGCGGCGGTAGAGACATACCTCAAAGAAAAGCAACATGCCGAAAACCCGGCCAAGGATCTGCCTGTTGCGTGCTGCCCATCCGCCGGAGTTCAGACGTTCATCTCCGCATCCGCTTTTCAGGAACCGAAAGGCAAGGAGGCAAGCAACGCCGCCGTTTCGGGCCTGACACACTGGCCGGTGCAGATAAATTTGGTGCCTCCGACGGCTCCATTTTTAAAAGGCGCCGATCTTCTGGTAGTTTCGGATTGTGTGCCGGTCGCTTTTCCCGGGCTCCATTCGGATTTCATACCGGAGAAGGCCGTCCTGATGGGATGTCCGAAATTTGATGATGTGGAGGCCTATATCCAGAAGTTTGTTGACATCTTCAGGGCTGCGAACATTCAAAGCGTTACCGTACTCAGCATGGAAGTGCCCTGCTGTTCGGGTCTCTCCATGATCGTGAGGAAAGCAATGGCTGCGGCCGGAAAAAAGATTCCGTCGGAAGAAGTGACCATCAGCACACGGGGTGAAATACTCAATCCGTTAAGAACAAATTTATGGGAAAGCCGTTAACTGTTTGACTTGACCGGTACAAAAGCGAATTATGCCGAGAGGAATTTAGACGAAAAGGCCGAAACAGAAGGGTGCCCGCTTTATGAGGATAGCCGGATTTTTAGATCCGACCGGGGCTCCGCGTCGAGAAACATCTTACCCGGGTTGAGAATGTTGTTGGGGTCGAGAGAACGCTTCAGCAACCGCATGACCTTCAGGGCCACAGGATCGTGTTCCAGAGGCATGTAGGCGGCCTTGGTCATGCCGATGCCGTGCTCCCCGCTCAGGGTGCCGCCCAGGTCGCAGGCCAATTTGTGTATCTCGTAGAGCAGCGGTTCCAGACGGGCCATCTGGTCCGGGTCGGAGTGGTCATACAGGATGTTCGTGTGAAAATTGCCGTCCCCCACGTGACCGAAATTGAAAAGCCTGAGGTCGTGTTTTCGCGCCAGGTCCTGTGAGCGCTTAAGAAACGCGGCAATTTGGCTCATGGGCACGGTGACGTCTTCCGGCAAGCAATCAAACGGAAGGACCCCGATCATACCGCCGATCCCTTTCCTGGCCTTCCACAAGCGTTCAGCCTCCGCCAAGTTCACGGCCGTTTCTACCTCCAGGGCGTGACATTCCCGAAACATCTCTATCAACTTTTCGAGCTGATATTGGACATCGGATTCTATCATGCCGTCGGTTTCCACGAGGAGGACGGCTTCCACCTCCGGCAGTTCTATATCTGCATAGCTTCGAAGCAGGGAGATGACGGTTTTATCCAGTAGTTCCAGAACACTGGGGGTCACTTCGGATTGCATGATCCGGGTCACCGTCTCTCCGGCGTCCTCGGTGGATCTGAAGGTGGCGAGGGCCGTGGCCGTCTTGGCCGGTTTGGGCTTCACCTTCAGGGTGATCTCGGTGATCACCCCCAAGGTTCCTTCCGATCCCACGAACAGCTTGCAGAGATCATAACCGGAAGAGGTTTTCATGGTTCTTGAGCCCACGCGCATGACCTCGCCGTCGGCGAGCACCACTTCAAGGCCCATCACATAGTCTCGGGTGGTACCGTATTTGGCTCCTCTCAACCCGCCCGCATTGGTGCCCACGTTTCCTCCCAGTGTGCAGACGACCCCGCTGGCCGGGTCCGGCGGGAAGAAAAATCCGCAGGGCGCCAGGGCTGCCTGAAGATCCGCGTAGACCACACCCGGCTGGACCACCACGAGCCGATCCGGGATGTTGATCTCAAGAATCCGGTTCATCCGGCTGACGTCAAGGACAATCCCCCCTTTGGCCGCCACCGCAAGTCCGCCCAGTCCCGTCCCTGCGCCGCGTGCGGTCACAGGAATCCTGTTTTCGTTCGCGATGGCAACAATACGCGAGATCTCCTCTGTGCTGGATGCCCAGATGGCGGCATCCGGGCGATGGTCGTAAAGGGAGGCGTCATAAGAGTAAGAAACCAGATCGATGGTTTTTTCGGTAAAATTGTCTGCCCCCACGATATCGACAAGCGCTTGTCGGGTCTTTTCGTCCATGGTTCTAATCCTTCTTTGGATGTGCACGGATGTAACGATCCATCCGATCCATGGCTTCGTTGAGCCGTGCTTCATCCACCGTGCAGGACAGACGCACGCAGTCTTTTCCGGACGGACCGAACGCTCCTCCGGGAATAACCACGACCTGTTCCTTGTCGAGTAAATCCAGAGCAAAGGCCTCCGTATCGTCGGTTAGTTTCGAAACATTCGGGAAGATGTAGAAAGACCCGCCTGTGGGATGAACCGTGACACCGGGCATGGCGCTGAGGCGGTTGTAGGCCAGATCGCACCGCCGCTTGAATTCCACGGCCATGGCCTCAAACGGCTCCGGATCGGCCTGCAGGGCGGCAAGCGCCGCCCGCTGCCCCACATTGCTGGGGCAACTGGTGAAGTAGGTGGCCACCTTCACCACTTCCTCGATGAGCCAGGCCGGCCCATAGCAATATCCGATGCGCCAGCCGGTCATGGCGAAGGACTTGGAAAAGGAGTTCACCACAATCGTACGCTCCGTCATCCCGGACCTCGTATAAATGGATTCATGGGGCCCCTCAAAGCTCAGCCGATCATAGACTTCATCGGAGATTACCAAAAGGTCCTTTTCCACCGCGAGGCGAGCAAGTTCATCCAGGGCGCTTCCCGGAATAATGCTGCCTGTCGGGTTGTTCGGGGAGTTTACGATCAGCGCCTTGGTGTTGGAGCGGATGGCGCGGGCCACGTTTTCCGCCCGGAGAACAAAGTGATCCTCAAAGACGGTGGGCACGTAGACCACCTCGCCCCCTGCAAAACAGATCTGGGCCTTGTAGGATGGAAAATGAGGTTCCGGTACAATCACCGCGTCTCCCGGGTCCAGAATCGCCCGCAGGCTTGCGATCAGGGCTCCCATGCCCCCGTGGGTCACCGTCAGCTGTTGGGGCTCAAGCTCAATCCCCCTCGATGTTTTGATATACCGGAGCAGGCCGTCCACCAGTTCATGGTCGCCCCTCGACGGGGTATAGTGGGTGGCTCCCGCCAAAGCATCGGCGAGGGCGGATCGGCAAATCTCACCGGGCGTATGAAAATCCGGTTCGCCGATACCCAGAGAAATGACATTTTCGTAGGCCGCCGCCCGCAGACCCATTTCTCTTATCACGGCAGGCACGATCTCTCGAACGCACCCGGCAATCTTATGTTTCATGGTCTGTCCTCACACATAGTTCAGCAGTCTGGGAATAAATAAAATGACCCCCGGTAGATACGTCACCAGCAATAATACACCAACCTCCACCGCCAGAAAGGGCATAACGGATCGGATCACCGTGGATAGATTCAATCCGGTCACCCCTGCAACCACGAAAAGGCAGACTCCCAATGGCGGCGTGAGTAAACCGACAACGATGTTGAGCACCATAACCAGTCCGAAATGCAGCGGATCGATTCCCACCGCCTTGGCCACAGCCAAAAGGGTGGGGGCAAGAATAATGATAGCGGCGCCGCCTTCCAGAAACATGCCGATAAAAATGAGAAACACGTTGACAAAAAAGAGAATCAAATACGGGTTGGACGTAACCGACAGCATGGCCTGGGCAATGCGCGTGGGGATTTGCTCCGCCGTCAGGACCCAGGCAAAAATGTTGGCCATGCCGATGATCAGTAAAAGCACGGCGGTGGTGGTGCCGCTCTGAACAAAGATATCCACCATGTCCTTCATGGACAGTTCGCGATAAAACACCGTGCCCAGGATAAAGGCATAGAGCACCGCCACGGCCGCCGCTTCGGTGGCCGTAAAGACGCCGCCCAAAATCCCCCCGAGAATGATCACCGGTGCAAACAACGCAGGCGCTGCCGAGAAGAATTCCTTTCCCAGATATCCCCATGTAAGGGGAATACTCTCTCGGGGGTACCGGTAACGAATGGCCATGAAGTAACTGAGCCCCATCATGGTCAATCCGAGCAGCAGACCCGGAATGATACCCGCTGCAAACAGGCCGCCGATGGAAAGCCCCGTGGTCACGCCCATGATCACCATGAAGATGGAGGGTGGTATGATGGGCCCCATGGTTGAAGAAGCCGCCGTGACCGCGGCACTGAAACCCGGCTGAAACCCTTTGCTGACCATGCCCGGCACCAGGATGGTGCCCATGGCCGCGGCATCGGCCACGGCGGACCCGCTGATACCGCCGAAAAACATGGAGGCCACGATGTTGGTGTGGGCCAGACCGCCGGGGATTCGCCCGACCAGGGCGTTGGCAAAATCGATCAACCGCCGCGTTGTGCCCCCTCGATTCATGAGTTCACCGGCAAGCACAAAAAAAGGGACGGCCATGAGCGGGAAAGAATCGATTCCGGTGAAAATCCGCTGGGCCATAAGGCTCAGCATCACATCCTTTGAATTCAAAGCGACCAGGGATGTCAATCCTAGACAAATGGCGACCGGGAAACCGAAGGCCAAGGTGATCAGAAATACGGCAGCAAGTAGACTTGTCAAGGCTTAACCATTTCTTCCAGAATCCAGAACGGCGGTGGCCAGTTTCGTCCGTTCGCCGACCGGCGTAGGGAAATGCTCGTGAAGCAGTTCGGCCACAAGGTCCACAATCATCATGACCGCCCCCACGGGAATGGCCAGGTAGGGAATCGTCATGGTGATTTCCATGGCCGCCGAGAGCTGTGGGTAGTTGAAAACAGCCAAACCAAAGCCTTCCCATCCAATGATGGCCATGAACCCGATCATCACCAGACGCACCAGGTAGACGATTATCCCCGACACCTTTTCCGGCAGGCTGTCCACCAAGGATGTCACTCCGATGTGTCTTCCCCGCCTCAGCGCGACGACACTGCCCAGCATGCCCATCCAAATCATCAAATACCGCGCCGCCTCTTCACTCCAGGGTACCGGCCTGTAAATCACGAATCGAAAAAAGATCTGGAGTAGAATGGTGAGGGTCATGGTAATACCGAGGATCACCATGAAAAAAGTGCAAAACCGGATCTGCGCCCTGGCCAGATAATTGAAAAAGTAGGAAACGGCTTTCATGCATCACAACAATCGGCCAAACCGGTCGACGCCTTCGTCTTCACCGGCCTGGCCATGTAGACCCTTGAAGCGTTTTGTCGGTGAATCGGATTTTACTTCTTGACCTTTTTGTAAAGATCATTCGCCATCCGGATATGCTCTTGGATGATGGTGTCGGCCTGATCCCCTACCTTGGCTTCGGCCTCTTTTGCGGCCTTCAACGCCTTGCTCACCCATTCCTCGCCCACCTTATTTTTGATGAACTCCAGACCGGCCGGCTGAGCGATTGCCCGGAACCGGTTCAATTGCTCGGCCGTGGGCTTGTAAATATTCATGCCGTAAGATCGCAGGTTGTCTTCGCTTTCCATGTTGGCCTGTTGGCTGAACCCGTCATGCAGATGACCCACCAGGAGGGCTTCTTCGGCAATGATTTTTTGCTGATCCGGGGTCAGCTTATTGGTAAACCACTTTTCATTGGTCATGGTAAAAAGTGGGTTGTAAAGATGCCCGTCCAAAATCATCTGGTTTTGCACCTCGTAGAATTTCATGTCGTGAATCAACACCGAGGGACATTCCATGCCGTCGACTACGCCCTGCTGGAGCGCCATGTAAAGTTCCCCAAATGGAATCGGCGTGGGATCGGCGCCCAGTGCCTTGACCATGGCCATGTGAGCGGGGTTCTGCATGGTCCGGATCTTGAGGCCTTTCATGTCGGCGGGCACTTTAACGGGCAGCTTGTTGTTGGTAAAATGGCGGTATCCGTTTTCCGTGATGGACAGGACACGCACACCGGTTTTCTCCAGGAAGGCGTCGCAGAATGCCTTGCCGAAGTCACTCTCAAAAAATTCCCAAGCCGCCGGGGCGCTGCTGAACATGTAAGGGATGTCGAACACCATGACCGGAGGGAAAAACCCCGGAATCGGGCCCGAGGAGACGAAAATCATCTCGATGGTTCCCAGGCGCACGCCTTCCATCATCTCCCGCTCGTCGCCCAGTTTACGGGCATGGTAGGTTTGGACCTCCACCTCCCCGTTCGTCCGCGTGTGCACATTGTGCTTGAAAATTTCAAAGGTCTTCACAGAACGGTTTTCCGGGGTGTCCGGGCCTGCATTGGCGACCTTAATGATCACCTTCGCCGAGGCACTGGTAACGAAAAGAAAAGCCGCCACAACCACAAAAAGAACAAACAAAGTTTTTTTCATTTTTTCCTCCTTCTTTTTCCTCCATGGATTCTTTTATCAAGAAAGATAATTTGATACCATGCCCCTCAAAACCCTGTCAAACCCTTTCCTCTGTCGTTTTCATGCCTAATTAGAAAGAATGTATCACTTTAGCGCTTTGAAAATCCCCAATATGGGAAAAGAGATCCCAACGGCCCCCCACCCACCATTTCAAAGCGCTAAATTCATACGAAAGAATGAATTCCACGGATTTCCCAAAGAACACTTCATTTCGCGCATGAAACAAACTTGGGACCCGGTCTGATTAAAGATACAGTGGCTTCGCTCCCCATATTCTCGGCTTGCCGGTAAGGATCGAGATTGCCGACGGGAGTTCTAATTTCTAGGACAAGGATTCTCTTTCAACAGGCATGATTAAACAATTCGGCCCGCCGGCGCCTTTAACAAATTCTGAAACATCCAGCAGATGAATCTTGAACCCTTTTCGGTCCAGAACACGAACGGCCTCATGATTTGTATTTCCGATGATCAGCTCTCCGTCGCCTAAGCATATGATATTGGCCGTTGAATTTTCATTGAAATGGATACCGATACTGTCAAATCCTTGCAATGCAGATGAAGGTACGATATTGGTGCAAACCAGGAGTTTTCCGGGACAAACGGGCATCATGACCTTATCCAGGTGCAAAACTGTCTTGGGCAGGGAAATTCGCCGAATCTCATATCCCATTGCTTCCAGGTAATGCGATACCTGACGACATCCTTCCTCATTTGTGCGGCCCGTCAACCCAACAAAAGCAACCCGACCTAACAGAAGCAGGTCGCCACCATCAACGGTGCCGGGATAATGGATCTTGCCGACATTCGCTTCGCCAAGCCGGTGGAGATGTGATGCCATCCAACCCCCTTCGGCCTGCCGAGTCTCAATTCCAGGAAACAGTTCGATAAAACCTTCAGGCGTGCAAAGAGCCGTGTCTCGGGTAAAAACAGAATTCGGGTGGTCGACAAGCTCGGGCACATCAATTACATCAGATCCGAATAATCCGAGTAACCCCTTGAGACGTTTATGCTGGTCGAGTGCTGTTTGTCGATCCGCAATGTCTCTGATATTGTGAGCCGCCAAATCTCCAACTTTGAAATATTCTTCACGCGGTGTACACACAACGACCCGCTTCAGTCTATCGGCTTCGCTTTTTAACACAGTTTTTTCGCTTCAACACCCTTCTTCGTTATACTCCTGAAAATTCAATCGGTAGGCCAACAGCGGTCCCAGGAGCATCAATCCGCCGAGTATCGAGATCCCCAGGCCGAAGCTGTAGGTTTGACCCATGTATCCGATCGCGGCCGGAACCACGCCTGCCCCGAACAGGAATGCCAGCGGTATGGCCAGTGAGCTGCTCACACTCCGCATGCTTGGAGAAACCACTCTGGATAAGGCGGCGAATCCCGGTGGAAAAAAACACGCGATCAGTGCCGGCTGCACGAAGACAAACACCACCAGCCACATGTCTGATCCCATTCCCAGTAGGATCGTCGCCAGGCCACCGGCGAACAACACCACCGATATGGCTTGCTTCTCGCCGATTCGATCCGTCGCCCAGCCGGCGGCGAAGGTCATGAACAAACCTGAAATCCGCGATAAACCCAAAAGGGTATTGGCCCAACCGCGTTCCATGCCGCCTTCAGACACAAGATAAAGAGGCAGCATGGCATACGTACCCACACCCCCGCCAATGGCAAGCGCAAATAAGCCGATAATGGCCCAGATCGAGGGCTGGGTGAGCAGGCTCTTTACGATTTTCGGCTTGGGGGTTTCGCCCGAGAACTCGCCGCCGCGACCTCGCCAAATGTAAAAGACCGCACTTGTTATCGCGAAGCCGCCCACGATACTCACGGTGTTTCGCCATGAAAACCAGCGCAACAAAGCTTCAGAGATCAGTGGCGCCAAAACGAGACCCAAACTGGGAGCGGTCTGGTGAACGGCCAGGGCCTTTCCCCAGTCTTCGCGTCTGACCATCGCCGTGATGGTCGCAAGCGCCGACGGCAGGTGCAGACCGGCGGCGAGACCCAGCGTGATCAAGACGACCCGTACCATCCCGATGGAACCGGCTACCTCAAAAGCGAGCAGAGCCAATCCCACTCCCAGTCCGGACACAAAGATGGTTCCCCGGTGCTTGAGTCGCGAGGTAACAAAACCCGATCCCAGTTGAGCTAAAAAAAAACCCAGGGAAATCATCAGAAAAATGGTGCCCGCCTGACTGTGACTGAAGCCCATCTCCTTCTCGATGCTAAGCATCAACGGGGCAAAGATGAAACGACCCAGGAAATTTACAAAAAAAAGGATCGCCAAAAACAGGATGGCGGCGATTCTGCTCGAAAGAGGTTCCGGAACCGGACATGCTTTTTCACTCAGCATCAAGCGTGACTGATCCCCCTGCCCTTCGGCCTTCCTGACCCATCTGCGCCAGGTAACCTCGCGCTTCTTTCTTGCCCATGCGGCGTAATTTGGCGAGAGATGCCAGTTGCAGTTTCCCAGGACTGGACACCTCACGCTCCCAGTTATAGACGGTCTGACCCGTCACCCCAATGAGCACCCCATAATCCGTTGCGGACAGCCCCAGACGTTTCCGATTTGATCGTAGCCCTTTGGCTGAGAACCTCAGACCTTCCGCATCCGCTTCACTGCCTTGAGGCGGGATATCTTTGCCCATCTGTTTCTCAAACCATGCAACCTTTTGTTCCAGCTCCGACATCCGACGTCTCATTTCGGCAATGTGTTTGCGGTATTGAGTTGATGCTTTCCTCAGCGCCTCTGTCTGACTCCGGATCTCCTTGCGAGCAAGTCGTGAGATCTCTTCCCTGAGTGCTACAGCTATGTTGGACATGTGTCTCCTCCTGGTCCTCATCGCCGACCGTCTTCTTCATCAAAATCTCGGATTGTCGGCGCCCAAATCTCACCTGGAATTCAACGAGTTCAAGCCAAAATAATTCCGCCGATGCCACTTGCCGGCATCCTTGAGGTATTTAAAAAATCTGTCTGGCCAATTCCCACTTCTGAGGCGAACGCCACAGTCTCGATTTTTGCAGCTCGCGGAGATGGACGAACTCCTTGGGCAGCCGGTCGTAGAATAGGTCAAAAAGCTCCTCGAGAGAGCGCGTATCCGCGCCCGCCTGTTCGCGATTGACGGACATAAGGCTAAAAAAGGTTTCGGAATCGTACGTCAGTCCCTCCCAGTGGATGTCCTGGTAACGGGGCATGTAGCCGATCGGGCTTTCCACGCCGTATCCCCTTCCGTTAACGCGATCGATGATCCATTTGACCACACGCATGTTCTCGCCAAAGCCCGGCCAAATAAATCTGCCGGTTTCATCCTTCCGGAACCAGTTCACACGAAAGATACGCGGCGGGTTTGGAAGAAGTCGACCGACATTCATCCAGTGATTCCAGTAGTCCGCCATGTTGTAACCGCAGAAAGGCAGCATGGCCATGGGATCTCTGCGAACGGCCGCCTGCGCCTCGGCTGCAGCGGTAGCCTCGGAGCCCATGGTGGCGGCCAGATACACGCCGTGCGCCCAGTTGAAAGCCTGGTAAACGAGCGGCACGTGCCGGCTCATTCGCCCGCCGAAGATGAGGGCTCGGATTTGCACGCCCTCCGGGTTGTCCCATTCCGCATCAAAGGTCGGGCACTGTTTCAGTGGGGCCGTGAAGCGCGCATTGGGATGTGCCGCCGGACGTCCGCAGTCAGGCGTCCAGTCCTGCCCTTTCCAGTCTATCAGATGCGCGGGAGGCTCATCGGTCATGTCTTCCCACCATACATCGCCGTCATCGGTGAGTGCCAC
>JAWOGN010000153.1:0-3977 GCA_046496815.1 Desulfatiglandaceae bacterium
TGAGATTACCAAGGCGATCCATTCAACGTTGGACCTCAAGAAATCACTTTACAAGGTCCTGGACATTCTATCCGAGCATCTGAGTATGAATCGGGGGTCCATTACACTGCTGAATCCCGAGACCTCGGAGATCCATGTAGAAGTTGCGCACGGTATTTCAAGCATGGAAAGAACGAGGGGCCGGTATCGATTGGGTGAAGGCGTTACAGGCCGCGTGATAGAGTCCGGACGCCCCATGGCGGTGCCGCATATCGATGCAGAACCCCTGTTCCTGGACAAAACAGGATCCAGGAAACGATTTGACACGTCGAGAATCTCATTCATCTGTGTGCCCATAAAGGAAGGCGCAAGGGTGGTAGGCGCCCTCAGCGCGGATCGTGTTTTTAAAGGCACCTCTCCATTGGATGAAGACGTAAGGCTTTTGACCATCATCAGTATGCTTATCGCCCAAAAGGTCACGCTTCTGGAAAAGATAAACAGGGAGAAGGATCAGCTTCAAGCGGAAAACATCAGGTTGAGAAAGGAACTCAACAAGAAATACAGCTTTACAAATATTATCGGCAACAGCAGGAAGATGCAAGAGGTGTTCTATTTGATCACGCAGGTGGCCAAGAGCAACGCCAATGTACTTCTTTTGGGGGAGAGCGGAACGGGAAAGGAACTGGCTGCCAATGCCATCCACTATAATAGCCTTCGTTCAACGAAACCGCTGGTGACTGTCAACTGTGCTGCGTTGCCGGCCAACCTGGTGGAAGCGGAGCTGTTCGGATATGAGAAAGGGGCGTTTACCGGTGCCGACCGGGAGAAGGCGGGGAAATTTGAATTGGCGAACGGCGGTACGATTTTCTTGGATGAAATCGGGTCCCTCGCTTTGGAGAGTCAGGGGAAGTTGCTGAGAGTCCTCCAAGAAAAGGAGCTTGAAAGGCTCGGCGGGACAAAAATTATGAAAATCAACATTCGCCTTATTGCCGCCAGCAATAAAGACCTGGCCAAAGCCGTTGAGGCAGGTACCTTTCGCGAGGACTTGTTTTATCGTCTGAACGTTTACCCCATATATTTGCCCGCATTGCGGGAAAGAGAGGCAGACCTGCTGCTGCTGACCGATTATTTTCTTGAAAAGTACTCGAAGGAATACGGCAAGAAAATAAAGAGAGTTTCAACCCCTGCGATTGACGCATTGACACGGTATCACTGGCCGGGAAACGTGAGAGAACTCGAGAATTGCATGGAAAGAGCCGTCCTTCTGTGCGAGGATCAAGTGGTTCACAGCTACCACCTGCCGCCGACGCTTCAAACCGCAGAGGAGACAGGAACCACGCAATCACAGTCCTTGAATGATGCAGTGGAAAGATTCGAGAGGGAGTTGCTTATCGACGCCTTAAAAAGCAGTCGCGGAAACATGCGTCAGGCAGCCATGGCGCTTAAAACCACGGAACGTATTTTTGGATATAAAGTCAGAAAATATGTGATCGCACCGAAAAATTACCGATAATCACCCCAAGAGAATCCCATTCCCCACCAAATCCTTATCGGAATCTAACAAATTGCTAACATACTTAGATTATGTTAAACGTATGCATGTTTGTAAGAGGACTGTGTGATGGCAAAAGAAAAGCTCCTGGTCGTGGATGACGAGGAGGATATCTTGGAATTGCTCACTTTCAACCTGGAACGAGAGGGGTATCGCGTCATCCGTGCGCAATCAGGGGAGAAGGCTATAAAATCGGCGCAATCCCAGGCGCCTGACCTGATTGTGTTGGATCTGATGTTGCCCGGAATCGATGGTTTGGAAGTGGCTAAGATCCTTAAGAATGATTCCAAGGCAAAGAACATCCCGATTGTAATGTTGACCGCGAAGGGCGAGGAAGCGGATATCGTCACCGGACTCGAGCTCGGGGCCGACGATTACATCACCAAACCTTTCAGCCCAAGGGTGCTGCTGGCAAGGGTGAGGGCGGTTCTACGAAGAAAGACGCGGGAATACCAAGATGACGCTCCGATCCTTAAAGCACGGGATATCGTCATCCATTCGGGCAGGCACGAAGTGCTGGTGAATGGCAAGTCCGTCCACTTGACGTTGACGGAATTCGGCATCCTCAATTATCTGGCAAGGAGACCCGGTTGGGTTTTCACACGGTCCCAGATTGTGGATGCCGTGAAGGGCGATGATTATTTTGTGACCGATCGATCAGTGGATGTCCAGATTGTCGGACTACGGAAAAAACTGGGTGCCGCCGGATCCTACATCGAAACCGTGCGAGGCGTCGGATACCGATTCAAGGAGTAGCCATGGCGAGAAAAAAGCGATTGCTCTGGCAGCTCTATCCTTCCTACCTGATAATCACCGTTGTCGCACTGGTGGTGGTGACCTGGTATGCGTCTCGTTCTCTAAGGCACTTCTTCCTCGAACAAACCGCCGGTGATCTGAAAGCACGTGCCCACCTCCTTGAAAGTCAAATCCAGGACCACCTGGATCCCATCGATGAAAAGGAACTGGATGCGTTTTGTAAGACCGTCGGAAAACGCGCATCGACCCGTGTTACCATTGTACTTCCTTCCGGGAAGGTCATCGGAGACTCCGAGCGAGATCCTTCGACCATGGACAGCCATCTGGACCGGCCGGAGGTCATGCAGGCGTTGAGAGGAGGCTCCGGCGTATCCACCCGGTACAGTCGAACCCTCTCGAAGGCCATGATGTATGCGGGAATCCCCCTCAAGAAGCATGATCAAGTCGCTGCGGTCATCCGTGTGTCCATACCGGTCGATGACATCGACGCCGTCATTCGGGGAATTCAGCTCAAGATTGGAATGGGAGGCCTGATTATCGCTGTTTTTGCGGCGTTAATCAGTTTGCTGGTTTCACGTCAACTGACGCTTCCGATTGAACATATCAGGAGGTGGGCAGAGTCCATTACCCGAGGTGAATTTCAGTTTCGTCCTCCTGTTTCCGGTTCTGAGGAGATCACCGCACTTTCCGATGCAATGAACCAGATGGCTGTCGAGCTGCGGAAACGCATCGACACCATCATGCGGCAACGAAATGAAATCGAAGCGGTGTTTTCGAGCATGGTGGAAGGCGTCATTGCGGTGGATACCGAGGAGCGCATCATCAGCTTAAACAATGCCGCCGCCGAAATGTTCGGGTGTCATCTTTCCGAAGTACAAGGTCGGAGTATCCAAGAAGTGGTCAGAAACACGGTCCTTCAACGTTTCTTGAGAGAAACTCTGACAAGCCGAAAAACTGTTGAAAAGGATATCGTGCTTTCCTCCCATGGCGAGCGTGTTCTTAACCTACACGGCAACGTTTTGTGCGATGCAGAGGGAAGCCGAATCGGTGCGGTTGTTGTATTGAACGACATCACACGCATTCACAAGCTGGAAAACATTCGGCGTGAGTTTGTGGCCAATGTTTCCCATGAAATTAAAACCCCGATCACTGCGATTCGAGGCTTTGTGGAAACACTACGCAACGGGGCAATGAGAAACCCCGACGATGCGAGGCGGTTCTTGGCTATCATCGAAAAGCATGTGGAGCGTCTACAGGCGATTATCGAAGATCTTCTCAGCCTTTCCAGGATCGAACAGGAAGCTGAAAAAGGAGGAATACCCCTTTTAGAAGGCAATCTGAGAGATGTGCTTAAGACGGCAATTCAGGTTTGTGACCTCAAGGCTGCGGCCAAAAAAATGGAAATCGAGTTGACTTGCGAGGGGGACATACGGGTCAGGAGCGATCCGCCGCTGCTGGAACAGGCCATAGTGAATCTGCTCGACAATGCCGTCAAGTACAGTGAAGCGGGGAGCAAGGTTTGGGTGGAGGTCGCCCGAACGGATGGTGAAATCATCGTCGGCGTTCGGGATCAAGGCCGGGGCATCGCCAAAGAGCACCTGCCGCGGCTTTTCGAGCGATTCTACCGCGTGGACCGCTCAAGAAACCGACAGCAGGGGGGGACCGGCCTCGGGCTTGCCATCGTAAAACA
>JAWOGN010000176.1:0-7248 GCA_046496815.1 Desulfatiglandaceae bacterium
ATCTCGAACTGGCATTTATCAAGCTCCACATTCTGTATCACGCCAACAAAGAAGCCGTTTTCGGCGTCGGCTTGATGGAGGAACTGGCCCGTCATGGCTACGAGGTCAGCCCGGGAACCCTCTACCCGACGCTGAGCAAATTGGAAAAGAGCGGTTTTTTGACCTGTGAAGCCCGGACGGTGGACCACAAACAACGCAAATATTACCGCATTACCCCTGCGGGGTTATCACTCCTGGGAAAAATGAAAACAAAGATTGAAGAATTGTATGACGAGGTCGTCAAGGATCAATGAGCTACATGATTATATGCACAATGGCACTTGTGGTCTCCGGATTGACACTCTTTTCCGGCTTCGGACTCGGAACGCTCCTTATGCCGGCCTTTGCCCTCTTTTTCCCGGTGGAAGTGGCCATTGCTGCAACGGCCATTGTTCACCTTGCCAATAACATCTTTAAATTGGGCCTTGTGGGCAGAAAGGCCAATCTTGGGATTGTGGCAAGATTCGCCCTCCCGGCAGCAATCATGGCCATGACAGGAGCCCTGCTTTTGAGCTATTTTGCCACGATTGAACCCATCACCCAATACACCCTTGCCGGTCGTGATTGTACTGTGACAGTCGTGAAGCTGGTCATCGCGGTAATGATCATGGGATTTGCCTTTATTGAGCTAAATTCCAAATTTGAAAAGCTCGCATTTAATACGAGGTTTATCCCGCTGGGCGGCGCATTATCCGGGTTTTTCGGGGGCCTGTCCGGTCATCAAGGAGCATTGCGGACCGCGTTCCTGATTCGGGCCGGACTTGAAAAGGAGGTGTTTATCGGAACCATGGTGGTATCCGCCGTGGTGGTGGATCTATCCCGCCTGCTGATCTACGGCGCCACCTTTTTTTCACGGGACTTTGCAGTCTTGAAAACCCAGGGCGTTATTGAGCTTGTTATTGCCGGGTCCCTGGCCGCTTTTGCAGGCGCGTTCATCGGCTCAAGGCTTCTCAAGAAGATCACCATGCGTACCATTCAAATCCTGGTGGGAGTCATGCTGTTAGTCCTGGCGGTTGCTATCGGGACCGGGATTATATGAATGGACCAAGAAAGAATGAATGGATAACGAACCGGAAGCGCGTGCGGGGGATTGGATTGCCATGATGAATAGAATACCCCAGAATGCGAAATGCAATAATTGCACGATTAAATTAGTGACCATCGCCTACCAGCGGGCGCCCTGGTTCCGTCTGCTGCGCGAACCATTGCGGCTGGGGATGCGTTTTCTCGTATATTTGCACCATATTGATAGCGGAGAATACCTCGTAAGAACGCAGGCCTGTTATAGCTGCATCCGGTATTACAAGACCGCCTTGAGGGAGAAGTCAGCTACGTTCCGCCGGCTGCATCGCCTTATCAACTCGGTGTTCGATTACTTTTTGGAGAGAATCGTAACCGGGGAAGAACTTAACCGAGCCAAGGTGTATGCACGGGAAGCATCCAGGGGCAGTCTGAGCCAAGCCGAAGTGGATGAATGGATGAAAGGGATGAAGATCGACCTAAGGAACATCCGGCTGGATCGCGATGCCAAGGTTTTTCGGGGATATAGGTTGAGAAGATAGAGCTTTCCTGCCGGTGGGCGAAATCGCATACCCATACGGGCTGATGGGCCTGTGGCTGAGATATAGCGACAACGATCGCCGTCCGTCTCAATGATGAATTCGAATTTATGCAGCTTGCCATGGAGGTATTTCTCGGTATACGCTACCGACCCTGCCGTCCATGGCCGGCCTTTCAGCCACCGGAAGCTGACATTCTTTGCATTCAAAGTCTTAAAACTCTTATCGTCAACAATGCCGGTCAGGTAAGTGAACAATTTCTCTCGCGTTGTCTTGATTGGTAGGGACTCAGTAACAACCACGTCTTCAAAAAAAGCCATGTCTTTACCCCTCCCCCACAATGACAAAACTCCCTGTCGACAGGAAGCTTACCGCCACAGCGGCCGGCGGCGGATCAAGGGACAACCCCAATAGGTTTTCGTCATGCCGGACTTGATCCGGCATCCAGTCTTCAATGATGGACATTTTCCTCTTAGAATCGCTCAATTTAGATCACAGTTGAGAAATCCGGAAATAGCCGGAGATTTCGCCCTTTATGGGAAGCAACACTCTAAACGTAACTCCCCCCTCCGGATTGTCCAAAAGCTCCAAAAATCCATTATGACTCTCAACGATCTTTTTCACAATGGGAAGCCCTAGCCCCGTCCCCCCCTTTTTGGTGGAAAAAAAAGGAGTAAAAATCTCCGATCTTTGCTCCATCGGTACTCCACATCCGCAGTCGATCACCTCAATAGCGGCGTACCCGTTCATTCGTGAAGTTTTTACAACCACTGTCTGGCCCCCGGGAGAGGCTTGAACGGCATTGTTAAAAAGGTTGATCACCACCTGCTTCATCCTCAGAGCGTCCATTGAAATTTCCGGAAGATTCCGATCTAAATGTTTTTCAACCGTTACTTTGGCGTCTTCGGCCGTCCTTTCAGCGACTGCCAGACTGTCTTCCACGAGCTTGTTCAAGTCCTCTTCAGATCGATCCAGCATTAAGGGTCGACTAAAATCAAGCATTTCCTTGACCATATTTTCGAGTCGTTTCGTTTCCTGCACGACGATGTCGAGTTTTTTGTGGCTGGGATCGTCTTCCTGAAAATTTCTTTGAACCATTCTCGCAAAGCCACCAATGGCAATGAGAGGAGTTTTCATATCATGAGCGACTCCTGATAACGCTCTGCCCATTGCCGCAAGACTTTCCCCCTTAACATAACGCTCATGTTCCATTCGATGACGGTCTCGCAGGAAGCCCAGAATAAAAGCATCAATGTTGTACAATGCAACCTCCATGATTTTATCGAAATCACTTGGCGAGAAGCCTTGCCAGTGAATGACAATGAAGGGAAAATAGAGCAAACTGATGCTCAAGGACGTCCACAAAGCTTTCGGCAATCCAAACCAGAATCCCGCCAAAATGATCGGAAGAAAATAGAGCTCTCGGTAGAAAATATGATAATGAAGCGCACCTATTTGGGTAGCGTAATGTAAAGCCGTGATCCCTAACACCAGCAGGGCTACCAATGTCGTCTCAATTCTTTGTTTCATTCTCGGCCTACCTTTTTCAATTGTTTCAGTGTGAATACCCAAGCGGCATTGCTCCATTTTTACTTGATTATAACCGGTGGACCAGGTGGCCGACCCGATCCAAGCTAATTCATTCACATTGCGCCAAAAAAATCGCGTGCCTACTGTTCAATAGATAGGGCTTCCCAAAAATCCCTTTAGAGCACGAGGCGGCCTTTTCGGATGTTAAGCGCGGCGGGGGCATGGGAGCCCAAATTCTTTTCCAGACCCAGGTCAGGCTTCGCGGATCCAGTCCGGTTTTGAGCCTTTCATCCCGAATCGGGACGGCACGCGAATTTTCCACCCGGGCCACCTTAAATCGAAAAACATAATCGGGCTCCGAGCCCATGCGCAGGTCGGTCATTACAATATGATCGCCCTTTCTCGAAAAAGCGTAATACCCCCGGGTAAACGAGCGCAGTTTGACGACCGGCGGATGTCCTTCCAATCCGCGAATTAATTCCAGATTTCTTGGATGGTGATGAATGAATAACGGTGCATCCCCATCGAACACGGAAAAATAGGTCTCAAAGTATTCGTTGTTATCGAGGCCGACGATCCGCCACAAAAAGGTGGTAAAAGGCGCCGGAGAGCAGATGAACCGGTGGTAGGAAATATTCCGGCGGGCAAGCTTTTCTGTGGCCCGATCCTTTACAAATTCTCCGGCGCCGAACGCCCAGATGAAGTAGGCGACACTCAGACCGAGCCCGATGGTATTCAGTCGATGTCCCAAGAGTCGGTTTTTTTTGATCAGCAGGGCCGTTAAGACGCCCGACAAAATGGGCAGGGTAAAAAAAGGGTCAATGATAAAAAAAATGGGCCAAGCCTGGGGGGTGGTATTGAAAGGCCAGAAAATCTGCGTACCATAAACGGTGAAAAAGTCTAAGAGCACGCTGGTTTCCAGAACGACGAAGCAGAGGAAGAGCCATTGTTTCAAATGCTTTCTTGTCTGAGGATGGATCTTCGTGATAAACCAGGCCGCAAAGGGAGACAAAAGGGCCAGCAGAAAAACGGAATGACTGAATCCGCGGTGGTAGACAAACGCATCCACCGTGCCGCCGGAAGGGATGAGAACATCCAAATCGGGCAAGGTTCCCAGAAAAGCCCCCCAGGCAAGTGCTTTTCGACCGACCTTCCGGCCAAGGACGGCTTCACCGCAGGCGGCACCAAAAGTAATTTGGGTTAAAGAATCCAAGGTTTTCTCATGCTCTTGTCTGGATGGGTGTCAGTGTTCTCGGGGAAGGGATGTGCCGGGCCGATAAGGCATCGCCTCACAGGCGACGAACTATAGAGAAATTACCATTGTGGGTCAAGGCAAAAGGAATCGCGAAAACCGCCTGACATCGGTAAACCGCTGCGGGATGGCCGGCTGGGTTTGCCGCTGGGTCTTAGAGACGAGCCGGCGCCGGTGGAGAAAGACCTCGTCTTCATCGGGCTGATGGGCATGATCGATCCCCCGCGGCCGGAAGTAAAATCGGCTGTGGCTACCTGCAAGGCCGCCGGCATTCGCCCCATTATGATCACGGGCGACCACCCCCTGACGGCGCGCTTTATCGCGCACGATTTGGGCCTTAGTGAAAACCTGTGCGTCAAGACAGGTCAGGACTTGAGCCGCATGGCCTTATCGGAACTCGCCGAGGTGGTGCGCGAGGTTTCGGTCTATGCACGCGTGACGCCCGAACACAAGCTGCGCATCGTCGAAGCACTGCAGGCCCAGGAGCAGGTGGTGGCCATGACCGGCGACGGCGTCAACGATTCACCGGCGCTGCGCAAGGCCGACATCGGCATCGCCATGGGCATTACCGGGACCGATGTGTCCAAAGAGGCTTCGGAAATGGTATTGATGGACGACAACTTTGCCACCATTGTCTCGGCCGTGAAGGAAGGGCGGGCGATTTACGACAA
The DNA here is from genome assembly GCA_046496815.1 of Desulfatiglandaceae bacterium. Taxonomy (GTDB): domain Bacteria; phylum Desulfobacterota; class DSM-4660; order Desulfatiglandales; family Desulfatiglandaceae; genus JAWOGN01. Next base: position 5,052 of record JAWOGN010000176.1, read on the forward strand.
CATCCGGCGATTTGTAAAATTTTCGATCGCCGGCAACCTGGGCAAAGTCCTGGTGATGCTCCTGGCACCACTGACGGGCATCAACGTCGCACTGCTGCCTCTGCAGCTCCTGTGGCTTAATCTGCTGACCGACGGCTTACTGGGCCTGGGTATGGGCCTTGAGCCGGCCGAACCGAATACGATGAAATGTCCGCCGCGGCCCCCCCACGAAAGCCTGTTCAGCGGTGGGCTGGCGCAGCACGTGGTCTGGGTAGGACTGGTGATCGGCCTCATGGCCTTGGGCTCGGGCGCATTCTTTCACGATCCCGCCCAAACGGCGGACAAACGGTGGCAGACGGTCATTTTCACGGCACTGGCTTTCATGCAGATGGGACAGGCCCTGGCCTCGCGCTCGAGACGAACTTCGCTATGGTCGCTGGGGTTTTTGTCCAACCCCCTGCTGCTGGGGCTGGTGGCGTTAACGGTCGTTCTCCAGCTCATCGCGGTTTACGCCCCTTTCCTGGACCGCTTCTTCCAGGTTACCCCACTCAGTGCCCTGGAGCTCTCCCTCTGCGTGGCGTTAGGCGTGGCGGTGCTTTTGCTGATCGAGTTGGAGAAAGCGTGGCTGCGACGCCATGGGAGCATGTGAATGGGTAGCCCGCTTGACTCCCCGGGCCGATTCCCCTACATTTCGGTCGAATGAAGCGGGGCATCTCCGTGCTAAATTCATGAATGGGGTGTCCACACTTTTCTTCCTGAAGCCCCCTTTTTTTACGCACCGGCGGCATGTCCTACATGCCGGTGGCAATCATCGGGTTTTGAGGTCTCAATGTTAACCGTTTCTCGGACCAAACAGCATTGGCAAATCATTCTATGGACTGTGGCCGTTACCTGGGCCCTGTGGCTCGGGAGCAAATGGTATTTCCAGGATTGGTTCACGGATCCTTTTAAGTACCCTGCCAAAGCGGCTTCCCTCTCGGCCATGGTGTTGATGTGCTGGTGCACGGTGCTTTCGACGCGATGGCGTCTTTTGGAAGACTTTTTTGGGGGATTGGATAAGGGTTATCAGGTCCACAAGCGGCTCGGGCGCTGGAGTTTCTGGATCATTCTCCTCCATCCCCTTTGCCTGGCTGCGGATCGGCTTCCCGGGCTGGGCACCTTTTTCATGGACATGTGGTTCCGGGCACCGAAAGGTGATCCCTATCTTGTGGGGCAGAACTTCGGCGTGGCCGCGTTGCTCGTTATGGGAAGCCTGATCGCCTTTACGCTCTGGATTCCGTTGCCCTATCACATCTGGAAGCACACCCATGAATGGTTCGGGCTTGTCTTGCTTCTCATGATCATCCACATCTTTTGAGTGAATGCCGATGTCGCGAAATACCCTTTTCTTCGCTTTTGGGTGTATGCGCTGCTGGCCTTTTCAGCAGGTGCTTTTATATATATCCGGTTCCTGTGCCGTTTCTTTGGCCCGCGTTACGCTTATGAAGTGGCGCATATCGAGCGCATCGGGGACATCCTGGAATTGCTCTTTTCGCCTCGCGGCAAGCAGATGGATTTCCGGCCCAGCCAGTTTGTCTATCTCGTGGTGAACAAGCCGGCCATTTCCCCTGAGCCGCACCCCTATTCCATTGCTTGCGGCTACAACCTCGAGGGTAATTTCAAGTTGGGCATCAAAGAGGCGGGAGACCACACCCGTACACTCCTTGGCCTGGAAAAAGGCGATCCGGTGACCGTGTGCGGACCTTACGGCCGGTTCAGTGATAAGTTCCTCGGTGCAAAACGGGATTGCATCTTCATCGGCGGTGGTATCGGCATTACGCCGTTTATCGGAATGTGGCATGTCGCGCTTCACTCCGAGGAGCGACTGGATTGCGAAGTCATTCCTGAAAGATTGCGGTCGACCCATCCTGAAATTATCAGAACGTGGAAGAGCCCCCGGGTGGCCCTCTTCTATGTGTGCCGCACGGTGGACCAGGCCGCTTTCGATGAAGATATCCGCCGCGAGGTCTTACTCAGTCACTTTTACGGCTTTAATGCCATGGAGGAGCGCGGGCACCACTACGAGCTTTACCTCAGTTTGGTCCAAGCCCGCTTTTCGGCCCAATATGTTGCCGGCCGCGTTCGGGGGAGGATACCGGAGAGAAATATCTTTCTTTGCGGGCCTTCGCCCATGGTTGACGCTCTCATCAGGCAGTTCAACGCGCTGGGTGTTCCGGAA
>JAWOGN010000312.1:0-11156 GCA_046496815.1 Desulfatiglandaceae bacterium
GTAGAAAAAAGGTTGTATGGTTTGGGCGGTCTTCCAGGTCCCCACCTTGACCTCTGCTGCCTTTGAACCCGTGGGGATGAACATCAAAAACGCGATCGCTCCGACTATCGCTCCGACCGTCGCTCCGAGAAACCTGCCAAGAAAAGACATGCTTGCAACCTCCTTTTCCGACATTTTAGATAGTACCCGACCGAAAACTGCTATTTTTCCCAATCTCTGCGTCAGACGCAAATTATAATCCTCGAAATACTCAATGTATTCCTGTGGTTATAATTTCCGCCTTCCTTGATCTTGGAAAAAATCTCTAGTTTTCGTTCAGACACTGCTATGAAAGCGGCATCGGGATCTCCAATGGGGCTTCGATCGTCGATAGCGGTCGGCCCTGTGCGACTCGGCGGCCATCATGACGTGGACGCCGGAGAACTCCGCCAGGCTGTACCGGCAAAGGAGAAGGCCCCTATCGCAGTGTTTCAAAAATCTAAATTGATACTATTGGTGCTATGAACCGATCGCTTAAGTTAAACACATTGAGTTGGAAATGAGTCTCCCTGGAATGGGACTTTCCGTAAAAAGAGGGCAGATTATTGCCCGTGCAAACAAATATTGTTTGCTCGATTGTCTTTTTTATTATTCTACCCGCCCTCTTCTCACGACTAAAAAAGTTCGCTGAAGGCGTCCCATATCCCTGTCTTGATATCCCCAGGAATGCCGACGCTTCCTTGATCTTCGTAATCACTTACCGCACTCCAAAAGATCGGTGCGCTCCGTCCGTTTTCCGGGTTCGTCAGTTTATATGCATTTGTTACCGTGTCATGCTCTTCTTGAATTTCCAGCACAATTCCAGGCTTGCCGTGATCTTTGCAGTATTGGCGGAACCAATCCTGAATAATCTGTTCGGCTCTCTCTTTTTGGATCGTTGCAGTCATATAGCCCTCCTATAGATTTCAGTTTCCTTAGCTTGGCAGGACGAACCGAAGCACCAACTTCACCCATTTCCGTGCATTGACACCCAGTAACGCAAAGTGCATGTATTTGGTTTTCAAAAAAACCGTAAGGCCCAAATCACGAAGCATCTGATCGAGGGTGAGCACACGCGGATATGAGACAGCGGACACTCTGCGAACAGTTTTCAATAAAAATCGGATACTTGAATGAGATACCTCGATTTGATGATCCTGACCCCTGACCCTGATCTCCTCATCACCCTGTGTGATCCGGACATCAGCATGAACGAAAAGGGGTCTTGTCATTGGCTTTCTCGCCTACTTCGAGTCTTTTGTCCGAATTTTGACAATCCCGTTAAGTTTCCATGTGGCGTAAGCGGCCGCCTCGCTTGCAGCGCTGGGTACTGAAACTTCCAGATTTTCAAATTCATAGGTGATCTCGGCATGTCGTCCGGTGAGTTTGTCATAAAGACTCATCGCCAAATCCGGCCACGTCGTAGTTCCTATCTCTGTATCAGCCATTTTTTCCCTCCATAATTTTTTTTATTTTTTAACCGAATTTCACCGTCAAACATTTCTACTTCAATACTAGATGCTTTCGAAAAAAAGTCAACGACTTGGTCACACATTGCGCGTCAAAAAGACAGGTAAACATGCCGCAATTTGCGCTCCCGCAAAGGGGCATTTCACCGACTGCCCGGTGGTCCAACACTCAAGGAAACCGTGCAACCGGCCGATAAACTAACATACCAACCGTCTCAACAGCCGCCTTCAGAAATGAAACGAGTCTATAAGAAGATTGAACATCAGTTTTTTATGCGTGGGGCATTCTTTTTAATTCCCCCTTTCTGCATGATATGCGCACTGCTTCTTCCGCTTCAATCACCGATCATCCGGCAAAAGCCTCCATCCAAATGCACGGTGATGTGCTACATGAATGGTGACAACGATCTGAACGATGAAGTCCTTCATGCTGTTGACATGATGGAAACCGTGGGATCCTCCGAGCAGCTGAACATCCTCGCACTGGTGGATGGCGGTCAAAATTCTCGGCATGGATATGGCAAGATTTGGGACACGGCTCGCTTACTCCACATCATGAAAGACGATCACATCGGCGTGATTAATTCGCCGGTGCTTGAAGAACTCGGCGAGCTGGACCTTGGGCACCCGCAAACACTGGAAAGATTCATCGAAAGTTGCCTGGAATTCCCTGCCGAGAGATATGTCTTCTGTACGTTTGCTCATGGCCAAGGTATCATCGAGACGGGAGCTCTGGAAATACCCAACGGTCACAAATCACTCGCCATTTCTCCGGACCTGAGCAGCAACAGGTTGATGACCCATCAGGAATTCCATGACGGCATAAAGAAAGCCATGGGAAGAAGGAAATTCGACCTCATGGTTTTCTTTTCCTGTCTCACGAACATGGTTGAGGTGGGCTATGCTCTCAAAGATGTGACAACCTACATGGTGGGCAGCGAAGATGTCATTCGCATTGTGAATGATCCCCCGGGTACTTTCCAGATCAGGGGCATAAGGTTCGAAGATTTGCTGCGAGAATTCAGATCAGATCCGGACATACCCACCATCGAACTGGGAAAAAAAGGTGTGGACGCGTTCATCGCACAATACCAAAATACGATTGCGATTCCCGACTTCGAAGGTAAACCCAGAGCAATGCGCTATTCGGGCGGACTGTCCCTGGTGAGGTGCGACAATTATGAAAAATTGGCCGGCAGACTGGATGGTCTGGCGCGGGTCGTTTGTCGCCAAATGATGCATGCTGATGAAAGCCATGTGAAACGGATCCTCACGGCAATGCACGGTGCCATGGCATCGTCCCAGAGATACCAAAGCTTTTTGAACCTGGAATATTACGATCTCCAAGACTTCCTCATCCGGCTGCAAGATCTTGCTACCGATCGACAGGTGAAGAGAACTTGCCGAGAAATACTCGATGTGGTGAAAGATCATGTGGTGATTTATGAAAGGCATACGCCGGATTCGCGATCGCACGGCATTTCCATCTACATTTCCAACTTCCTTGTACCGGACAACGTCTATGACGCCCACCAGACCATGTACAGCGCCTCTAGATTCGGCCAAGATACCTATTGGGACGAAATGATCGATCTGTTCCGGCGAAAAATGGCAGAATTTTATCCCGACATTTTGATGGATCGTTGTCAGGAAGCCCTTCGCGATTCGGATTTTCTTTCCTTTTGCGACACCCATCCAAAAATACCAGGGGCCTTGCGAAAGAGCATCGTGCAAGGCCATTGGCGGCCGGTTATGAGATACCTAAATCTTATCGACACGTTACAAACAAAACAGCGTCCCATCAATGCACTCGTTTCCCTCCGAGACTTCCTAACGACGTTAGGAGCCCACGATCACAGAGCCATCGAGGCGATCAGGCGGTTGGACGGCATGCCGGACTTGTAGATTTGGGAAGACAGGGGTCTGTATCATGTTTTGGGAGTGAAATTTGGAAAGGGCCCAAAATAAATGGGCCCCGGGGACTTGGATAGGGATTAAGCCGACATCAAGGTGTAAAGTTAAATTTCGTCCAACGAACCCATTACTTCGGGAGCACAACGGTATCGATCACATGAATCACCCCGTTGCTGCAGACAATGTCGGTCTTGACAACCTTAGCATTGTCCACCATGACCGCTCCGTCCTTCTGGGTAATCGAGAGGGTCTGACCGTTGACGGTCTTTGCGGAATCCAGACCGACCACGTCTTTGGCCATCACCTGTCCCGATACCACGTGATAGGTGAGAATACCCTGCAGCTTGGCCTTGTTCTCAGGCTTCAGCAACTCCTCCAACGTACCGGCAGGCAGTTTGGCAAACGCCTCATCGGTGGGGGCAAAAACAGTAAAAGGCCCTGCCCCGTTCAGGGTGTCTACGAGATCCGCTGCCTTTACAGCGGCGACCAAAGTATTAAATGATCCTGCGGAAACGGCCGTCTCGACAATGGTCATTTCCTTTTTCGCGCTGCTCGCGAGAGCGGTGATGCTGGATGCAAAAAACAAGATACATAGAATTGCCAATATTTTTTTCATTGTATTCCTCCTTTATGACGCCGACTGATTCCCATATTTACCCCACTATTCGGAAAGGTTGCTCAACAAAAAACAATACTCGGTGTCTCAAATCTTTCCGGTACAAGATATTAATCACTGCGAAAATCAAATCAAGCCATTCTTGAGCTTTTTTCTGTTTTTGAATATGCCTTCTCGTGCAAGACACTTGGCAGAACTTGATGCGAAGAAGGGTTTTCATGAGCATTATCATTTTGGTGCTTTGAGTCCGGACAAAGCGTCCATGGCGCTTACTTTCAAACGGCCGACTGACAGGTGAGATGAAAGAACTCGCTTTTTTGAGGCCGGGGCATAACGGGTTTCGCCTTGTGTGCCAGGAAGATGCATATATCAAAGAATTTGTTCGGTATATTCACCTTAACCCGGTTCGTTCTGCAATGATTCGGAGTTTGAAAGAATTAAATAGATCCCTCCATTGCGAACACAGCGCGGTGATGGACAGGAAGTTTGAAATGAGTCCCCCCATTCGGCATCAAAAATAACTGCTTGACATGATATCATTATTCAGTATCATTCACTTATGAATAAAAAGCAGCGGCAGACCTTAAACCGGATACTTGAAAAACCCGAGCGTTCTGATATTCCCTGGTCCGACATCAAATCTTTGTTTCTTGCGCTTGGTGCTGAGATTTCAGAGGGGAAAGGCTCCTGGGTCAGGGTCGCTCTTGGAGATGTGAAAGCGCTTTTCCATCGACCTTACCCTGTTCGAAACACTGAAAAGGGTGCTGTAAAATCAGTAAAAAAATTTTTGAAGGAAGCGGGAGTGTTATCATGATGGAATATAAAGGATATTTTGGAAAAGTCGAATTTGATGATGAAAATAATATATTTTATGGCGAAGTCATAAATTTGCGTGATGTCATCACTTTCCAAGGTGAAAGCGTCGTGGAATTGCGCAGGGCTTTTTGTGATTCCGTTGACGATTATCTTGAATTTTGCGCTGCCCGGGGAGAAGATCCTGAAAAGCCGTATTCAGGTAAGTTCGTCGTCCGAGTTGACCCTGAACTCCACAAAACCATTTCTATACAGGCACGAAAGAATGGGAAAAGCCTCAACGCATGGGTTCATGACACGCTGTCAAAGGTGGTGAAAGAGAGCACCCATCAAGCAACGTGAGCGAGGGCTTATTCCAGAAACTCATCGACTGCGGTTTGTTAAATGCATTGCCCCCAGTCATTGAGTTGATTTCTGTGAGGACGCCGAATATTCCATCACCAACCATAAGGATGGTGCATGGGATATACGGTTTTTTGCTCAAGCCTATCGATTTGTGAGGCAAATGTCCTTGCTTGCAACTTAACAGGCAACCCCCGACAGAAAAACAAACGATTACGATTGTGATACAGGCGAGGAAAAGATCTATGGCATTGGAAAGAAAAAGTCTGAGCATCCTGTGTGAAGCGCTGGAACGATTGGAAGAAGGATTCAATGATTTACCGGATAGCGACATGGATTTGGATACGTCCGCGTTACGCGCCGTCATGATGGAAGTCGCCGAAAAAATGCGCGACAATTATCCCTACCATCATCCGCTCTATGCCGGACAAATGCTTAAACCACCCCATTCCATCGCGCGGTTGGCGTATATGCTGGCAATGTGGATTAACCCGAACAACCATGCGCTTGATGGGGGACGCGTAAGTTCAGTAATGGAGAAGGAAGCCGTGGCTGACATTGCAAGGATGTTCGGATGGGAGACTCATTTAGGACACCTGTGTGGGGGCGGCACCATGGCGAATATGGAAGCTTTGTGGGTTTCAGGGTGCCTTCATCCCGGCAAAAAAATCGTGGCCTCCGAGCAGGCGCATTATACCCACAGTCGTCTATCTGAAGTTCTTCATCTGCCCTTTCAATTTATCCCTTGCGATAGCAGGGCCAAGATGGATTTAAATGCCCTTGAAGACGCGTTGAAAAAAGGTAACGTCGGCACGGTCGTCGCAACGATGGGAACGACCGCGGCAGGATCTGTCGATCCGTTACCCGATATTCTTGATCTGAAGTCCAAATACGGGTTTCGTCTTCATGCCGATGCTGCCTACGGAGGGTATTTTGTTCTTGCTAAGAATTTAGATGTCGAAGCCCGATCCGCTTTCGACCGAATTGGTGAAGTTGACTCTATTGTGATTGATCCTCATAAACATGGGCTTCAACCTTACGGCTGCGGCTGTGTGCTTTTCAAAGAACCGTCTGTGGGGAAATTCTATAAACATGACTCACCCTATACGTATTTTAGCTCTGCGGAGCTGCATCTCGGAGAAATCAGTCTGGAATGTTCCCGTGCCGGAGCCTCGGCAGTGGCCTTGTGGGCGACCATGCGGATGTTTCCGTTGACATGCGAAGGCACATTGGCTCGAGGCTTAGAGAACGGACGAAAGGCCGCCATGGCGCTGTTTGAAAAAATCCAGGCCGATCAACGATTTCTCACCGCATTCCCACCGGAACTCGACATCGTCATCTGGGCTCCTCTGTCCGGAAAAGCCGGCGAAATTTCTATTCGTTCAAAGGAAATATTCGAAGCCGCAGCCGGAGAAAATCTCCATCTGGCCCTTGCCACCTTTCCAAAAACAATGCTTGAACAAGCCTGGGGTATCGACTGGGATCATGAAAACGTCGTCTGTCTTCGCTCTTGTCTCATGAAAGCCGAGCACCTCGAGTGGATCGAATACATCTGGCAAATACTGGACGGGGTGACACGGAAAAAATTGGAATGATTTTACCGCAGCCGCAAATTTGAAAATGCGTATAGTCGGAGCGGGCCGTTTGAATGAAAATTTCCTTTATAACCTATTGTAGCCCTTCTCTTTGCTTCAGTTACGCTTCGCCTCTGAGAATCTTGAGATTGAATTGACCGGAAATAATCAAATACAATATATTGCACCTTTTGGGCTCTAACACTTACCAATACCCCGATTGCGGGGAAAGCGTTGGGTAATGGGAGTATATAAATGGATGAAAAGGCGGCATTTGACAACGAGAAATATATTCGAGAACAAACCTCTGAAATCCTTGAAAGGGTGGGTAAGTTCGATAACAAGCTCTACCTGGAATTCGGCGGCAAGCTCCTCTACGACTACCACGCTTCCAGGGTTTTGCCGGGTTATGACCCCAATATTAAAATGCGGCTGCTTCAGGCGTTGAAATCGAAGGCTGATATTTTGCTCTGTATTTACGCCGGTGACATTGAGCGAAAAAAAATGAGGGCCGATTTTGGCATTACCTATGATTCCGACGCCCTCAAACTCATTGACGATTTGAGGGGCTGGGGGATCAACGTCTTGGGGGTCGTGATTACCCGTTTTGAGAATCAGCCGGCGGCCGAGCAGTTTAAAAATAAATTAGAGAGAAGGAAAATAAGGGTCTACACCCATAAATATACAAAGGGATATCCCACGGATATCGATCTTATCGTCAGCGATGAAGGTTATGGCGCCAATGAATATATTGAAACCGAAAAGCCCCTGATCATCGTGACGGGTCCCGGCCCGGGAAGTGGGAAATTGGCGACTTGCCTTTCCCAGGTTTATCATGAATATAAACGGGGGGTCTACGCGGGGTATGCCAAATTCGAGACCTTTCCTATTTGGAATCTGCCCCTTACGCATCCCGTAAACGCGGCCTATGAAGCGGCGACCGCGGATCTCAGAGACTTTAATATGATCGACCCTTTTCATCTGGAAACATATAATGAGAAGGCGGTCAACTACAATCGAGATGTTGAAGTCTTTCCCGTCGTTAAACGCATACTGAAAAAAATCATGGACGGGGAGTCATTCTATAAATCACCCACGGAAATGGGGGTTAATCGGGTTGGTTTTGCGATACCGGACGATGAAGTGACGAAGGACGCGGCCAAACAGGAGATCATCAGACGGTATTTCCGGTATCGATGTGAATATGCGATGGGGTTGACCAATAAGGAGACGGTCCAAAGGGTGAAACTCCTGATGGAAAATTTCAACCTGGTTCCGGAGTATCGCCGTGTGGTAGCCCCGGCGCGAAAGGCTGCCGCCCATGCTCAGGAAAGCAATAAAGGAAATGAGGGTATTTTTTGCGGCGCGGCTATCGGCCTTAAGGAGGGCACCATCGTCACCGGTAATAACTCGACCCAACTTCATGCAGCCTCAAGTCTCATCTTGCATGCCATTAAGCATTTGTCGGGAATCCCGGAGAAAGTAAAATTGCTTCCGCCAAGCATTATAGAATCGGTTAGAAATCTAAAAACAGAGGTCTTGAATGAAAAGAACCTCAGCTTGGATCTGGTCGAGACACTCATCGTTCTGAGTACCAGTGCCATAACCAATTCTGCAGCCCAGCTGGCTATGGAAAGATTGAAAGACCTCCAGGGCTGTGAAGTCCATATGACCCACATCCCGACACCCGGAGATGAGGCAGGACTCAGGCGGCTTGGAGTGAATCTCACAAGTGATCCGAATTTTTCCACCAAGGACCTTTTTGTCACCTGAGCATGGGAGAGGCTTGCCTGTCTCATTTAAGATCCCATTTCTCATTGAGAAGTTGGGTTTTGTTTTTTCATCGTTTGTTGCAAATACAAGAAAAGGAGATTCTCATTATGAGAAAAATTGTGATCAGCATCGTTACAGAAAGAGAGAACCCACAGAAGGGGAAATCGGCAATTCATGTAGAGGAGAATGGATTGGAATCGGAGGCGTGGTATCCGGCGCCTGACAGAAAGTCTAAGTTATTGGAATCTGTGCTCAACGAGTTAATCGCACGTTCGAAGGAGTATCAAGATCCGATGGTAAATAGAACCATACCCGAGCTCAGAACTGTGAAACAAGATTCATGATGCCTCACGATGGGACATCTTCAGATGAATCCAGCGTCGAGCGAGCCTTTGAAATGCTCTCAGTATGGGTGGTCCCGGGGAAGCCCTGCATAAGAAATACTCCGGGGTTCCATTATCTGGGGTGTGGCATCTGTGATGGCCGGGTTTGGATGATTCATGGGTCTTGGCGAGAAAATACAGAAAAACATCGGATGGAGGTAGATATGGAAATCAACGAATATCTTCAAGTTGTAACGCAATGGCTTTTCACCAGCGGTTTACGCGTTCTACTGATTTTGGGTCTCATGTTGGTTGCGCTCAGAGTGGCTCGCTTTATTTCAACCCGATTGTTTACACTGGCTAGGAAGGAAAAAGATCTCGAGTTTCAAAAGCGTGTTGACACGCTTGGCTCCGTCATTCGTTATGTTCTGATACTTGGAATTATTATTGTTTCAGCGATTATGGTAATGGGTGAACTGGGGATTGAGATCGGTCCCATACTTGCCGCTGCAGGAATTGTTGGGTTGGCCGTCGGCTTCGGGGCACAAAACCTGGTGCAAGATGTTATCAGCGGATTTTTCATCCTGCTTGAGGATCAGATTCGTGTGGGAGACGTTGTTCAGATCGCCGACAAAGGAGGATTGGTTGAAAGAATTACCTTGAGGATGGTTGTTTTAAGGGATTTGGCGGGAAATGTTCATTACGTTCGAAATGGACAGATTCAAGTGGTTACCAATATGACAAAGGAGTATGGGAGATATGTATTTGATATCGGCGTGGCGTACCGTGAAGATGTGGATAATGTGATCGAAGTGATCAAAGAGGTGGACGAGGAATTGCGCAGTGACGCAAACTTCAAGGAAGATATCCTTGAACCTATTGAGATACTGGGGCTGGATCGATTTGCCGATTCGGCCGTAATTATCAGAGCGCGCGTTAAAACAAAGCCCATCAAGCAGTGGGCGGTAGGTCGGGAATTTAACAGGCTGCTCAAAAAAAGATTCGATGAGAAAGATATCGAAATTCCTTTTCCGCACGTGACGCTTTATATGGGGCAAGACAAACAAGGACAGGCTGCACCGCTCAATATGGTGGTGGAACCGGCTACCGCGCCGTCCGAATTGAAAACTGATTTATAAGGTTGTAACCCTGGATAAAGATGAAAGAACCCATGGCAAGGCCTGTGAAAACGATGGTTCGCGCTTATGGCATTCGGGTTTTACTATCACGTCATCCCGATGTCCGCAGGCTTAAACGCCTTCACACGTCTTCTGCTCATGGAAACAGATTTTGGACTTCGAGCTGGTTGTTGATGGATTTTTTCAGGCGCCGGGGCTTGCCGGAAGGGACACGGGTCCTCGATCTGGGATGCGGTTGGGGATTAACCGGGATTTATTGCGCCAAGAAACACAACGCCGTGGTAACCGGCGTTGATATCGATCCCGAAGTTTTTCCTTACTTGCGCCTTCACGCAGAAGTCAATAACGTGCAGATCGCCACGATGAAGGGAAACTTCGCCGGGCTTACCGCAAAGCACTTGATGCATTTCGATATCTTGATAGGTGCTGATATTTGCTTTTGGGATAAATTGAACTATTCCCTGAAGAGACTTATTAACCGAGCCATACGAACGGGGCTGCAGATGGTACTTATCGCGGATCCGGGAAGAGCTCCATTTGATGCGCTTTCAAGGTATTTCGTTGAAAAAAGGGGGGCGGAAATTTTGGATTGGACCGTCCAGCGTCCCCGACGGATACAGGGGAGAATTCTTAAAGTCGGTTCCCTTTGCGTGGACAGGAAACCTTAGAAAAACCTACTGGAAGATTTCCGTCTGACGTCTAACCGCTTCGAATAATACATCCAGGTGCGGTACTTCGACGGTGGTGGCCCATGCCTCCAACCCCATAGCTGTGATTGGACTCGGCCATAACTGAGACGCCTTTCCGAGCAACGCGGCGAAGATTTGTACCTTCTCCACGGGGAAAAATGGAGGACCGCACACGCATACTCGCCTCCTGCGTAGGTTTTCACCTCCGGCATCACAAGGTGAGAACGGATTTAACGGAAGGCCCTGTGTCGACGCTACAGTTAAAGACTCTGAATTCGGGTGCCGGGCTAACGTCATCATTCCAACCTCGGAGCTATAATAATGGCCACCCGTCTGTTCCGGCTGCGACCTTCTTCAGTTTCATTGGTCGCGATAGGCCTGTAAAAGGATTGACCGACTGCTTCCATGTTGCGTGGATCAATGCCGATATCATTTTGAAAGTACCGGATCACCGCTGCCGCTCGAGCCGCGGAGAGTTCCCAATTC